>JAYSQA010000181.1:0-61314 GCA_043721775.1 Rhodobacterales bacterium
TGCCCCTGAAGCCAGATCATTTCGCTGCGCTGTCTTGCCGCAAGATCGCCAAGACAGTGGTGGGTCGAAGGTTCGATGCCAAAGGCGTAGCCGCCCGCCTGAAAGTGCTGCCATTCGTAGTGGCAGGGCAGTTGGCTCTTGCGGGTTGTCACCTGAATGCCCAGCGCCAGACGGTCATTCACCAGCGCGACAGGAACCTCGCCGCGCATATCGGCATTCACCTCATGCTGCCAGACCTGTTCGGCGAACCCGTCAACGGGTGCGGGAACGCGCTGATAACCGATGCCCTGGCTTTCATAGCGGTCGGCGTGGGCGGCCCAGACCACATCGGTGATGGGGGCAAGGTAGCGGGTGCCCTCGGCCAGCAGGGGCGCGCCGATGTTGATGTGGTAGAAGAACATATGCGGTGTCGGCAGGAAGCCGGTATTCTTCACGCTGTCCGACAGGCGGATTTCGTTCGACCCAAGATCGACCTCGATCCGGCGGAACAAGGTTAACTGCTCGCCAAAGGTGGTGGCCTGGCGCACCTGACCCTCGGCCCACAGGATGCAGCGGTCGCCCTCCCACCGCTCGCCATAGCCGGTCAGCTTGGCGGGAATCGTTGACACCCGGCCGTGCAGGCCGTGGCTGTTGGTCGGGATGTTGGGATAGTTGTAATTGTCCGCAGGCACGGTTTCCGGCCCGCCGATATGATCCAGCCCGCAAGTCACCAGAAAGCCCGAAAAACTGCGGCCCCATGAAAAGCCGCCCTCGCTTGCGTATTCGTGCAACCCCGGATGACGGATGCCCGAGGGGCCGTGCCAGCCGATCGACTGACCCTTGTATTCCACCTCGCAAATGTCAAACGCCCGGTCGATCAGAACGGTGAAGCGCAGGCCGGTGCCGGTGCGAAACTCGAGTATCCGGATGCCGCGTTCCAGACCGTCGGAAAGCTCCATCAACCGCACGCCACCAAAAGCGCCAAGGCTGCCACTGCGGCGGGCAAGGTCAAGCCGGGTCAGAGTCTCGGCAAAGAGGTCAGGCACGGGCCACCCTTCGAAACAGGCGGCATGGAATAAGCCACCGGTTGGCCTTACAATCGGCCCGCCAGCGACACGCCGTCAAGCCGCATCTTGCCTGCGACACTGACCAAGCAATATTCTTTTCCAACGATTATCCCCTTAGCATCACTGCGCTTTCCTTTGTTTTTCATAGATTATAACAATTTCTGTTAATAATGTCAGAAAATTTATGGACAGAAATGACCGGTTTTGTCAGAATGATCCCATTATGCAGCCAGATCCCCTGTCGGAACGCGAAGCCACCATTCTGAACGCCGCCTTTCAGGCCTTTGCGGCCTTTGGTTTCAGGCGGACCACGATGGATGACATTGCGCAAGAGGCGCGGCTTTCCCGGACGGCCCTGTACCAAACCTACCGCAACAAGGAAGAGATCTTTCGCGCGCTGTGCCGGGCCTATTATGAACAGGCGGTGTTCGACATTCAGGCTGCCTTTTCGCAACCGGACATGACGCTGGAAACGGCCTTGATGGCATGCTTTGTGGCCAAGGACAGCAAGTTCGTCGAAGTGGTTCTGACCTCGCCTTACGGCCATGAACTGCTGGATGCCGAGTCTGGCGTCTCGCAAGATCTGGCAGTGGCGGGTGAGGCGCAGATGACCGCCGTGCTGGCAGAGTGGCTGGCCCTGCAAGAGGTGCCAGCGGCTGTTGGCCCGGCGCCAGCCTTGGCCAAGACGGTGATGGCGGCGCTGAAAGGGTTACGCTGTGCCGCCCGTTCGATCGAAGAATTGCGGGCGGGCGAAATGCGGCTGGCTGCTTTGATCGCCCGCGCCCTGATCTGATCAGCGGCGCAGAACCGCCCGGCGGCCAAGAGCGCTGATTGACACGGCCAGCAGAATGATCAGCCCGACCAGAACCTGCCGGACATAGCTGTCAACCTTCAACTGCGTTAGCCCATTGTCCATGACCCCCAGCACCAGCACCCCGGCAATCGTGGCCAGCACCCTCGGCTGGCCATGGCGGGTGATGGTCATACCCAGAAAGACGGCGGCGATGGCGTTCAGCATCAACCCCTCGCCCTGCGTCGGATTGGCGGATGCCACGCGGGAAGCATACATCAATCCCGCGGCCGCAGCGCCCACACCGGTGAAGCCGTAAGCCGTCAGGCGCAGGAATGCGACCTTGACCCCTGCCAACCGCGCCGCCTCGGCATTGCCGCCGATGGCATAAAGGCGGCGACCGTAAGTGGTCAGTTCCAGAATGATCGCAATCAGCGCCGCAATGCCAAGCGCCAGGATCGTGAGCCACGGCAGGAAGATGGGCTTGTCCGCCAATGTGCCCAAAGGCAAACCCGATTTGGCGAAGTCGCCAAAGCTTTGCGGGATGTCGCGGCCAAAGATCGTCTTGCCGCCCGAGACGATGAAGGCCGCGCCAGAATACATCGTCAGCGTCGCAAGTGTCGCCACAAAGGGCAGGATGCCAATCACGCTGACCAGCACACCGTTGATCACGCCTCCAGCCAGCCCCAATGCCAAAGCGGCCACCACCGCCGCCCAGACCGGCCAGCCCAGCGTGAACAGCACAGCAGCAAAGACCCCCGACAGTGAGGCCATTGACCCCACCGAAAGGTCAAAGTCGCCCACCACCATCACCACAGTCATCGCCACCGCCACCACGGTCAGCATGGAAAGCTGCTGGGTGATGTTCAGCCAGTTGCGCACAGTCATGAAGGTGGCGGGCAGCAAGACCCAGAACACGACCACAATCGCCGCCATGCCGAACAGCGTGCCGTAGTGGCGCAGAATGCGGGCCATTCAGGCCTCCTTCTCATGGCAATGGGCCAGAAGTGCCGCCTCGGTCAGCCCCTTGGCCGGGATGATCCGGGTCAGACGGCCCTGATGCAGAATGGCGATGCGGTCACACAGGCCAATCAGTTCCGGCAGGTCGGATGAGACCATGACAACCCCAGCCCCCTGTGCTGCCAGGCTGCGGATCGTGACGTAAATGTCGAACTTGGCACCCACATCAACCCCACGGGTCGGTTCATCCAGCAACAGCACCTTCGGGCCTCCCGCCAAGGCGCGGGCGAACAGAATCTTCTGCTGGTTACCGCCGGACAGTTCCGCTGCGGGCTGATGGCCACCCTCGGCCTTAAGGCGCACTTTGGATGCAAAGCGGCGCACCATCCCGACAATCTGCCGCGCCTTCACGAAGCCAGCTTGGGAAAGGCTGGCAAGGTGCGGCAGGGCAATCGTCTCGGCCAGCGGGCGTTGCAGCATCAAACCCTCGGCCCGGCGTTCGCGCGGCACATAGGCCAGGCCAGAAGCCCAGCAGTCCGCTGGGGTCGAACCCGTCGCTTGACCGTTCAGTTCAACCCTGCCAAGGCGCGGCACCGCACCGATCAATGCCCGCAGCAACATGTTGCGGCCTGACCCGGACAGCCCGGCAATGCCAAGAACCTCACCGTCTGAAAGGGTGAAGCTGACGCCTTGCAAGGGGCCGGCTGCCAGATCATGCACCATCAGCAGCGGCCTGTCGGCAGCAGGAGCGACAGGCCGCGGGAACAGGTTGGAAAAATCCCGGCCCGTCATGTCACGGATGATCTGATCGCGTGAGGTCTGGGCCAGCGGCAGGGTTGACACATGCGCCCCATCCCGTAGAACGGTCACGCGGTCGGACAGGCGCAGAACCTCGTCCATCCGGTGCGAGACGTACAGGATCGCCTTGCCCGCCGCCTTCAGCGTTTCAATCGCGATGAACAGCCGTTCGGCCTCGGCCCCGGTCAGCGCGGCGGTGGGTTCGTCCATCACATAGGCCCAGGATTCCGGCCCGGCGGACTGCACCAAAGTCGCGGCAATGCGGGCCAGCATCTGATCGCCTGGCCCCAAAACGCCAATGTCCTGCCGTGGGTCAATATGGCTGACGCCAAGGCGACGCAGCGCAGCCCCGGCGGAAGCGGCCAGTGCCTGCCAGCGCACAACACCGAAGCGCGAGGGGTAGGGCCGGGCAAGGTGCATGTTCTCGGCCACAGACAGGCCGGGCACGATGTGCAGTTCCTGATGCAGAAAGCGCAGTCCAGCGGCTTGCGAATCGGCGGGCGAGGTCAGGCGCAGCGGTGCGCCGTTCAGCAGGATGGTGCCAGCCTCTGCCACCTCAAGCCCTGCCAGAATGCGGATCAGGGTGCTTTTGCCCGCACCGTTTTCGCCCATCAGGGCCAGCACCTCACCGCCCCGCAACGACAAAGCCGCGCCGGACAGGGCACGGGTCTGGCCGAAGGTTTTCACCAGACCGTTGAGGATAAGTTCAGGCATCACGATTCCGGGTGAGGGGGCGCGATTGATCGCCCCGCCTTGGGCTTTACTCTTTGGCGTTGGCTTTGGTGACCAGCTTGGTCGGCACATAGATGACATTGGCCTTCAGCACTTCACCGCCCAGCACTCGCGCCAGCGTATCCGCGGCGGTAAAGCCGATGCCCTTGAAGTCTTGCGCCACCGAAGCCTCAAAATTGCCACCCGCCGCGATGGCGTCACGCGCTTGCGGGTTGGCGTCGATGCCGGTGATCACGATGCCCTCGTTCTGGCGACCTGCGGCTTCAATCGCTTGCAACGCGCCCAAAGCGGGTTGGTCCCACGCCGCCCAAACGGCCTTGATGCTGCCGGGGGTCGGGTTGGCGGCCAGCAAAGCCTCCATCTTCGCCCGGCTGTCGGCGATGCCGCCGTCTGACACATCGGGGGTGATCCGGTCCAGCACCTTGATGTCAGGATAGTTCTTGAACACCGCATCCGCGATCACACCCCGCACCTGCACCGGCGGGAAGGCGTCGAAGGTGAACATCACCACGCCACCCGAGCCGCCAATCCGGTTGGCGACATAGACCGAGGTTTCAGCCGCCATCGCATAGCCGTTCGAGGTGACATTGGCCGCAATCCTTGGGTCAGCGCCCGCATCCATTCCAATCACCGGGATCTTCGCCGCCGCCGCCGCATCAAGCCCGGCACCGATTTGCGCCGGGTCAACGTTGATCACGATGCCGTTGACGCCCTGCGCGACAACATCCTCGATCCGGCTGATCACCGCCGCCACGTCGCCTTGGGTGTCGATGACGTTCACCTCCCAGCCAAGTTCCTTGGCGCGGGCCTGAAAGGCCTCGACATAAAACTGGGTGCCGGGTTGCGAGAGGTACGGTGTGATCACCGCAATCTTCTCGCCCTTGGCCATGGCCGTGCTGGCGGTCAGCGCCAGACCTGCGGCAAGAACCACGCTGCCAAAACCGCGCCGTGTGATATGAAGTGCCACTCTACTCTCCCCCAGAATGTGTAGGCGAATGTCATGCGGGCCATGCCCTTGCCGCCGCCAGATTGTCAGGCCAGTCTGGGGACGTCCAGTGGTTTGACGGGGTGGGAAGCTATGGAATGTCTGATCGGAATTGACGTGGGCACCACCTCGGTCAAGGCGGTAATGATCACGCTGGATGGGCAACGGGTCGGCGAAACCCAGGCCCGCTATCCCACGCACCGGCGCGAAAGTGTCGAGCAGGACCCCGCCGATTGGTGGGCCTTGGTACTGGCCGCTTTGGAAGGCTTTCAGGGCGCAGGGCTGGTGCGTGCGATCTGCCTGACATCGCAGGTCAACACCCACGTCTTCGTTGATCAGGACCTGACGCCGCTTCATCCGGCCATTGTCTGGCAGGACGGTCGCGCTGCGGCGGCAGGGGCGGAAGTGGATGCGCGCATTTCGGTAGATCAGAAGATCAGGCTTCTGGGCGCGCCGATCCCGGTGGATGCCAGCCACGCACTGGCACGGATGAACTGGATGGCCGGGGCGCATCCGGACCTGTGGGCCAAGACAGCGCATGTGCTTTTGCCAAGAGATTATCTGGTGGCACGCCTGACCGGCCGGGTGGTCAGTGACCCGATATCCTCGGTCGGGTTGGTGGGAACCGATCTGACCTATGCCAAGGGCCTGATCGACCTGATGCCCGGGGCAGAAGCCCGCCTGCCCCCCTTTCAGACCCGTTGTCCGTTGTTGGCAAGGTGCGCGCCGGTCTGCCTTTTGCGGGCGTTCCGGTGGTTCTGGGCATGATGGACGCTTGGGCAAGCCTTCTGGGCCTTGGCGTGGTGCGCGAGGGGCAGGCGATGTATCTTTCCGGCACGTCCGAGGTGACGGGTGTGATCTCGGCTCAGGTCAGGCCGGAGCCGGGGGTGATCACCTTTCCGCCTTGGGCCGGGATTACCCTGCACGCCGGGCCCACGCAGGCGGGTGGCGCTTCACTTGACTGGCTGGCGCGACTGCTGGGGCGCAAGGCGGCAGACTTGGCCGAAGGTGCTGCCAGGGTCACAGCCCAGTCGCCGCTGTTCCTGCCCCATTTGCAAGGCGAGCGCGCCCCGTTGTGGGATACCACCCTGCGCGGCACATTCGCGGGCCTGACCTCTGCCACCGGCCCGCACGAAATGGCGGCGGCGGTGCTGGAAGGAGTGGCCTTTTCCGCCCGGCTGGCGCTGGAGGCTTTGCAGCGCTCGGCAGGGTTGGTGCCGGATCAGGTGCGGGTTGGCGGCGGCGGTGCTGCCTCGGACCGCTGGTGCCAGATCCGGGCGGATGTCCTGGGCAAAACCCTGATCCGGGTGCGCGGCATGGACCCCGGCGCGATGGGGGCGGCGGTCATGGCCGGGGTGGGATCAGGGGCTTTGGCCGACCTGTCCGCAGCGGCAGAGGCCTTGGTACATGTGGATCAGGTTTTCCAGCCCGCCCCGACCCAGTCCGCCATCGAGGACACACGCTTTGAACTTTGGCAAAGCCTGATCACGCAAACCCGTGCCATCAACGGCCGTTTGGCGGCACAGTCCCATTCCTGACAAATAGAATTCACGAAGCCTCGCGTAGCCTGTAACAAGGGACAAGGACGAAACGAAGTGCAGGACAGAATGCAGCAGACCGACGACCCGCCACAAGACCCGTGGGCCAAGCTGCTTTTGGCGGCAAACGCCGGAGACGGGCAGGCCTATGCCCGGTTCCTGCATGCCGTCACACCTGTCATCCGGGGTATCGTCCGCGCACGCGGGCGCACCTTCCCGCCCGATCAGCATGAGGATATTGTGCAAGACGTCCTGCTTGGCCTTCACCTTAAACGCCACACATGGCGGCCCGATCACCCGGTGCGGCCTTGGGTCTATGCCATTGCCCGCTACAAGGTGATTGACGCCTTTCGCAAACGCGGCACCTCGGTTCACCTGCCCATCGAAGACTTCACCGACACGCTGGAAGCTTTGGCCGAAGCCGACCCTCTGACCGCCCGCGATGACAAGCGCGAGGTGGAACGGCTGATCAGCCAGCTTGACCCCCGCTCTGCCGCCATTGTCCGGGCAGTGGAACTGCACTACGAGCCGCAGGCTGCGGTGGGCGAACGCTTGCAGATGACGCCAGCCAACTTGCGCGTCACCTTGCACCGCGCCATGAAGCGGCTGGCAGCGCTTGCCGGAAAGGGAAAGTGATGGAGACCGACGATCTGATCCTGAAACTTTCGGCGGCTTCGGCGGCGACTCCGATCAACCCGTCACCGATCAACCCAACGCGGATGGCAGCGATGATGGCGGCGGCCATTGTTGTTCCGCTGGTGATTTTCCTTGGGCTTTGCGGGGTGCGCCCCAATCTGGCTTTGGCCTGGACCAACCCCGTTGTGCCCTTCAAGACCTTCCTGCCGCTGGTTATTTGCATTGTCTCTGGCGCATTGGTGTTGCGCCTTGCCCGACCCGAGGCAGCACCGGGCCGCATCCCCTTGCTTTACGCGGTGCCGGGCGGAATTGCCGTGGCACTGTGGATCGGCAGCTTTGTCCTGCGCGCACCCGAGGCCCGTTTCGCCGAAGTCAGCCCGGCAGCTTTGGCCGAATGCCTTGGGATCATTCCGCTGTTGTCCGTTGTCCCCACCATCGCGGCTTTGCGGGTCTTGCGGCAGGGTGCCAGCACCTCGCCGGGGCTATCGGCTGTGCTGGCGGGGCTGATGGCGGCGTCGGGGGCGGCGACTGGATATTCGCTGTTCTGCACCCGCGACAACCCGCTGTTCTTCGTCACGTGGTATGGGGTGGCGATCCTGATCGTGACCCTGATCGCCCTGCGGTTCGGACGCAACACCCTCAGCTGGTAACGTCGCGTCCGAACAACCGGTCCAGCGCCAAAGGCCCCGGGCCGACCGCAATGATCGCCAAAGCCATCGCCGCCCAATACAGGTGAAAGTTCTGCCAACCGTCCGGCATGACCAGTTGAATAACCCCGGTCATTGCCAACAGCCCCAAGGCCGACAATCGCGTGGCAAAACCCACCAGCAGCAAGACCGGCAAGGCAATCTCGGCACAGCCGGTCAGGAAGGCCACCTGATCCGGGAAGGGAATGGCATATTCGCCGCCAAGGATATGCAGCTTGAACTGCTCCTCGAACAGAAAGGCTGTCGTAGGGGCAAGATTCAGGAACCCGTCCCACCGGGTCATGCCGGATCGCAGAAACGGCAAGGCCAAGGCAATCCGCAGAGTTGGTTGTGCCACGGCCAAGGCAGCGACAGACAAAAGCCTTGAGCCTTGCCGAAACGTTTCGGCAATGCTCAAGGCGGTGGCAAAGGACGATGCAATGGTCATGGTCTTGATCCTGCAATGGGGTTTGGAAAACTGCGCCATCCGATCAACGCGCCTGACAGCAGCAGATCGGACAGCGCCTTGGCAAAGTCGAAGTGTGGTGTGGCAAGGAACCCGGCCGTGGCCGCGTTCGACAGGCTCGCGCCATCGATCAGCTTTTGCAGGAAGGGCGCGACACCGGGCAACAAACGCCGGATTGAAACCTCTGTCACCGGGCGCATGATCAGACAATCTTCCGCCACCGCCATATCCGGCACCAAGGCTGTCTGCCCCGGCTGGTTGGCCTGCCAGATGCTGAACGCCGGATAGGCTGAGCATTGCAGCCGGGCCGAAGGATGAAACCGGACGCAATGCGCCCCGATCTGGTTTGGTGACATGTGCAGCAGCGGCTCCACATCGGCACAGACGGCATCGGCGGCGTGGTAAGCCTCGACCCAGGCCCGTTCGATGCGGGCAATGTCAGGAAGGAAGGGCAGGTCTTTCAGCGGCGGAAAGTTCGTCAGGAAATCGGGAAATCCTGCGCCGTAATGCAACAGGACCGGCGAGGAAGGCGGCTCCAGCCGCGCATAAACGCCGGCCATGGCGCGGAAAAACGCATCGCCAACCAGCTGCCGCACGGTGGGAAAGGCATCCGACAGGGCATCAATCAGCCCGACCATGACGTTGTTGCGATAAACCGCAAAGCGCCTGGTCGACGGTTTGCCATCCGGCCCGACCAGCCCCGCTGGTACAGGCAGGCGATTGTCCAGCAGTGCCGCACCAAAGCCGCGCTGCATGTCGGCAAGCGATTGCTTGTCCGGCGACACATCAAACAGCGGCATGGGACACCTGCGCCATCACGGCCTCAGCCCGGATCGCTTCGGCATGCAGCACATCCCATTCCGGCACATCAGCGTCCCATTCGATCAGCGTCGGCAGTGGCCCGGTCAGTCCGACCGCATGGTGGAAAAGTTGCCAGACCAGAGCATCGACAGGGCGATCATGCGTGTCAATCAGCAAGGGGCGCCCGGCCTCGTCTTGCTGGGGGGTGAAACCCGCCAGATGGATCTCTTGCACTGCGGCGTGCGGGTAACACGCAATGTAGTCGAGCGGATCATAGTCCTGATTGATCGCCGAGATATGAACGTTGTTCACATCCAGCAGCAGGTGGCAGCCGGTGCGGCGCACGACTTCAGCAATGAAATCCACCTCGGCATAGGTGCTTTGCGCGAATGCCAGATAGGTCGTCGGGTTTTCCAGCAGCATCCGGCGACCAAGCGCGCTTTGCACTTCGTCGACATGGTCGCAGACGCGTGACAGGGTTTCCGCCGTATAAGGCACCGGCAGCAGGTCATTCAAAAAGCCCGTGTCATGGGTCGACCAAGCCAGATGCTCGCTGAACAGTCCCGGTTCATAGCGTTCGACCAGCCCGCGCAGCCGCGCCAGATGGTCCCGGTCCAGCGCCCGGTCCGCCCCGATCGACAAGCCGACGCCATGCAGCGACAGCGGATAGTCTTGCCTTATCGCGGACAGATAGCGGTGCGGCGGGCCCCCTGCGCCCATGTAATTTTCGGCATGGATCTCGAAAAACCCGACATCAGGCCGGGTGGCCAGGATCGTGCCGTAGTGCTGCGCTTTCAGGCCAAGCCCGGCACGGGCAGGCAGTTCGAAGGGTTTGAAGCCAGAGGAGCCGTCCATCGCATCACCTTTCCGAAAAAAAAGGGGCGACACGAAAGCCGCCCCGTCATTGGTTACATCGAGGTCAGCGAGCCGTGGCCCTTGGGCGTCATCATGCCGACGCAGGTGCCGGTCGGAACCAGCTTGAAGGCGTTGGTGGCATAATCCTCGGTCGAGGAGCCCGCGCAGCTGGTGCCAGCGCCCGCAAAGCAATCATTCTGACCCTTCAGCGCGACGCCAAAGCACTGTTCGAACTTGCCGGTCTTCATCCGGGTCTTGGTCATCTCTTGCGCCTTCATCATGTCGGCGTCAGACGTCTTCATCGTTTCCGCCTGCGTGACCGAAACGCCACCGAATGAGGTGACAAGGGCCGAGGCGAAGACGGCTTTGCTAAAGGGCTTGGACATGGGATTTCCTCTCCTGTACGGGGCGACCGAAGTGGTCACCTTCATCGCATCTCTTTCGAGCTTGCCTAAGCCGGTTCGCAAGGCGGGGTCCGCGCGTTACAGATGCCGAGAAAATTCTTTGAGGCCGGTTATTCCGTGGGGGCCATACCCATGCGGGCCAACACCCGACGTTCTCCCCACAGTACCAACTGATAGAAAACGACTGACAGCACAACGGTCGTCGCGGCAACACTCCAGATCATGCCAAAGTCTAGGTAACCACGCGATTGGTTCAGAAGGTTGCCAAGGCCCTTGCCCGTCGCCAGCCACTCGGCAATCATCACGCCCAGCAGCGCGCGTGGCACGGTCAGCCGTGTGGCCGCGAAAAGCCACGGCATTGACGCCGGGACAGAGACAAGCCGCAACTCTCGCCACGCCGAGGCGCCATAGGCCCAAGGCAGTTCCATTGCACTTTTCGGCACTTGCGCCAAGCCTTGGGCCAGCATGACATAGGCCGGAAAGAACGTGACAGAGATGGTCACCCAAAGCGTCAACGCCGTGCCACGCCCCAGCATCAGCACCAAGAGCGGCGTCAGGGCGACCAAAGGCATGGTCTGCGTCACCAAGGCCACCGGCAGGAAGGCACGGGTAAAGTTGGGCAACAGACGGCCCGACACGGCCAGCGCAAAGGCAAAGGCCAGCCCGCATATCAGGCCGATGGCGGTGATCGGAAGCGTCTCTGACAAGGCGGACAGCAGTTTTTCACGGGCGAGTGCCGATGAATCGGAAAGGAACAGATAAGACACCACCGCCCATGGCGTTTTGGCAATCATCTCGGGCGCAGCCAGCAGTCTTAGAAGCCCCCACCAGACAACAAACGGCAACGCCAGCGATCCAAGGGCCATGCCTATCCGGACCGGCCACGCCTCTGCCACGGGTTCACCCGCAGGCGGCGCCGGGTTGAGGGATATGGCCCGGCTTGCCCCCAGCATACGCATGGACAGTGCTGCAAACACCGCGTAACTCAGCCCCGCAATCGCCGTAGCAACCAGCCCTATCCCCCACAGCCGGGGCGGGTCGGCACGACCAAGCGACCCCAGCAGATAGGCCCCAAGGCCCCACCGCCCGCCGCCGCCAAACTCTGCCAGAATGGCCCCTAACACCGCATTTGGGGCGGCGACACGCAAACCCGACAGGATTGCCGGGACGGCACCGCGCATCTGCACCAGCCACAGCACCTTGCGCCGCCCGCCGCCATAGGCCAGCACCACATCGGCAGCGCGATGGTCATATTGCGACAAGCCGACCACGGTGGCGTTCATCGTCACGAAATACACCCCGATGGCGGCAAGGGTGATGCGCGGCGTCATGCCTTGCAGCATCAAAGCAAGGATCGGCGCAATCACGATGGGCGGCAGGGCAAAGATGGCGACGTTGAAGCCACGCGCCAAACGCATCAGCCGGGGAGAAAGCACAAAGGCCAGTCCGGCCAGAACCGCCATCAGATTTCCGATGGCAAAGCCAAGGCCCGAGGCTTCCAGCGTCGCCCAGACATGGTTGGGATAATCCGCCCGGTCGGCCCAAAGCTTGACGAATATGGCGGAAATGGAAGGCAAAGCCCCACCGGCAATCAGGTGCAGACGGCCAACCACCTCCCACAGCACCAGCAGGATTGCGAGGTTACGCAGGGTGTGCGGCTTAGCCTGCATGCAGAACCCCGGCGATATGGTCCTCCATGTGGTGAAAGTCAGGGTTGGCGAACAGCGGGGGCAATCGGGGGCGGGCGAAGGGAATGGCCACCTCATCAACAATGCGTCCCGGCCCGGCTTGCATCACCACAACCCGGTCCGCAAGGAACACCGCCTCGTCGATGCCATGCGTCACCAACAAGGCCGTGGCGCCAGTTTCCGCCCAGATGCGTTGCAGTTCAATGTTCATCTGCCGCCGCAAGATCTGGTCCAGCGCGCCGAAGGGTTCATCGAGGAACAAAACCTGCGGCTCGGTCACCAAAGCCCGCGCTATCGCCACCCGCTGGCGCATCCCCCCCGACAACTCGCCGGGCAGCGACTCCTCGTAGCCTTTCAGCCCGACCAGGGTGATCAAATCAAGAATGCGGCTCTGATATGGCCTTATGTCACGCCCCAAAGCCTCCAGCGGCAGGGCAATATTACGCGTAACGGTCCGCCACGGCAGCAAGGCGGCGTCCTGAAACACTACCCCGGTGATGCCTTCACGCCGAGCCACTTGTGGCGGCTTGCCTGCGATCAGCACAGAACCGGCGTTCAAAGGCTCCAACCCCAAAGCCACCCGCAAGACCGTAGACTTGCCGCACCCTGAAGGCCCGATCAGCGCCGTGAAACTGCCCGGAGCACAGGTCAGGGTCACATCCCGCAGGGCCTCGACGACCTGACCGCGACCTTGGTAGGTCTTGCAAAGGCCGGTCAGCGAAATCCCTGCGGGGGCAGTCATCAGATTTCCTCAAGCAGCGTCGTGTCGAACATATCCCGCGTCGCCGCGATGCCAACAGCCGACAAGGCTGCGATATTGGCGGCAATCGCCTCTTCCGACATCGAGAAAATCCCCTTGTCGGTGTCGATCAGCGGCTTTTGCGCGGTGTTGTAAAACACTTCATTGGCAATCTCTCGCCCGTTGCCAGCGAAGTAGGTGTCTTTCCACTTCGGCGGCCAGACCGTCGGGTCTGCAAGGTTCTCTGTCCAGCCCTTGCGCGAAGCCCGCAGCCAGGCCACCAGCTCTTTGCGCTTGGCCTTCAACGTGTCTTCCGTCACCACAACCGTATCGTTGAACAGGGTGTAACCGAAGTCATACAGCAGGAACGACGTCGCTTCCTCCCCGGCCAGTTTGATCGAATAGGGCACGTTGGTGACGAAATCGAGCGTGCCGTCGACTTCCCCCTTGATCAGCGGCGTCGGGTCGTATTCGTAGGGCACGATATTGACCGAGGCCGGGTCAATGTTGTTCATCTTCAGCATCGCCTGAACCGAGATCGTATTGACCGGCGGCACGGCGATGGTCTTGCCGACCAGATCAGCGGGGGTCTTCAGCGGGTTCTTGGCCAGCGACACGATGCCAACCGGATTCTTCTGATACTGCGCGCCGATGATCTTGAACTTGGCGCCCTGGGTGGTGATCGCCTGAATGGTTGTATCCGGCGTTGTTAGTGTCACATCCGCCTTGCCCGCGATCAAAGTCGTTTCCGGGATCACATCCGGCCCACCGGCGGCATAGGCCACATCCAGCCCTTCGGCGGTGTAGTAGCCCTGATCCATGGCGACATAGTAGCCCGAAAACTCTGCATCGTTCAGCCACGAGGCTTGAAAGTTCAAGGGCGTACCCGCCGCAGCCATGCGCGGCATCAGCGGCACGGCAGCGGCGGCGGTCAGGAAGGAGCGGCGATTCAGCGTCAGTCTCATGTCAGCTTCCTTATGTGGGTGTTATGCAAGCCCCTGAATCCGCTGCAATTCCTGCAACGGCGGGGTGTTTTCGATCTGGGCGGGCTCCAGCAGGTTCCACTTCACGCCAAACGGACGTTTGGCCCTACGGCCCACGGTGTAAAGCTGGCTTGGGGTGGCGATGTAGTCGACGAGGATATCGGTTTCCGAAGGCGTCAGATTCTCCTGCACGACCTGGCAATCATGGACCACGGCCACAACTGGCGTCGTTTCGTCCACCAGCCCGAGGTCTGTGAACATGCCCCATTCCAGATCAAAGAACCCATGCCCCTTGCCGAAGCGCACGCCGTCAATCGACACGGCGGAAGCCCCTGTCACCATAAAGTCGAACCGGCCCCGTTTCGCGATTTCCTCAAGCGTAATAGGGCGGCCGAAATGTTCCATGCCATCAAGCCACGCGGCGTAAAGCTCGGCCCCTGCCGGAACCATGCCGGGCTCGATCAGCAGAAAGCCGCGATAGATGCCGTAGGTTGACATGACGAAGGGCTTACCCTCGGTGATCATCCGGCGGCGCAGATCGACAAGGCAGTTGTCGGGGGTGATGAAGGCGAACGACGTCGCCTGATAGGCGGGCATCGTCACCAGATTGTCGGTCGCGGCTTCAGAGCCTTCGAAATCCGGGATCACCTCGGCGAAGTTCAGATGAAAGCGTGTGTCGGGCTTGGCCACATCCTTCAGCTTGGACCAAATTTGCTGGCGTATGATCTTGGATTTGGACATGATCGACCTGGATCGTTTCGGTGTTTCACAATATTGAAACAAAGGTTTCACCAAAGCAAGTGGTACGGGCAGAAAATGGCAACTCGGCTAACCCTGCGGATTCAGGAACGAATTTCCCGCCTGACCAAGGCCGAACAAAAAATCGCAGCGCTGTTGCTTGAGAATCATGCACTTGTTGAAACCCATTCCGCAACCGAGATGGCGGCTTTGTCCGGCGTTTCAAAGGCGACAGCGGCGCGGTTTTTCCAGTCTTTGGGCTATGCCGATTTTGATGAGGCGAAGACTCAGGCGCGTGAGGAAAGGAACCGCACCCAACCTTATGCCTACTCGGCAGCCCCTGAAAGCGTGGTGCTGGGGCGGTCAATCGGCAACCATCTGGACCTTGAACTGCTGAATCTGACCCGGACCTTTGAAGAGATGCAGTCCGATACCCTGACCGAAGCCGCGCGCCTGATCGCCGCAGCCCCCCGCGTCTGGGTGCTGGGTTTTGGCGCAGAGGAGGGGCTTGCCCGCTACGCGCGCCTGACCTTCGCCCGCCTGCGCGCCGATGTGCAGGTGCTGGGCACGCATCAGGGGTCCTGGGCCGAGGATCTGGCGATGACCGGCCCTCGCGACGTGCTGTTGCTGCTGACGCTGGCGCCCCGGCCCAAGCAGCTTGGCACACTGATGTCCTATGCCCGCACCACACGGATGAATGTCATCACGCTGACAGATCACCAGTATTTCGCCCGCGCCCAGCGGTTTTCCAAGCTGGTGATCGGCTGTCATGTCGCCAGCTTTGGCAACATTCCCAGCCACACCACCCTGCTGTCGGTCCTGCGCCTGATGGCAATTGCCTTCATTGGCCAGTCGGGCGAGGTCGCGCAGCAACGTCTGTCCGTCATCGACGAGATCAACGAAGAGATTGACCTGTTCGACTAAACAAAAATGCCCCAGCCGAAGCCGGGGCGTTCCTACGGTATCGTCAGATCACAGATCGAAACGGTCGAGGTTCATCACCTTGACCCAAGCCGCCACGAAGTCAGCCTTGAACTTGGCCCCATTGTCAGCCTGCGCGTAAACCTCAGACAGCGCCCGCAGTTGCGAGTTGGAACCGAACAGCAGATCAACCCGCGTGCCGGTGCCCTTCACCGCCCCGGTCTTGCGGTCACGGCCTTCGAACACATCCGGCACCTCAGACATCACCTTCCATGCCGTGCCCATATCCAGCAGGTTGACGAAGAAGTCATTGGAAAGCGTGCCTGGGCGTGAGGTGAACATCCCATGCGCGGCACCGCCGACATTCGCACCCAGAACCCGCAGGCCACCAACCAGAACGGTCATTTCCGGCGCTGTCAGGGTCAGAAGTTGCGCCTTGTCGATCAGCAACTCCTCAGCCGAGACGGTGTACTTGGCCCGCAGGAAGTTGCGGAAGCCATCGGCTGCCGGTTCCATCACCGAGAAGGAGTCAGCATCCGTCTGCTCTTGGCTTGCATCCGCACGGCCCGGGGTGAAGGGAACGGCCATGCCGGAAGCCTGTTCCACCGCCGCAGAACCGCCCAGCACGATCAGGTCAGCCAAAGACACCTTCTTGGCCCCGGCATTGAAGCCCGCCTGAATGCCTTCCAGCACGGCCAGAACCTTGGAAAGTTGGGCAGGTTGGTTGACCTCCCAATCCTTCTGCGGTGCCAGCCGCACGCGGGCACCATTGGCCCCACCGCGTTTGTCAGACCCCCGGAACGTGGAAGCCGAAGCCCAGGCCACCGACACCAGTTCCGAAACGGTCAGCCCCGACGACAGAATCTGCGCCTTCAACATCGCCACGTCAGAAGCGTCGATGTCAGAGGCCGTTTCTGCCGGGATGGGGTCTTGCCAGATCAGGTCTTCCGCCGGAACCAGCGGGCCAAGGTACAGAATCTTCGGGCCCATGTCGCGGTGGGTCAACTTGAACCATGCGCGGGCGAAGGCATCGGCAAAGGCTGCCGGATTTTCGGCATAGCGCTTCGAGATCGGCCCGTAGATCGGGTCCATCTTCATCGCCATATCCGCCGTCGTCATCATCGGCGGGTGCTTCAGTGAGGGGTCATGGGCATCCACAACCATATCCTCCGGCTCCACATTGACCGGATGCCATTGCTGCGCGCCAGCCGGGCTTTTGCCCAAGGCCCAGTCATATTTGAACAGAACCTTGAAATAACCCATATCCCACGTCGTGGGGTTGGGCTTCCACGCGCCTTCGATGCCCGAGCCGGTGGCATGAATGCCAACGCCGGTGCCAAATGCGTTCTTCCAGCCCAGACCCTGCTCTTCCAGACCTGCGCCTTCCGGTTCACGGCCCACCAGGGCCGGATCACCCGCACCATGGGACTTGCCGAAGGTGTGGCCACCCGCAGTCAAGGCCACGGTTTCCTCATCATTCATCGCCATCCGGGCAAACGTCTCACGGATGTCGCGACCAGAGCCTATCGGGTCGGCCACACCATTCGGACCTTCGGGGTTCACGTAGATCAGGCCCATCTGCACGGCAGCCAGCGGGGTTTCCAGCTGGCGGTCGCCTTCATAGCGCGCATCGCCCAGCCAGGTGTCTTCATTGCCCCAATAGATATCCTCTTCAGGCTCCCACACATCCGCCCGGCCGCCGCCGAAGCCGAAGGTCTTGAAGCCCATCGAGTCCAAGGCGCAATTGCCCGCCAGAACCACAAGGTCAGCCCAGGACAGCGCATTGCCGTACTTCTGCTTGATCGGCCAAAGCAAACGACGCGCCTTGTCGAGGTTGACGTTATCCGGCCACGAGTTCAGCGGCGCAAAGCGTTGTGTGCCCGTACCAGCCCCGCCACGGCCATCGCCGGTGCGGTAGGTGCCGGCCGAGTGCCACGCCATACGGATGAACAGCGGGCCGTAATGGCCCCAATCTGCGGGCCACCAATCCTGACTGTCGGTCATCAGGGCGAAAAGGTCCTGCCGAACCGCCTCGATATCCAGCGTCTTGAACGCTTCGGCATAGTCGAAATCCGCACCCAGCGGATTCGACTTGGCCGAGTGCTGGTGCAGGATCTTCAGGTTCAGCTGGTTGGGCCACCAGTCCCGGTTGGACCGTACAGCGGACGTCGTTTGGCTGCCCGCACCGTGCATCACGGGGCATTTGCCGGCGTTATTTCCATCCATAGCTCTCTCCGATTTTGTCTGGGTCCTGATGTAAGCGTCAGGGGGCGGATGTCTACGGCCACGGGTCGTGAACATCTCGGCCAAAGACGCCAACTTAGAACGTGTCTAACAAATGCGGGGCACAAGTTTAAGGGGCTTTCGCGGCCGACTGGCAGCAGAATGAAGGTTTCAGCGATAGCCCGCCGCTTGCAATTCGAACAGTTCCGCATAGCGGCCAGACTGTGCCAGAAGCTGTTCATGGCTGCCCGATGCTTCCACCTTGCCGCCCGACAGCACCAAAATCCTGTCCGCCATCCGCACAGACGAAAACCGGTGAGAGATCAGGATGGCGGTCTTGCCCTCGCTCAACTCCTTGAAGCGCTGGAACACCTCGAATTCCGACCGCGCATCCAAGGCTGCGGTGGGTTCGTCAAGGATAAGCACCTCGGCTCCGCGCATGTAGGCGCGGGCGATGGCCAGCTTCTGCCACTCACCTCCCGACAGTTCGACGCCGTTCTTGAAACGCTTGCCGATCATCTGGTCGTATTGGCCGGGCAGCCCGTCAATCACCCGGTCCGCCAGACTGCGCTGTGCGGATGCGATGATTCGGGCAATGTTGTCGCGTTCCTCGATCCGACCGACGGCGATGTTGTCGGCAGCAGACAGCGAATAGCGCATGAAGTCCTGAAAGATGACTCCGGTAGCCCCGCGCAGGTTCGCAAGGTCGTAGTCCTTCAGGTCGTGGCCATCCAGCGTGATCCGCCCTTCAACCGGGTCGTAAAGCCGCGCCAGAAGCTTCACCAACGTGGTCTTGCCCGCGCCATTTTCCCCCACCAGCGCCAGCGTCTCACCCGCCCGCAGTTCGAAACTCAGATGCCGGACGGCCCAGTTTTCGGCACCGGGATAGCGGAAACCCACGTCTTCAAACACGAAACCCTGCCGGATCGGCCGTGGAAAGGGACGAGGACGGGCGGGCGACAGAATGTTGGGCGTGACCTTGAAGAAGCCAAACAGGTCGTCAAGGTAAAGCGCCTGTGCCGCAGTGGAGGAGAAGCTGGAAAGCAGCCCCTGCAACAGCGTCCGCAGCCGCAGGAAGGACCCTGACAGGAACGTCAGATCGCCCAAAGACAGCGTGCCTGTCAGCGTACGCGCAATGATCCAGACATAGGCCGTGTAATAGCCCAGCGTGCCCACAGCCGTGAAAATGCCGCCCCAGAACGCCCGGTTCAGCGCAATCTGCCGGTTGGCGGCATAAAAGCTTTCCGACAGGGTCTTGTAGCGCTGGGTCAGGAAATCATTCAGGCCGAATATCTTGACCTCTTTCGCCGTCTCTACACTCGCCGCCGTCTGGCGCACATAGTCCAGTTCCCGCCGCTCTGGCGTGCGCTTGAAGTCCAGCATGTAGTTCTGCGCGTTAAAATGCGCCTCGCCCACAAATGCCGGGACAAGGGCCGCGACCAGCAGCAGGATCAGCCAGGGGTTATAGACCAACAGGCCGGCGGCAAAGGTCACCACCGTTAACGTATCCTGCATCTGGCCGAACAACTGCCCCGTCAGCGTCATCCGCCCCGAGGATTGCCGCCGCGCCCGTTCCAGCTTGTCCTGAAAATCGGCATCCTCGAAATCTTCAAGGTCCAGCGTTGCCGCATGTTCCATCAGCCGGATCGACGAACTCATCGTCAGTTTATCCGACAACAGCGAATCCACCAGCCCGGTGACGCGCCCCAGCACATCCGACAAGATGGCCAGCGCGAATTCGGCCGCCACATACAGCGATAACAGGGTCACATGCCCGCTTTGCCACCAGCCCAATGCGGTCGTGGGCGGATCGGTCAGCGCCGACAGATGCACCACCTGATCAATGATCAGCTTGCCCGCCCACAGTGCCGCCACCGGCAGAACCGCCCGCGCCAGCCGCAGCACCAATGAGGCGACCGTCAGCAGGGCACTCGCCTGCCAGACCAGTTGCATGAAGGGCCAGATGTTGCGCAAAGCCGCCCAGCGCGCGGCGTATGAGGCTTGGTTAGGCGGTTGGGTCTTGTCAATCAGTGGCGGCAAGGGGCCTCGCAAAAGGGTTGGGTCGTGCGATTCAACGGCTAACCTAAGACGTTCCGTCGGTCATTGCACCCCGAAGGTCAGAAGAAAAGCAGCGCCTTTGGCCGAAGGGATCAGCACGATCCGCCAGCGATGCACCTCGATCAGGTTGCGGGCGATGGACAGGCCCATGCCGGTGCCGCCCGTCGCCCGTTTGGTGGTAAAAAACGGGTCAAAAATGCGCGAGGCGTTGCCACCGGAGACCCCGGAGCCATCATCGGAAAACGTTACTGCTATTGCGGAATCATTGCCGCCGGCTGCAATCTCAACCCGCTGCGCCCCATGTTCGGCAGGGTTGCGCAACAGGTGCGACAGCGGGATAAGCAGCGCCTCCGCCGCGAAGGGAATCGGCATCCTGGCACCGGACAGAACCAAAGTCAGGCCGGGGTGATCCGGCCTGGATGCAAGGTCTGACAAGGTGCAGGCCCCAATATGCAGCACCTCACGCGCGCGGGCGGCTCGGCGCAGGGCCTGCAACTGCGCCTCGATCTGGATGCGGGCGCCGTCAATCTGGGCCACAAGCTTGCGGTCAGACGGGGTCAGTGCGGCATCCTCCAGCAGTACCACGGCGGCCCTTATCACGGCGACCGGAGTCTTGACCTCATGCGTCATATGGTCGGTATAGCTGCGGATGGTCGCCTCGCGGTTTTGCAGGGTTCGGGCCATGTCGATGACGCTTTGCACCGTCTGGTGCAGTTCCGTCGTACCGAAATGCAAGGGCGGCGGGGCAGCATCCCCGTGCTGCACCTGCGCCGCAAACCGCTCCAACGCGTGGATCGGCCGCAACAGCAGCCGCGCCAGAAGCCAGCCGAGCATGGCCGTGCCAAGCGCAATCAGCGTGCCCAAAGCAAACGCCGCATTGCGAAAGCCGAACTCTGGCCCAAGGTAGCGAAACGTCACCAATCCAGCGAAAGACAGGGGCAGGATGCCCGCCAAAGCCCCACCCAGCACCATCAGCAACAACGGGCGCCAGCGGCCTCATGCCACGGCCTTCAGGCGGATGCCGACACCGTGCAGGGTCTCTACCGCATCAGAACAGCCCGCCATAGCCAACTTGCGGCGCAGGTTGCGTAGGTGGCTGTCCAGCGTGAGGGCCGAAACCGGGCTGCTGGCGCCCCACAAGGCATGGATCAGCTGCGCCCTTGTCGGCACTTGCCCCGGCGCATGCAGCAACTCGGCCAGAAGGGCGAATTTGGTCGCAGTCAGCGTGGCCATTTCGTCACCAACACGGCAGGAATGCGCCTTGCGATCCAGCGCGATGGCCCCTTGCCGCGCCACCGAAGCCCCCCTTGCGTCGTCCATTTCAGAATGGCCTTGACCGCGCCACCAGTTCGCGCGGGCTGAAGGGCTTGGTCACGTAGTCATCCGCCCCAAGTTCCAGTCCCAGAATGCGTTCAATTTCGTCATCCCGGGCGGTCAGGAACAGAATCGGCACCTCGGACTGGGTGCGGCGGCAGACTTCGAAGCCGTCCATCTCGGGCAGGCCGATGTCCAGCACGATCAGATCGGGCGTTTCGCGCGTCGCATGGGTCAGGGCAAGGTGGCCATCGGCGGCAGTGATCACAAGGTGCCCGGCACCTTCCAGCGCAATGGCGACCAACTCTCGCAGGCGGGGGTCGTCATCGACCACAAGGATCTTCATCGCAGCATGTCCTGTCGCTCAACTCCGGTACTTTAGCGGAGAACCCTTGCCGTGTGGAACCCCCATTCCCGCCAGCCCTGCGCCTGAGGCCATTCCGGCTGAAAACCGGCTGAACCAGCCGCGGCCGTCAGAGCGGGGTTGCCTGCAAAGGCCTCTTCGATGCTACCAGACGCCATCGGGCCAAGCTGTTGCAGATAGACCCAGTCCAAATCCCGCCGATCCGCACGCGGCTGGGCCAGATTGGTCTTGGCAATGACGGTGGAGAAATTCACGAAGCTGCAAACGTCCAGCGCACCCAAACCCAGCACAAAAGCCCGAACCACCAGCCATTCGTTCGACCGTCCGCGCCAAACCGGCCAGCCCGTCAGCGCCAATCCTGCCGCGATCAGCCCCATCCAGATCATCGCATCCAGGCGCAGATAGGTCAGCCCATAAACCTGCACATAAAGATGCAGCCGCAGTGCCGCCGACAGGCTCAAAGCCACATTCTGCGCCAGTCACAGCAAAAGCAACGGTTTCAGCGCCCGATGCTCGGCCAGATAGGGGCGGGCGGCCAAGGCGAACGGGCCGGCCAGAAGGGCTGTTGCCAGCAAGGGATAGGCACCACGATGGGCATATTCGGCATGGGTCACGCCCGAGGGCAGGGCAGCGTCCCCCAGCAGGATCGTCAGGTCCAGCAGCGTCTGCACCCCGATCAGCAGATTGAACAACCACAGCGCCCGCAGGGTCGAGGTGGCGTTGATGCCGAAACCCGGCAGGCGCGGCCGGGCGCGCAACGGTTGCGTCGAAGGTTGCCGCCCGTCGGTCAGCGGCCAAATCATCAAACCAACGCCAAACCAGAACAGACCACGCGGGGCCAAAGCGCCGGGATCAATTTGGAACAAGACAAGGCAGGCGATCAGCGGGTTGGCCTTCATCAGCAGAAGGGCGAAAACCACGGTGCCGCCGATCGGAAACGCCCAGTTGCGCAAGACGACGCGCATCCTTGCCGTTCTACGCCCCATCGGTGCCGACTGGCGCGCAAATTGCACGGCACGAACCAGACCTTCTACCGGCAGCCTGCCAAAAAGCCGCACTGCTCCGGTCAGGATCATCGCAAGCCCACCATCAGGCAGCTGGTCCCAGATGCAAGCAACCAGCAGTGCCGCGATCAAAAACGCCCCGGACAGAACCTGCACATAGTCAATCACCGGCAAGGACCCCAGCAGCAGCAGCAACGTGGGGCCGAAAGATACTCTTCGGCGCGGCGCAATCGCCAGCGCAAAGACGGCACAGGCATATAATGCCAGTGATACGCCCGGTGTTTGCCGCCAAAACAGCACATCCGCCAGCACGATCAGCATCAATATGGCCGCACACCGCGCGCCCGGTAGAAATTGCCCGGACGCAAGCGGTGGAGTCTTCGGTGGAGTCTTCGGTGGAGTCTGCGGTGGAGTCTGCGGTGGAGTCTGCGGTGCAGCGCTTGCGGGGCCATCAAGCCACCAGCCATCGGTGGCCAGCGATTTCGGCAAATCGGGAACGGCAAAGGTTTTCGGCATTCTGTCCCTCCTTGGCTGGGACAGTCATCGCAGGCCCGTCATCATCTCCACGGCAGGGCGCGTGCAGATGATGTGCAGATGTCGGGCGATTTGGCATTTGCGTAGAACCGCTTGGCCTGACGAAACCGTGCGGATATGTTGAATGCCCGTGGCTAATAGCGGCCAAGCAGTCTGCTGCGACGGCCACTTTTGGCTTTATCGGGTTGTTGCAAGATGCAGCATCAGGCAGGCTTCAGGCATTCGAATGAATTTATGCATGTTTGCGAAAGGAAATCTGGCCATACGTGGTTGCTTCAAGGTGCATTCGTGCGATGGCAGGGTTGCAGTGAAGGACAAGGTGCCGTGACAACACTGATCACCGGGGCAAGCGGATTTCTGGGCAGCGCTTTGGCGGCCTCGGCGCAGGGCAGGGTGCTGGCTTTGGGCCGCGACCCGCAACGCTGCGCTGCCGTGGCGGAACGACTGGGCATCCCGGTGCATCCGTTGGACCTTGCCGGGCCAGAGGCGGTTGAAATCCTGATCCGCATGGCCAAAGATGCAGGCGTGCAGCGCATCGTGCATGCAGCAGCCTTTTCGGCACCCTGGGGCAAGCCGGTGGCCTTTCACCGCGCCAATGTGATGGGCACCCAGACGATCCTTCAGGTTGCCGAGGCCATCGGGGCGGCACGCGTCATCCATATCTCTACTCCCGCCGTTTATTTCCGCTTTGCCGATCAAGAGGGCGTGCCGGAAACCGCGCTTTTGCCGATGCCCGTCAATCCCTACGCCGCCAGCAAGCGCGTCGCGGAGGAAATGGCCTTGATGGCAGGGTGTGTCGTGTTGCGGCCACGCGGCCTGTATGGGGCGGGGGATCGGTCGCTGATCCCCCGCCTGTTGCGCGCCATTCGGGCCGGTCCTTTGCCTTTGCTGAGTGACGGGCGGGCGGCCACCGACCTTACCCATGTTGATGACGTTGTGGCCAGCATCTGGGCCGGGCTGGCTGTTCCCAAGGCGCAGGGCCGGGCCTTCAACATTTCGGGCGGGGTTGCCTTGCCGATCCGCGAAGTGGTTGACACCATTGCCAGACGGTCTGGGGCAAGGGCGCGCTGGGTCAGGCTGCCGCTGCCTTTGGTCATGGCGGCCGCGCGCGGCATGGAACTGTCCGCTGCCCTGACCGGCAAAGAGCCTTGGATCACCCGCTACGGCGTTGGCTTCTTCGCCTATCGACAGACGCTGGACGTATCGCAAGCCAAGGCCGTATTGGGCTGGCAGCCAAAGATCGGATTTGACGAAGGTATGGCCCGGACCTTTGCGGCGCAACTCTCGTGACATAAGACCGAGCGCCGGTGTGGTCCGGCCTGATGCGACCAAGCCACTGTCGATTGCCTCGGCTGCCCCGCGAGACGCGTCAGCACCGGGCATCGGGCACAGACCTGCCGCTAAAACCCTCAACGACGCAGGCGCGTGCCGAAAAGTCCGTGATGCGGCTTTAACCCGCAGTGCTGCGGGCTTTCCGTCCGGCATTGGCTTTGGTATGCAACCGTATGCGCGAAACCCTGTCCGAAATTCTGACCCGCCGCGTGGCCGAAGGCATGCTGCGGCCCAATCCGCAGCAAATGGCGATTGCCGACCTGCTGGAACCTCTGCGCGCCGGGCTTGAGACACAGGCGCTGCGCCGCCCCGGGCTGCTGGCAGGGCTGTTTGCCAAACCTCAGGCGGCGGCAAAGGGCCTGTATATGTGGGGCGGTGTCGGGCGCGGCAAATCCATGCTTATGGACCTGTTCACCGAGGCCACCGATATCACCCGCAAACGCCGGGTGCACTTTCACGCCTTTATGCAAGATGCTCACCGAGCGATGCATGCGGCACGTCAGAAGGGGGTCGAGGATGCCCTCGCCCCGTTTGCTGACGACATCGCGGCAGAGTTGCGCCTGCTGGCCTTTGACGAAATGCAGGTCACCGACATTACCGATGCGATGATTGTCGGGCGTCTGTTTGAAAAGCTGCTGGCCGGGGGCGTCGTGATCGTCACCACCTCTAACCGTCCGCCCGAGGATCTTTACCAGAATGGCCTGAACCGGGCCTTGTTCCTGCCCTTCATCCACCTGATCCACGAACGCCTTGATGTCGTCGAACTGGAAAGCCCCGAGGATTACCGCCAGCATCGCCTTGCCGGCACCAAGGTCTATTTCCACCCCGCAGGCAAATCCGGCCCGACGATTGATGCCATCTGGCGTGACATGACGGCGGGGGCGCAGATCGGCGCTTTGAATTTGGCCGTGAATGGTCGGCAGGTCGAACTGCCGCGCTACGCCAACGGCGTCGCCCGCGCCAGTTTTTGGGAGCTGTGCGCCCGCCCGCTTGGCCCTGCCGACTATCTTGCCATCGCGGGGGCGGTGCGGGTGCTGATCCTTGAAGACATCCCACAGCTTTCCTCATCGAACTACAACGAGGCCAAGCGCTTCGTCACCCTTATCGACGCGTTGTATGAGGGCCACGTCCGTCTGATCTGCTCTGCCGCCGACGAACCTGAACGGCTGTACATCGAGGGGACCGGCAGCTTCGAATTCGCCCGCACCGCCAGCCGCTTGCGCGAGATGCAAAGTGCGGGCTGGGGCACCTAGCCCCAGGCCTGCCACAGCAGCCGCACCGCCATCCCGGTTGAGGTGACAACCAGCAGCGGCTTGATCAACCGCGCCCCCACCCGCACCGCCAGCCGCGATCCCAAAGTTGCCCCGGCAATCTGCGCCAGGGCCATCGCCCCGCCAACCCACCACCAAGTAGCCCCCGAAAAGGCAAACACCGCCACCGACCCGACGTTTGAGGCGAAGTTGAGCATCTTGGTCTGCGCCGTGGCCTGCAAGACGCCAAGCCCCGTCAGCATGACCAGGGCCAGCATGAAGAACGATCCGGTCCCGGGGCCAAAGAACCCGTCGTAGCTGGCAATCAGCGGCACAACGAACAGCGTGAAACTCATGGGCGTGATCCGCGCCGGGCGGGCTTGGTCTGACAGCCCCGGCTTGAAAGCAAAGAACAGCGCAATCGCAATCAGGATCGGCGGCATGATCATCCGCAACACGCCCGCAGGCATGGCCCCCGCAACCATCGCCCCCGCGGCACCAAAGGCCAGACTGACGGCAGCCGCACCCAGTTGATCCCGCAGCCTCACCTGCCCCGCCATGGCGTAGTTTACCAAGGCAGTGCCAGCGCCGACCATGCCCTGCACCTTGTTCGTCGCCAGTGCCTGCAACGGAGAGGCCCCGCACAGCAACAACGCCGGCACCGACAACAGCCCACCACCGCCCGCAATGGAATCGACAAAGCCCGCCACAAAGCCGATGCCAATCAGGATCAGCGCAAGATGTGGGGCAATTTCAAACACCGCAGGACCCGGCCGGAAACGGGCACATCACCATGTGGCGAACTCTTCGCGCAGGTAACCTTGCAGATACAGCAGCGCCGTCAGATCACCGTGGTTCACCCGAACCTGACACTGCGCCGCAACCGCGGGCTTGGCGTGCAGCGCCACCCCCGTCCCCGCCAAACCCAGCATCCCCAGATCGTTCGCCCCATCGCCCACCGCCAAAACCTCGGTCACGGTGATCCCCAGACGTGCGGAAATCTGCTGCAACGCCTCGACCTTGGCCTGCTTGCCAAGGATAGGCATCGCGACCTCTCCCGTCAGTTGGCCGTCTTCGATCAGCAAGGTATTCGCCCGGTTCTCGTCAAAGCCCAGAACCTCGGCGATGCGGGAAGTAAACGCGGTGAACCCGCCCGAGACCAGCGCGCAATGCGCCCCATGGGCCTTCATCGTGGCCAGCAAAGTCTTGCCGCCCGACATCAGGGTGATCCTGTCACGAATGACGTCGTCAATCACCTTGGCCGACAGACCTTTCAGCAGCCCAACCCGTTCCGTCAGCGCCGCTTCGAAATTCAACTCGCCGTTCATCGCCCGAGCGGTAATGGCCGCCACGTAGGCCCCCACTCCAGCCTCATCGGCCAGCTCGTCAATGCATTCCTGCTCGATCATCGTGCTGTCCATATCGGCCAGCAGCAGGCGCTTCTTGCGGCCCGTCGCAGGTTGCACAATCAGATCGACCCGCAGGCCCTGCATCGCCTCCCAAACTTCCCACAGATTGGCAGGGATCGCCTCCAGCGGGAACTCTGCCGCAACACCCGGATCAAGCCAGACGGCATCACCGCCACCCCATGCATTGCGCAGGGATTCCACCGTAACCCGCGCCAGCACGGGGCGGTCGGGATGGGTCAGAAGGGTGGCGACATACATTGGCAAGTTTCCGATAGTGAAAGTGGTGGTCGCATTTTGGCGGCGATGCGGCGCTTTACGCTGATTTTTCGCCTTGCGCCAGAAGGCGCGCCCTCGTAATTCCGGCGGTGGGACACCCCTCCCCACCGGGGGGCAATTATCTGGAAGGATACCATGACAGACCTGACCGCTCCGGCGTTGCGCCCGGCTAACCCGCGCTTCTCCTCTGGCCCGTGCGCCAAGGTTCCCGGCTTCTCTCTTTCCATGCTTGAGGATGCACCGCTTGGTCGGTCGCACCGTGCCGCCGTTGGCAAGGCCAAGCTGCTGGAGGCCATCAACCTCACTCGCGAGATTCTCAGCATCCCCGCCGATTACCGCATCGCCATTGTGCCCGCCTCTGATACCGGCGCGGTTGAAATGGCCATGTGGTCGATGCTCGGTGCCCGCCCGGTTGAAATGCTGGCGTGGGAGTCGTTCGGCGAAGGCTGGGTCACTGACGTGGTCAAGCAGCTGAAGCTGAACGCCAAGGTCAAGATCGCGCCCTATGGCCAGATCGTTGACTTCGCCACGGTGGATTTTGACAGTGACGTGGTCTTCACCTGGAACGGCACCACATCCGGCTGCCGTTTGCCGAACGGCAATGGCATCCCGGCCAACCGCGCTGGCCTGACCATTTGTGACGCCACCTCGGCCGCGTTTGCGATGGACCTGCCGTGGGACAAGCTGGATGTCACCACCTTCTCGTGGCAAAAGGTGCTGGGCGGTGAGGGTGCGCATGGTATGCTGATTCTGTCGCCCCGCGCGGTTGAGCGGTTGGAAAGCTATACCCCCGTCTGGCCGCTGCCGAAGATTTTCCGCATGACGTCCAAGGGCAAGCTGATCGAGGGTATTTTCGTCGGTGAGACGATCAACACCCCCTCCATGTTGGCAGTTGAAGACTACCTTGTGTCGCTGAAATGGGCCAAGTCGGTCGGCGGCCTGCAAGGTCTCATCGCCCGCGCCACATCCAACGCCAGGACCGTCTGGGATTTCTGCGCCGCCAACCCGTGGATCGCCAATCTGGCCGAGACGCCCGATATTGCCTCAACCACCTCTGTCTGCCTGCAATTCTCCGACCCGCGCATCAAGGACGTCGAAGCTTTTGCCAAAGCCGTGGCCAAGCGTATCGAAAAGTCCGGGGCTGGCTTCGATATGGGCGCCTACCGCGACGCCCCCCCCGGCCTGCGCATCTGGTGCGGATCGACGGTGGAAACCTCCGACGTTCAGGCCCTGCTGCCGTGGATCGCCTACGCCTTCCAGGCCGAAATCGCCGCTCAGTAATTGGTAGGATGGGCAATTTGCCCATCTTCCTCACCCCCAGCACAGGAGCCCCCAATGGCCCCCGACTATAAGCCGCGTGTTCTCGTATCCGACGAACTCTCTGAAACCGCCGTCCAGATCTTCCGGGACCGTGGAGTAGACGTCGACTACATGCCGAAACTTGGCAAAGACAAGGAAAAGCTGGCCGAGATCATCGGGAAGTATGACGGCCTCGCCATCCGCTCCGCCACCAAGGTGACCGGGAAGCTGCTGGCCCTTGCCACCAACCTCAAGGTCGTGGGCCGCGCCGGGATTGGTGTGGATAACGTCGACATCCCTGCCGCCTCCAAAAAAGGCGTGATCGTGATGAACACGCCCTTCGGCAACTCGATCACCACCGCCGAGCATGCCATCGCCATGATGTTCGCCGTCGCGCGTCAGATCCCCGAAGCCAACGCCTCCACTCAAGCTGGCAAATGGGAAAAGTCGCGCTTCATGGGCGTTGAACTCTTCAACAAGACCCTCGGCGTGATTGGCGCGGGCAACATCGGCGGCATCGTCTGCGACCGCGCCGTCGGCCTGAAGATGAAGGTCATAGCCTACGACCCCTTCCTGTCCGACGAACGCGCCAAGACCCTCGGCGTCCACAAGGTTGAACTGGATGATCTGCTGGCCAAGGCCGATTTCATCACCCTTCACGTGCCCTTGACCGACAAGACCAGGAACATCCTCAGCCGTGAGGCTTTGGCCAAGACCAAAAAGGGCGTCCGCATCATCAACTGCGCCCGTGGCGGCCTGATTGACGAACTGGCGCTGGTCGATGCGCTGAAATCCGGCCATGTCGCCGGAGCCGCGCTTGACGTGTTCGATGTTGAACCCGCGACCGAAAGCCCGCTCTTCGGCATGGCCAATGTGGTCTGCACGCCGCATCTTGGCGCTGCCACCACCGAAGCGCAGGAAAACGTCGCCTTGCAAGTGGCGGAACAGATGTCGGACTACCTCTTGACCGGTGCCGTGCAAAACGCGCTGAACATGCCCAACGTCACGGCAGAACAGGCCGCCGTCATGGGCCCGTGGATCAAGCTTGCCAGCCACCTTGGCGGTTTCATCGGCCAGATGACCGAAGAGCCGATCCGCGCTATCAACATCCTGTATGACGGCAAGGTGTCGTCGATGAACCTCGCAGCCCTCAATCAGGCCGTCATTGCGGGTGTGATGAAGACCGCCAACCCCGATGTAAACCTCGTCTCCGCCCCCGTCGTGGCGAAAGAGCGCGGCATACAAATCTCGACCACGCGGCAAGACAAGTCCGGCACCTTTGACGCCTATATCAAAGTGACGATGGTGACCGACAAGCGCGAGCGGTCCGTGGCAGGCACCTGCTTCAGTGATGGCAAGCCGCGTTTCATCCAGATAAAGGGCATCAACATCGACGCCGAAATCGGCCAACACATGCTGTACACGACGAACGAGGACGTTCCCGGCATAATCGGCCTTCTGGGCATGACCATGGGCAAGAACAACGTCAACATCGCGAACTTCACCTTGGGCCGCTCTGGCGTTGGCCAGGACGCCATCGCCATCCTGTACCTTGACCAACCCATCGACCCAAAGGTCGTCAACACGCTGGAATCCACCGGCATGTTCAGCCAGGTCAAAGCGCTGGAGTTCGCAGGCGCCTGACACGCCGCGCTCCGGCGGTTTTCGCTGCCGGAGCGCAGATTTTAGCTGCCAGAAGATCCATATCGCCAGATTGTCTTTCCTTGGATTGCCATGCTGCAATCCCATTCCGGGAAGAAACAATGTCGTTGAAGATCGTAGGCTCTGGCTTTGGCCGGACGGGAACGCGTTCTCTGAAAGAGGCGCTTGACCACCTGGGCTTCGGCCCCACCCATCACATGGAAGAGAATTTCGGCAACCCGCATCTGGTGGCCTATTGGCAAGCTGTCGCCAATGAAGAGGCTGTCAATTGGGATGATGTCTTTGCAGGCTACACTGCGCAAATCGACTGGCCCGGTGCCCATGTCTGGCGCGAGCTTGCCGCCCATTATCCTGACGCTAAAGTCATTCACAGTCAGCGCCCTGATGATATCTGGTGGGCCAGCTTCTCTAAAACCATCGGCAAGCTGTTGACCGTGTACCCATCGCTGCCTTTGCCGCCCCATATCGCGAGGATGCTGGATGCGGGCAAAAAGATGGTCGGCGAGGCCACCTTTGGCGGAAACTGCCTGGAACGCGACACCTGCATCGCCGCCTATCACAAGCGCGAACAGGATGTGCGCGCAGCAATTCCTGCCGACCGTCTGCTGGTGTTTGACGTGGCTGACGGCTGGGAACCACTGTGCGTTTGTCTGAACGTCCCGGTGCCGGATATGGCATTCCCCAGCCGCAACCAAAAAAAGGCGACTTCTGGGCCAATCTGGGTGGCGAACCTGCCTGAGACAGGGCAGGTTTGCGCTGCGGCGGCTTGCCCAGACGGCTGGCTTCCCCTATCCCCCTGCCAATGCTGCACGTGCAGCCTTGCGCGCCGATTGGGGTAGTCCATGCACATTTACGCCATAGGCGACATTCACGGCCATCTGGAGCTGTTGAAATCCGCCCATCACCGCATCCATGCGGATATGACGCTGCATGGCCATGCCCGCATCGTCCACCTTGGCGATCTGGTCGACCGCGGCCCGGATTGCCAGGGCGTCGTGGAGTATCTGATGCAGGGGGGTGCGGCTGGGCGGGATTGGGTGGTGCTGAAGGGAAACCATGACCGCCTGTTCACCTCGTTCCTGACCGATCCCAACTGGCACGACCCCGGCCTGCGGGCCGAGCATTCCTGGCTGCATCCCAAGTTGGGTGGGGCGGCGACACTTGCCTCTTACGGCGTGCGCAGCCCGGCGGACCGTCCGGTTGCCAAGGTTCATGCCGATGCCGTGGCTGCCGTACCCGCCGACCATCGCCGCTTTCTGGAAAGCTGCCCGACTTCGCTGGCCTGCGAGGATGCCATCTTCGTCCATGCTGGCATCCGCCCCGGTATTCCCTTGGCCAATCAGGCCGAACAAGACCTCGTCTGGATCCGGCGAGAGTTTCTCGATGACACCCGCGACCACGGCACGCTGGTCGTACATGGCCATACCGCCATCGACAAGGCCACGCATTACGGCAACCGGCTGAATATGGACAGCAGCGCCGCCTATGGCGGGCCCCTGTCGGCAGCCGTCATCGAAGGCCGCCGCGCCTTCCTTCTGACCGATGCAGGCCGGGTGCCCCTGCTGCCCGCCTAACGCATCATCGCCCGGTAAGACGCCAGCGACAGCGCCGTGGTTACACTTGCCACCCCGGCCACCAGCCAGAAGAAGCCATGCGGCCCCAAGGCATCCATGAACCGCGCATAGATCGGCGGCGAAATGATGGCGCCGACCAGCCCCACCGCCAGAATGACCGGAGAGACCCTTGGGTCATCGCCCATCTTGCGGGTGGCCGTCACGTATTCGCCCTGAAAGAACAGGCCCGCCGCCACGCCCATCGGCGGGAAGAAGATGGCCGGGCTGATCAGCGCTGCCCCCAGTGCGCAAAGCGCGGCCAGCGCCACCGCCGCGACAAAGATGGCAAAGTCGGGGAGGCGACTTGTGACGAAGATCAGCACCACCCGCGTCGCAAGTTGGGCGACAAAGAACAGTGACAACAGCAGGGCCGCCGTCTGCTCGCTGACGCCAGTGCGGATCAGGGCCGCCGGTCCAAGGCCGCCCAAAGACGCCTCAATCCCGATGGCAAGGGTGGCAAGGCCCAGGATCGGCAGGTGCGGCTTAAACCCCCGGCCCTGCGCCTCGGGTGCTATGCCGACCAAACCAAGCGACCCCGACAGCGCCCATGTCACCGCCGAAATCGCTGCCATCGCCCAGAACACCGGGCGCAGGTCGCCGCCGACCAGCGTGAAGGCATAGGGGGCCAAAATTGCGCCAACGGAATACAGCGCATTCAGCATACCAACCTTTGAGGCACCCGTTTCGCGGTACAGCGTCAGCACACGCGGGTTAAACAGCGCCGCAACCGAGCCGTAGCCGATTCCGTAGACAACCGCCCCAGCCAGCGCCACCGACCAAAGCGGTGCCAGTGCCAGAATGACGCTGCCCAGCGCCATCATGGCCAGCGGCAGGCGCGGCGTGATCGTGGCACCCTTGAAATACATCAGCAAAACCCCGGTCAGACAACCGATCCAAAGCGTTGAAACCAGCCACCCCGCCGTGGCCGTGGTCAACTGGAACTGCGCCTCAAACACCGGAACGGCGGGGCCGAATATCCCCGCCCCCGCGCCGATGATCACAAAGGAAGACAGGCCCGACAGCAGAAGCACGCTTTTGGCCGAAGCAGACATGCGAAATTCCCGAAAATGTTGCCTTGCAGGCCTATCCATGGACCCGTGCAAGGTCAATCGCAGGCCTAACGCAAACGCACGCGGGTGCGGGCCGACCTGCCTTCCGCATCAATGACCGACAAAGTCACAAAGCCGCGCCCCAAGGCGGGCAGCAGGATTGAGGGCTCCTCCTCACCGCTTAGCACCGGGGCGCCATCGGCCAGCCAGGTAAAGGGTGCCGTCCCGCCTGAAACGCGAACCATCAGGCCTTCCGGCAACAGCTCCACCTCTGATCCATCGGGCGGGAAGGTCACTTCCGGGGCCGAGGCATCGGGCGCAAAGGCCGCTTCACGGCTGCGGAAATGGCGCAGGGGTTGCGGCAGTTGGGAATTGGCCAGCATCAGCGTATCTGGCGGTGGTACCGGTTGCGGGTCAAGCGAGGGTTTCAGCCGCGCAAAAGCCTGAAACAGCACCGGTGCCGCCAAATCCGCACCAAAGGCCCCCGGCACCGGCGTGCCATCTGCCCGGCCCATCCAGACGCCAATCACATTCTTGCCGTCAAACCCAATCGCCCAAGCATCGCGGTGCCCATAAGACGTGCCGGTCTTGTACGCCAAGCGATTGCCTGGCGCGCCGGGCGGCGGCGCAAGGCCCGCCAGAATATCCCCCACCTCCCAGGCTGAAACTTTGGTCATCACCCGCTGGCCTTCCGGATTGTCGGCACCGAAAGTGTGCGTCAAAGGCCGCACCACGCCGCCCCGCGCGATGGCGGCATAAAGCTGCACCATATCCTCCAACGTCACACCAATCCCGCCGAGGGCCACCGCCAAGCCCGGTTGCCCGGTTGGCAGCACCGATTTCATCCCGGCCCGGTCCATTCCTTGTAGCAACTTTGCGGGCCCCAAGGCATCGGTCAGCGCCACAGCCGGGATGTTCAAGGACAGTTGCAGCGCCTCTCGCACCCTTATTGTGCCGTGGAACTGCCGGTCAAAGTTCTGCGGGCGATAGCCATTGAAATCGGTCAGCCGGTCGTCAATCGTCGATTCCGGGTGAACCAGCCCCTCATCAAATGCCAAACCGTAGATCAGCGGCTTCAGCGTCGACCCTGGCGAGCGTATTGCCGTCGTCATATCCACAAAGCCCTGCCGCAGATCGCCGGTATAAGCCGCCGAACCGACCGAGGCGAGAATCTCTCCCGTTGCATGGTCCGCCACCACCAGCGCCACCTGCAACCGGTCACCCCGGCTGGCCACGGTGTCGGCGGCAAGCTTCTCCAGTGCGATCTGTAAGCCCTTGTCGATGGTGGTCTGGTGCCGGGTCTGATCGGGCGCTTCAGCCACCACGCGGTTTGACAGATGCGGAGCCAACGCCGGGAAAGGACGGCGTTCGCTCGGCACTTTTTCGGTGGAAGCCGACCCTGCCTCATCGGCATCAATCAAGCCATCCGCCAGCGCCCGATCCAGCACCCTGTCCCGAGCCACCCTCACTTCATTGCTGCGGTCAGGACGACGGGTTTCCGGGCTTTGCGGGATCGCCACCAGCAATGCCGCCTCTGCCGGGGTCAGACGGTGCGGTTCCTTGCCGAAATAGGCAATCGTCGCCGCCCGTATCCCTTCGACATTGCCGCCATAGGGGGCGAGCAGCAGATACAGCGACAGGATCTGATCCTTGGTCAGATGCCGCTCCAGTGCCAGCGCCAGCCGGATTTGCCGCAGCTTTCCGGCTATGCGCCCGGTGCCAGAATCCTCCAGCAACCGGGCCACCTGCATCGTCAGAGTTGACCCGCCCGAGACGACATGCCCGTTCCAAACCGCCTGACCGAAGGCCCGCAGCAAAGCCTGCGGGTCAACGCCGCCATGCTGGTAGAACCGCCTGTCCTCATATTCCAAGAGAAGGTGTATGAAAAACGGGTCCACGGATGCCACATCCGCAGCCAGCCGCCAGCGTCCGCCATCCACCGTATAAGCGCGCAACAACGCACCGTTGTGGTCCAGAACTTCTTGGCTGGTGTGCAGCGCCAGGTCCGGGATCACCGTGGCATCAATCCAGGCGTCCACCCCGTCCCTTGCGAAAGCGGCGAGCCATAGGCCCGCCGCCGCAGTGATGAACCATCTGGCCCGCATCACTTGGTAATGGTGACCGTGCCTGCGTCCGTATGGGCATTCAGGTCCGGCCGGTACATATCTTCGACCGAAGCCGCAGGCTGATGGTATTTGCCCGGAGACACCGCCCGCACGACATAGGCCAGACGGAAGCTGGCGTTATCGGTCCGGTCAATCGCCGTCAGGAAACGGTCCTGCCGGAATTCCGAATGCGCCACATCAGTCGCCAGATCGAGGAAGTCGAGGTTGGTAACGGACCCACCGGTGATCAGGTTGGGGTTGTCAATCTCGAACCCGGCCGCAAGCGGATCATTGACCATCAGCCGCGCTTCACCCTTGCCAAATGGCGTCACCTCCAGCACCGCAACCAGCCGGTCGCCGACCTTGGCACCGTCGAGCGTCGCTGGTTGGCCGTCCATCGTGTAATAGCTGCGGGTGATCGCATAGCCATTGCCGCCCGCCGTAACCGGATCCGTCGGCACGCCAAAGGTAGTGACAGTCAGCGAAGTCTTGTCGCCGTCATTCTTCACCACCACCGGATCGGTGAAGCTGGCATCCAGCACCTTGACCATGGCACCTGTCGCAGGCTGCCCATTCAAGGTGATGCCCGCGCCGTTGGGCGCGCCGATCAGGGCATTGGCTGCCAGCAAAGTCCACGTTGCTTCCTGCGTCGACAAGGCCGCTTGCGTTGCGATCCGGCTGATCAGCGCCTCACGGTCCACGGTTTTGGAGCCCGCTTCAACCGCCAACGTCAGCACCGCCGCCGCATCGCGACGAGGCGTGCCATAGTCGGCGCGCATGATCTGTTCTTCGCTGGTCGGAAGACCATCCAACGCCACAACCGCCCTGGCGAACATCGCATCCGCCCGCGGCTGATCGCCATAGCTGGCCAAAGCCGCGCCCAGTTGCGCCATTGCGGTGGGCGTCGCGAAAGAATCGCCCTTCACGTCGGCATAATAGCGCAGGTCACCCGCCGCCGCCGCCCCCTCGCGGGCCAGAACCATCAGCGCATAGGCCAAAGGCTCGCCGCCAAAGTCGAAGTCAGCGTAGTAGTTGACCTGATTGCGCAGATTGTCCAACGCGGAACGGAACGCCTGATCCGGCACAACATAGCCCTGCGCCTTGGCGCGGGACAGGAAGTCGGTGACATAGGCGTCAAGCCACATGTCGCCCTCACCCGGCTGCCACAGCCCGAAACTGCCAGAGGCGCTTTGGTTGGTCAGCACCGCCGCAATCGCTTGTTCAATCCGGCCCTTGATGTCCGTGGCGCCCGGCAAGTCCATCGCCTGCGCCACCTGGTCAAAGTACAGCAGCGGGATGGCCTTGGAGGTGATTTGTTCCGTGCAGCCATAGGGATAGGCGTCCAGCGCCGCCAGAACGCCCGGCGCATTCAGCCGGGCAATCGGACCAATCGCCATGACCGCCTTACCCGAGCCGGGCAGCAGGCCGTCAAACACATTCTCGTCAAAGGTGAACGACTTGCCCTTGGCAAGTTCGATCTGACTGACCCTTGAAATCACCGGATCATCAATCTGCACCGGAACCTTCAGATCCGTGGTCAATACCTTGCCATCCGGCGTGGTCAGGCTGACTTCAATGGTCTGTACGCCCACGGCATCGGCCTTGATCGGTATTTCCACCACCGCCTTGCCAAGGTCTTTCAGATCAACCCCCGCAGGCACCTTGCCAAGCGTCAGCCCGGTTGAGGTCACAGCCAAAGCCATGTGCCCCGAGGGACCCCTGGCATGAACAATCTCCAACAGCAGGCGGCTTTCGTCACCCGGTTGCAGGAAGCGGGCAACCGAGGCGGTCACAACCACAGGGTCGCGGACCAGAACATCGGTGTTCGCTTCCCCCACGCCACGCTTGCTCCACGCCACGGCCATGACCTTCACCGTGCCGTTGAAGGCAGGCAGGTCAAAGCTGACACGCGCATAACCATCGGCGCCAACCTCAACCGGGCCAGCGAAATTGGCCACCAGTTCCTCTGTCGGCGGCGGGGCTTGCAGGCGGGCATTAGCCCCGGAGTCACCACCCGAGCGGACAGTGCCTTCAGCCCCGTTCAAACCGTCGATCAGCCGGCCATAGATGTCGCGGATGCCGACGCCCAGCTTGCGCTGACCGAAGTAATGGTCTTGCGGGTCGGGCGGCAGATAGCCGGTCAGATTCAGGATGCCAACGTCAACCGCCGCCACCGTCACATAGGCCGTATCGCCGGGCTGCACGCCCTCGACCTTGACCGCGATATCCAGCGGCCCGCGCGGCGCAGTTTCAGCCGCCGTTTCAATCGTTGTCTTCAGCGCCCTTGTGCCCGGTTCGATCTTGGCAAAGGCCAGACCCAATGCCCGCGCCGGGTTGCGGCCAGCGGCCACATCCATCGGGCGCAGCACCGCTGCCGTGACATAGGCACCGGTGCCCCAATTGTCCGTCACCGGAACCGGGATCAGGTTTTCACCCTCTTTGACTGCCACTTCCTGATGCGACACCACCTCATTCGACAAAACCGTGATCAGCGCCGTCCCGGCCGCTTTCGGCACGATCCGCAACATGGCCGTGTCACCGACACTGTAGGACGGCTTGTCCAGCGACAGTTGCAGCGTATCCGGCGTCGAGGACACATCGGCAGGCGCATACCACCCGGCATAGAACTGCACAGAAGTTGTGGCCTTTTCCCCATCGCTGCGGGCCACGGTCAGTTCATATTCACCCCACGTGACAGGGGCCGCAATTTCGACCGGACCTGAAGCCGCCAGGTCGGCATCGCCCTCGCTGACGCGGGCGCGCGAGGTGATCGGTTCCCAGTTCCAGCTGCCGTTTTGCTGATACCACTGATAGTTGGTGTCAACACGGGTCAGCTCCCAATGCACCTTCATCGCGGTCGGCTTGCTGTCGTCGCCCACGCCAATCAGGTTGAAACGGGCTTCCGCGTTTTCAGCCACCACACCGTCAAACAGACCCTTCACACCAATCATCGGGGCTGTGGGCGTCAGCGGCTTGCTGATCTTGCGCTCCACCGGGCGGCCCGAGCCTTCGGCGACACGGACCACGAACTTGACCTGCAAGGGGATCAGCGGGTCTTCAACCTCAGGCAAAGCCGCGTCGATGCTGGCGTGGCCCTTTTCATCCGTGCGGATGTCCGAGAAGGACGCCAGTTGCGCATCATAGACCGCATCGAACTTGCCGAACTTGTAGCCCGGCCAAGCCTCCAGCCCATCGGCGGCGCTGACGATCACGTCACCCTCAACCGCCAGATCAGCACCCGGAGCGCCGAACAGATACTTGGCGTCCAAAGACACCTGCGGCACGTCGCCCAGATGGATCGGCGGGTCGCCGGCATCCAGCTTGAAATCAATCCGCTCCGGCAGGAAATCTTCCACGAGGAAGGTTTTGGACGACAAGGCAGGCGCATCCAGATCGGAATAAACCGCCATGCTCCACTGTCCACGCGGCGCCGTAACCGAGATCGGGAAATCGAAGACATGGCCGCCCGAACCGGCGTCATCCGCCATGGCCCGCACATATTCCACCCCATCGGGGCGCATCAGAATGGCGGTCAGCGGAAGGCCGGTGATCGCCTCTTGCCTGGCATCGCGGGCCAGCGCCGTGGCATGCACGGTTTCGCCAGCCCGATAGGCGCCACGGTCGGTGGTCAGGAACACGTCAACCGGCGGAGCAGCCTCGCGCCCCTCAACCCCACGGTCAGACAGGTCAAACTCGGGGTCGGTCAGCGACAGGAAAGCGGTGTCCACATCACCATTCCGGGCCACAACCATCGCCGGGGCCGCGCTGCCGGTGCCCCTGATCAGGCCCGGTTCAAACAGGGCATGGCCATCAGCGTCAGTCTTGACGGTCGCCAGAACCTCGTTCGCCACCGACAGCAATTGCACATCAATCCCAGCCTTGGCCGTCGCATCGCCCAAGCTGCGGACAAACACGTTCAGCCCATCAACCCCGCTCATCGTGGTCACGCCAAGGTCAGACACCACGAACCATTGCCAGGTCGCCGGGATAGTCGAGGTATCAACCCCCGGAACCGAGGCGCGCAGGGCATAAATGCCCGCAGGCTGGCCCTTGATCGCCTCATCCAGCGGCAGGCGGGTGGTCACGTCCTTGTTGACGTCCTGTCCAACCGTTGCTGTGCCGGTCCACAGTTTGGTCGCCATCTGGGCTTCGAAATCATACTCGTTATAGTCATACATCGGCGCGTCAAAGTAGCCGTTCTGCATGACCCGCAACAAGTTGCGGTCAGTTACCTTCCACACCTCAAGATCAAGCCTGGTCGTGTTGACCGTCACCACGGGGATGGCGGCATTGCCAACCTTCGGCAGCACATAGCCCCGGCCGGTAAACCGAACGCCGGGATTGCGGTCACGGATATATGCCGTCACCGCCACGCTTTTCGCCAGCTTTTCACCGGTCAACGAGGGCAAACCTTCGCGGAAGGTCAGCGTATAGCGGGTGCCGAAATTGATTCCCTCGACGCACAGTTGGCGCGAACTGGCCATCGAGACGGAAAGCCCGGCCACTGGCAGCTGCACGAAGGTTGAATAGTCAACACCCGAGGCCACCAGATCATCCGAAAAGTTCACGCAAACGCGTGGGCGGGCGCTGTCAGTCTGCACCTCGTGATCCGTGATGCGGAAGCCGTATTTGCCAGCCGCCTCGTCCAGCAAGGCCGCCGTATCATCACGCGGCTGCAAAGCTTGCGCCAGACGGTAGGCCTGCACAGTGTCACGGCCCCGGTCAATCGTCTCCAGCGCCTGGCCCATCTGCACCAGAATGGAGTGCTGCAACGCGACATTATCCGCCCGAAGATAAGCGTTGATCGAGGCGCGGAACGCATCATCGCGCCAGCTGGCAGCGTTGTTCTGGTCATTCTCTGCCGCCAAAAGCAGCAGCCGCGCATATTCCAGCCAGTTTTCCGGCGTATCTGACACGTTCAGCGCCGCACCGACAAACCGATAGGCCAAGGCGTAGTCACCGCTGTTTTCTGCCTCTTTCGCCGACGCCAGATGATCCGCAGCTACAATCCCACCGGTGACATGCCGGTTGTCCATGTCAGAGGCTATGTAAGTCGCAGGTGAAATATCCCAATCGGGCAGGAAGTTCAGTTCGGCCCGCCGCTTTTGCGCCAGCGCCTCCGCCCCTTTGGCGGCCTTGATCACGGGGCCTGAATAAGCGCCCTCAAAATCCTGCGTCGGCCCAACCTGCGACTTCAGGAAGCAAGAGTTCTTCTTGGTGTTGAAGGTGATCGCTTCGCATTTCTTGTTGGTCAGACAGGCCGCCTCACAGGCATTCAGCGTCGAGTTAAAGATCGACGACAGATCGCCTCCCGGCATATCGGTATTGTCGGACAGACTAAGCCGCCTCGCCGGAACAAGATCATCGGCCATGGCCGACACCCCAGACAAGACCAGACCCAGCAAGACCACAGCCACAGACCGCAACACAAAGCCACGCATCGAAAATTCCTCCGCCCAAAGGTGAGATAGTCATGCCATGACGCACCCCGGTTCGGCAAGGATTTAACCCTACATCGTTAAGGGAGCGTTCACTTCAATGCTGCAAGTTGCTTGCAGTCACATTCGTGATTCAGGGTTTGGGGCGGACACAGTCGGGAATGGATATCGTGGAACGTCTGGCCATAGAACGGCGCGCAAGACTGGCTGCCGAGCGTTTGCTGGAACAAAAAAGCCGCGAACTGTTTGCCGCCAATGAAAAGTTGGGGATGCATGCGCGCTCCCTGTCGGATCAGATCGTCGAACAGCGCGTCGTCGCCCGCAATGCGGTGTCTGAGGCGCAGATGCTCAAGGGCCAGCAATCCCGGTTCATCGAGGATCTGGATCGCGCCCATACCTATGCCGTCATGGCCGAACGCCGCCTTTGGGACTCGATCAACACCATCAACGATGGCTTTGCGGTCTATGATTCGGACCTGAAACTCGTCGCCGCCAACAGCGCCTTTCTGCGCCCGCTGGAAGGCCTGCCCGTGGCCCCCGGCATCGCCTATGCCGACATGATGCACCTTCTGGCAGAAGGGGACCGGACAGAGCTTGCGGGCGTATCGGTTCAGGATTTCGTGGCCGACATGGTTGCAAGGCTGGATGCCGACCCGATCGAACCTGTCACGCTGCAAATGACGAACGGGCTTTGGATCAAGCTTGTAAACCGCCGGGCCCGCGATGGCGATATTGTCTCGCTGGCCGTCAACATCACCGAACAAATGCGCATCTGGGCGGCCATTGAGGCTATTCCAGACGGCTTCGTACTTTTCGACAGGGAGGACCGGCTTTTGACCTGCAACCAACGGTATCGCGACATATATGCCATGTCGGCCCCTGCCATGAAACCGGGCGCCAAGTTTGAAGACATCCTGCGCTTCGGCCTTGACCGCGGCCAGCACACCGACGCCGTGGGGCGCGAGGAAGACTGGCTGGCCGAACGCATGGCCCAGCACCGCCGCGCCGATGGGATGGCCGAACAGCAGTTGTCGGATGGCCGCTGGATCCGCAGTCAGGACCATGCCACACCAGATGGCGGCAGAGTTGGCCTGCGCATCGACATCACCGCGCAGAAGGAATCCGAAGCAGCCCTTCTTGCGGCGCGCGAGGCGGCAGAGGCGGCAAACCGTGCGAAATCAGCCTTTCTTGCCAACATGTCTCACGAAATCCGCACCCCGATGAATGGCGTGGTGGGCATGGCGGAACTGCTGTGCGACACCTCGCTTTCACCCGAACAGCGCCTTTTTGCCGAAACCATCAAATCCTCGGGAGAGGCTTTGCTGGTCATCATCAACGACATTCTGGATTATTCCAAGATCGAGGCGGAGCGGCTGACGCTGTACCCTGAACCCTTTGATCTGGAACGCACAATCCACGAAGTTGCGATGCTTTTGCAACCCAAGGCGCGGTCCAAGGGGCTGGATCTGATGATCGACTTCGACATGTTCCTGCCGACCCGCTTCGTGGGTGACCCGGGCCGGCTGCGGCAGGTTTTGACCAACCTTGTCGGCAACGCCGTCAAGTTCACAGACAAGGGCCATGTCCTGATCCGCGTTGTCGGGCTTGAAACGGAACCCGGCGAACAGCAGTTGCACGTGACCGTCGAAGACACCGGCATCGGCATAGCTGCCGAGCATCTCGATCATATTTTCGGCGAATTCAATCAGGTTGAAAGCGAGTCCAACCGCAAGTTTGAAGGCACCGGTCTGGGTCTGGCGATCACCCAGCGCCTGATTGAACGGATGGAAGGTGCTGTCTGGGTGGACAGCGAACCCGGCAAAGGCTCTTGCTTTGGGTTCCGGGTCACGCTGCCAGTTGCCGAAGACTCGCATGTTCCTCATCTGCCCATTGCGCTGCACCGGGTGCTGGTCGTCGACGATCTGTTCATCAACCGCACCATCCTGGAACGTCAGCTGCAACCCTGCGGGGTTGAGGTGACGCTGTGCCGGTCTGGCGCCGAAGCGTTGGAGGTTCTGGGCCATGATGCCGCCTTCGACGCCATCCTGACAGATCATTCCATGCCCGAGATGGACGGCCTGACCCTTGCCATCCGCATCCGGGCGCTGGGGCTGGCGATGCCCATCGTCCTGCTGTCGTCCAACCCGACACAAGCGCGCGGGGCCGACGGCTCGGAACATCTGGCCGCCATCTTGCAAAAACCCATCCTGCGCTCTGACCTTTATCGCAGGCTGAAGGACATCGGCGACGTTCCCGGGGCGGAAGCGGTGCTGCCGCCTCCGCTCCCCCTGGTACAGCGCAACATGCGCATCCTGACGGCCGAAGATAACCGGACCAACCAACTGGTGTTTCAGAAGATGGTTAAGGACGTCGACATCGAACTGGTCTTCGCCAACAACGGCCGCGAGGCGGTGGAGTTGTTCCAAAGCTACAAGCCCGACCTGATCTTCATGGACATTTCGATGCCAGAGATGGATGGACGCGAAGCCGCCCGCGCCATCCGCGCGCTGGAGGGGGGCAAGTCGCATCTGCCCATCGTCGCGCTGACTGCCCATGCAATGGATGGCGATGCCGAAGGCATTTTGGCGGCTGGAATCGACCGCTACATGACCAAACCCCTGCGGAAAGCCGCAATCTTCTCGGTCATCGCAGAGTTTTGTCCCGAAGAGGCCCGCCCCGTCACAAATAATGAGGGAGAAACGATGACCGGAACCTGACGCCGACAGGAAACTGAGGCTTGCAGGAACCTAAGGCTGGCAGGAACCTGAACGACCGGCGCTTAAGCGTCGCGTAAAACGGCAAGGAAGGCGCAGCCAAACCGGTCGACTTTCTGCTCGCCCATGCCTTGAACTTCGGTCATCTCGGCAAGGCTGGCAGGTCGCCGTTCGGCCAGCTGGCGCAGAGTCGAATGGGTGCAGGACAGGTATTTGCCGGTGCCGTCCTCGCCCCGTGCCAGCGCCAGTTGCACCTCGGCCAAACGGTCGAAGATCGGCGCGGCGTCGCTGCCAGACAACTTGCGCCGCGCCGGATGAACGGTTTCAACCCGGTGGCCCAGAATGACCTCCAGAAACGCGCGGCCATAGCTTTCCAGCTTGCGCGCGCCGATGCCGTTGATGCCGATCATCTGATCCAGCGTCTGGGGGCGCTTTTCCGCCATCTCGATCAGGGTCTTGTCGGGAAAGACCACGTAAGCGGGCACGCCCTGAGCCTCGGCCAGATTACGGCGCTTGGCTTTGAGCGCGGTCAGCAGCGCCACATCTTCCTCGTCAACCTGCACCCGGGCGATGTTGCGTTCGGATTTATCCACTTTATCCACCGTATCAGCGCGCAGAGTAATGCTTTCTTCACCCTTCAGGATCGGAACGGCCGCATCGGTCATCCGCAAAGCGCCGAAGCGCTCCGGGTCAGGCCGCACCAGATCCCGCCCCATCATCTGCCGGAACACCGCCGCCCAGGCCGGTTTCGACATATCACGACCCACGGCGAAAGTCGGCAGCTTGTCATGCCCACGCTCCAGCACCTTGGGAGTGGGCGTTCCGGTCAGAATATCAATCAGATGCCCCGCGCCGAAATATTCCCCGGTCCGCAGCACCGCCGACAAGGCCTTGCGCACCGCCTCGGTGGCATCAAACAGCTTGGCCGGACGCTGGCACAGGTCACAATTGCCACAAGGCTCTGAACTTTCGCCGAAATAGGTCAGCAAGACCTGACGGCGGCACAGCATCGCCTCGGCCAGACCCAAAAGAGCATTCAACCGCCCGTGATCGGCCTGCTTTCGTTCACCGGGGGCGGCCCCTTCGTCAATCTGCTGACGGCGAAGCCGGATGTCATCGGGGCCATAAAGCGTCAGCGTATCAGCGGGCGCGCCATCGCGACCCGCCCGGCCGATTTCCTGATAATAGCCCTCGATCGACTTCGGCAGGTCGGCATGGGCCACCCAGCGGATATCCGGCTTGTCGATCCCCATGCCAAAGGCCACCGTCGCCACGACGATCAGCCCATCCTCCTGCTGAAAGCGCAGTTCCGCCTGACGCCGACCTTCCGCCTCCATCCCGGCGTGGTAGTGCAGCACCAGATGCCCCGCCTCACGCAGGGCCTGCGCCAGAACCTCGGTCTTGGCCCGGCTGGAACAGTAGATGATCCCCGATTGCCCCTTCCTTGCCGCCGCATAGCGCAAAATCTGGTCCCGCGGACTATCTTTCACGGCAAAAGCCAGCCGGATGTTCGGCCGGTCAAAGCCGCGCAGGAAGGTGACCGGAGGCACGCCGTCAAACAGCCGCGTGACAATCTCGGCCCGGGTTTCGGCATCCGCCGTGGCGGTGAAGGCGGCCAAGGGCACGCCCAAAGTCTGCCGCAGCGCACCAATCCGCAGGTAATCGGGGCGGAAATCATGGCCCCACTGGCTGACGCAATGCGCTTCGTCCACCGCGATCAGGCTGACCCCGATCCGCCGCAGCATTGGCACCGTCGGCGCTGCCGCCAGCCGTTCCGGTGCCAGATACAAAAGCTTCAGCCGCCCCTCATCCAGCGCCTGAAAGACCGCCTCGGTTTCCTCTTCTGTATTGCCAGAGGTCAGCGCCCCCGCCTCGACCCCCGCCGCCTTCAAGGCCCGCACCTGATCCCGCATCAATGCAATCAGTGGCGAAATCACCACCGTCACCCCATCACGACACAAGGCAGGCAGTTGAAAACATAAGGATTTCCCGCCACCCGTCGGCATAATGGCCAAGGTGTTCTGCCCGGCAATCACCGCCTGAACAATCTCTTCCTGCCCCGGACGGAATCCGGCGAACCCCCACACCTGGTGAAGCAGAACCTCTGGCGAGATCATGGGATCTATACTGTACACATCGGCAGTCTGCCGCCTTTGTGATAAACGAAGGGTTAAAACGCGTACATGTTGTTGCGGATCACGACTTCCACCGCATAGACGGCAAACAGCAGGATCAGCGGCGCAAAGTCGATGCCGCCCGTGGCAGGAATAACCTTGCGGATGCGGGAATAAATCGGCTCCAGCGTGCGGTTCAGGGCGTACCAGATTTGCGCCACCAAGGACTGCCGCAGGTTCAGAACCTGAAAGTTGATCAGCCACGACATGATGACTTGAACCAGCACGATCCAGCGCAGGATCTGAACGGCGAACAGAACGATTTGAAGAAGCGAGGTCATGGGCCAGCCTTTCGATTGCGCACATCTGGTAGCGTGCACCGAAGCCAAGCGCAATCTGTCCTGTGGCGCTTGCTTAATTCCGCCGACTCGGGCTTGATCAGGAAAAACGAGGGCAGGCATGGCAAGCAAGCGCATCTGGGGCTGGTATTTCTTTGACTGGGCCAGCCAACCCTATGCGACCCTTTTGCTGACGTTCACCTTCGGCCCCTACTTTTCCGAGGTCGCCAGCGCCAAATTCCTAAGCAGCGGCATGGACCAGACCGCCGCCAACGCCGCAGCGCAAGCCTATTGGACGACGGGCCAGACCATATCCGGCCTTTTGATCGCCTGCCTTGCCCCCTTCCTTGGTGCCATCGCCGACGGGTCAGGCCGCCGTATGCCGTGGATCTGGGGATTTTCCGCGCTTTACGTCATAGGCTCCGCCGCCCTATGGACGCTGACCCCGGTTCAGCCCGATCTTTTCATGGCGATGGTCTGGTTCGGCCTTGGCCTGATCGGGATGGAGTTTGCGACGATCTTCACCAACTCGCTTATGCCCGACCTTACCGGAGACGAGGATATGGGCAAAGTATCCGGCTCGGGTTCGGCCTGGGGCTATCTGGGCGGGATCGTGGCCCTGATCCTCATGTTATTGTTTTTCAACGAGAACAGCGCCACCGGCCGCACCCTGATCGGTATCCCACCGATCTTCGGCCTTGACCCCGGCCTACGCGAAGGCACGCGTGCCGTTGGCCCCTTCACCGCAATCTGGTACGTGATTTTCATGGTGCCCTTCTTCCTGTGGGTTCACGAAAGCGGCACGAAAGCCCCGGTGAAACTAAGCCAATCGCTGAAAAACCTCTGGGACCTTATCCGCTCGCTGAAAAAGCGCCAAAGCCTTGGTGCGCATCTGCTCTCCTCGATGCTGTACCGGGATGCGCTGAACGCGCTTTACGGGATCGGCGGCATATATGCTTCGGGTGTCTTGGGGTGGAGCATCACGCAAATCGGTATTTTCGGCATCATTGCCGCCATTTCAGCGGTGGTTTTCACTTGGGCAGGCGGCAGGATGGACTCGGCGCGAGGACCAAAACCGGTGATCGTGCTGTCAATGTGGGTCTTGATCCTGGTATGTCTGGTGGTTGCCGGCATGTCGCGCGCCAGCTTCTTTGGCTTGCCGCTGGCACCGGGTTCCAGCCTGCCCGACATCATCTTCTACCTCTGCGGCTGCGGTATCGGGGCGGCAGGCGGCAGCTTGCAGGCGGCCAGCCGCACCATGATGGTGTTTCACACCACAGCAGAACGTGCGACGGAATCCTTCGGACTTTACGCCCTGTCCGGCAAGGCCACGACGTACCTTGGCACAATGGGCATCGCAGTCTTCACCTATGCCACCGCCTCTTCGCAGCTTGGCATCGCGATCCCGTTGATTGCGCTTTTCATGCTGGGGATGGTAACGCTGCGCTGGGTCAAACCGATGGGTGAACGTGAATGAAGCGACTGATCCTTGTTCTTCTGCTGGCCCTGACCCTGCCCGCCAAGGCCGACCAACTGGCGGCCAAGCTTTTTGCCGCCCGGGATCAGCCAACCTCTGGTCAGCCCAATCCGATCGGCACCTATGCCCGGGGCTGTGCGGCGGGCAATGTCGAACTGCCGGAAACCGGGCCAACGTGGCAAGCCATGCGCCTGTCGCGCGACCGCAACTGGGGCAACCCGGTGCTGGTCAGCTATCTTGAGGATCTGTCTCAGAAGGTCACCGCTTTTGGTTGGAAGGGCCTTTATATCGGCGACATGGGCAATCCGCGCGGCGGGCCGATGCTTTCAGGCCATGCCAGCCACCAGACGGGGCTGGACGCCGATGTCTGGTTCCTGCCGCCGGGCAGCCTGACACTGACGGCCAAACAGCGAGAAGTTATCTCCTCCATCGCCATCCGCTCTGCCGATCAGCTTTCCGTCAATGAAAACTGGAACCCCAGCTACCGAGAGGTTCTGAAGGCCGCCGCCTCTGACCCCCGCGTTGACCGCATCTTTGTCGCCGCCGCGATCAAGCTTGAAATATGCAAGACCGCGACCCGCGCCGACGCGAATTGGCTGCAACACATAAGGCCAGAGGCCAACCACGAGGACCATTTCCACCTTCGCCTGAAATGCCCGCCCGGTTCACCTTTGTGTGAGACGCAAATGCCTACCGTATCAGACCTGTCAAAAGGCGGCAGCGGATGCGATGACACGCTGAACTATTGGGTGTCGAACGCCTATCTGCACCCCAAGCCGGTCAAGAACCCCGGCCCGAAACCACCACGCAAAAAGGGGCCACGGGAATTCACCATGGTCGATCTGCCGCAACAATGCCTCGCCGTCCTGTCAGCCAACTGATCTTTCTGCTGGTGATGGCAGGGTTCCGCAGCAGCGCGGGGCCGTTGCCTGTTGCGGGCTTTCTTCAGGATGTTCCGTTTCACGGGCATGGCAGCTTGTTTGGCGGCTTTTCGGCGTTGCACCTGTCGCCAGACGGTCTGAACTTTGTCGCCGTGTCTGATCATGGCGCTTTTGTCACGGGGCAGTTTGAACGCGACGCGACGGGCAGGATCCTGTCAATCTCGACCGGCGTGGTCACCCCGCTTCTGGGCCATGAAGGCAAAACGCTGAAACCCGGCCGCACTGACAGTGAGGGGCTGGCGATTGCACAGGATGGCACGACCTACATCTCATTCGAGGGGCCGGCGCGGGTTCTTCAATACCCTCTGCTTGGTGGAACCGCGAACAACCTGCCCTCGCCTCCGGCTTTTGCCGCGATGGCAGAAAACAGTTCGCTGGAATCCCTTGCGATGGACGAGGCTGGCACTCTTTACACGTTGCCAGAGGAGTCCGATGCGCCGGACCGCCCCTTCCCGGTGTTTCGGTTTGTGCATGGCGTCTGGGACCAGCCCTTCACCTTGCCCCGACGCGGGCCATTTCTGGTGTCAGACGCCACCTTCGGACCCGATGGCCGCTTCTATATTCTGGAGCGTGAGTTTCTGGGCCTCGGCGGTTTTTCCACCCGGGTGCGGCGCTTTGATCTTACGACTGCGGGGCTTACCCACGAAAAGACTCTGCTGGAAACCGCGCCGGGAACCTTTGACAACCTTGAAGGCCTGTCGGTCTGGCGGGACGCCAAAGGACTGCGCGCCACGATGGTCACTGACGACAACTTCCTGCCCTTCTTCCGCAGCCAGATCGTCGAGTATCGCCTGCCGGATTGACAGGCCGTTCATGCGGGGCTAAACGCCGCCGTCCTCATGGTGAGGGCCAAGTCTCCGCGACCTTGTAAAAAACGGAATGCAGTATGAAACACCTTCTACCGGGCATCCTTGCCATGGCGGTCATTGTTGTGGCCTCCAACATCCTCGTCCAGCATCCGATGGGCGCCTTTCTGACCTATGGCGCGCTGACCTATCCGCTGTCGTTTCTGGTCAATGACATCACCAACCGTCTGCAAGGCGTGCGTGCGGCCCGCACCGTCGTTCTGGCGGGCTTTGTGGCGGGGCTGGTCTGCTCTGTCATTGGCACACAAATCTACAATGATTTCGGGCCTTTGGTGACCCTGCGCGTGGCGTTGGGTTCTGCCACCGCCTTCCTTGTCGGCCAACTGCTGGACGTCACCATCTTCGACCGCCTGCGCAAGGCCGCGTGGTGGCGCGCCCCGCTGATTTCGACACTGATGGGCTCCACCGTCGACAGCGTGATCTTTTTTACCATCGCTTTCGCCGCCTCGCTGACCTTTCTTGAGCCGTGGAATGACGTCTCATGGGCCGCCACACCCGGGCCACTTCTGGGCATTGGGCCGGAGGTTCCGTTCTGGGTTTCCCTCGCCCTGGCCGACTGGTGCGTAAAATTTGGGATCGCCTTGTTCGGACTGCTGCCTTTCCGTCTGTTTGTTGCAAAAATGACCGTACGGGTTGCGTAAAAGGTTTTGACAAACACAAAATCTGTGCCAACCTCATCGTATCGGCAACAATTTCGAAAGGAGGTGATCCAGTGTCTAGAGTGATATTGGAGAGTGGTGTCGGGACAGCTGGAGGGCTCGTTTTCTAGGGGCGCCCCCCCTGCAAGACGGCCAAAGGTTGGATGGATGCCCTAACTGGCCCATCTCCTTGGAACTCGGGAAGGGTCGCTGGCGAAGCGGCCCTTTCTCATTTAGATCAACAACATGCTGCACATCACCGACGCAATCCAAATCGCTGACTGGGAACTGTCAGAGCAATTCGTCCGCGCCTCTGGTCCGGGGGGGCAAAACGTCAACAAAGTCTCCACCGCCGTTGAACTGCGGTTCGAGGCGGAACGTTCCCCCAGCCTGACCCCCGCTGTCAAAACCCGCCTGAAACGCCTTGCCGGACGGCGCTGGACAAATGAGGGCGCGATTGTCATCCAAGCCGAGGAAACCCGCAGCCAGGCACAAAACCGCGAACTGGCCCGCGAACGATTGGTCGCGATGATCCGCGAGGCTTTGATTCCCCCAAAGCGCCGATTGGCCACCAAACCGACCTATGGCAGCATCAAGCGGCGGCTGGTCGCCAAGAAGGTGCGCAGCGATGTGAAATCCAACCGCCAAGCGCCCGGGGACGAGGATTAAACCACCAGATCCACTGCCTGCTGAACCCCCACGGCAAAGACCCGCTTGTAGCGCTCGATCTGATCTTCCGGCCCTATCGCCTTGTTCGGGTTGTCCGACAGCTTCACCGTCGGCCGGCCATCCGCCGAGATGGCCTTGCACACCAGCGAAAACGGCGCCAAGGCATCTCCGGCCACCAAGCCGCTGAAATCATTGGTCAACATCGTACCCCAGCCAAAGGATACCTTGACCCGGCCCACGAACTGCCGGTGCAATTCCTCGATCTTGGCCACATCCAGCCCGTCCGAGAAGATCACCAGCTTCTGCCTTGGGTCCTCGCCCCGGTCTTTCCACCAACGGATCGCCACTTCCGCCGCATGGGCCGGATCACCGCTGTCAACCCGGATGCCGGTCCACGAGGCCAGCCAATCCGGCGCACGTTGCAGGAACCCCTCGGTGCCATACGTATCGGGCAGGATGATCCTTAGGTTGCCATCATGCTCCTCCTGCCAATCCGCCAGCACCTGATAGGGAGAGCGGGCGAGTTCGGCATCGGTCCGCGCCAAAGCCGCATAGACCATCGGCAGTTCATGCGCGTTGGTGCCAATCGCCTCGATGTCGCGGCGCTGTGCGATCAGACAGTTCGATGTGCCGATGAACCGGCTTTCCAGCCCCTCTATCATCGCCTGCACCGACCAGTCCTGCCACAGGAAAGAATGCCGCCGCCTTGTGCCAAAATCGGCGATCTTCAGCCCCTCGATCGACTTCAGCCGCGTGATCTTTTCCCACAGCTTGGTCATGGCGCGGGCATACAGCACCTCAAGCTCAAACCGGCCCGACCGTTGCAGCACGGCGCGGCCGCGCAGTTCCATCAGAACCGCCAAAGCCGGAATCTCCCACAGCATCACCTCATGCCAGCGGCCCTCGAACGTCAGTTCAAACTGGCCGTCGCGCTTTTCCAGATGGTAGGGCGGCAGGCGCATGCCCTCGAACCACTCCATGAAATCGGGGCGGAACATCTGGCGTTTGCCGTAGAACATGTTGCCGCGCAGCCAGGTGCTTTCGCCCCGGCTCAGCGTCAAGGACCGCACATGATCCAGCTGTTCGCGTAACTCGCCCTCGTCGACCAACTCGGCCAGACGGATGTGCTTGGAGCGGTTCAGCAGGCTGAATTCGACGTGAGTGTCGGGCCGGTTGCGGAAGATCGACTGGCACATCAATAGCTTATAGAAATCCGTGTCGATCAGAGACCGCACGATTGGGTCTATTTTCCAGCGGTGATTCCACACCCGTGTCGCAAGATCAACCATGATGAGGCTCCTTCCGGCAGCGACTATGGCAGCAAGCCGGGCGGAAGGTCAAAGCCCCATCGTACGCCTTGTCGCGGTATCTGGCGGAAAATAGGCCTCTATTTCCGCCAGAAGGTCACGGCGCGACAGGGGTTTGACCAAAAAACCGTCAAGTCCCGCAGCCCGGCATGCCGCCCGGTCTTCGCCAAAGGCATTCGCCGTCAACGCCACCACCGGACAACGCGGCCACCCCCGCGCCTGTTCCAAAGCGCGGATGTCGCGGGTCGCCTGCAGGCCATCCTTCACCGGCATCGAGACATCCATCAGCACCATATCCGGCGGATTTTCCTGATAAAGCTGCAACGCCTCCTCGCCATTTTCCGCCTCGATCAGGGCGGCAACTTGACGGCCCAGCATCTTGCGCAGGATCATCATGTTCGTCCGGTTGTCCTCGGCCACCATGATCCGCAGGCCGGGGCGCAATGTGGCCACCGGGCGCACCTCAGCCTCAACCGCAATCGCCTGCGCCAGGGGCATGACCACCCGCAGCGCAAAGACTGACCCGTGGCCCACGTCCGACCGCACCGAAATGCCGCCGCCCATCTGTTCGGCCAGCATCGAGCAGATCGTCAGCCCCAAACCCGTACCGCCAAACTGCCGCGCAATACCGTTGTCAGCCTGGCTGAAACTGTCAAAAATCCGGCCAATCCGGTCGGGCGCGATGCCAATCCCGGTGTCAGCCACGTCAATCTCCAGCATATTGTTCACGAAAGGCCGCACCGTCACCGTCACAGCACCCTCTCGGGTGAATTTCACTGCATTGCCGACCAGGTTCAGCAAAATCTGCCGCAGCTTGCCCTCATCGCCCAGAACAAAGATCTCTGGCGGGAACACAGCCTGCAACTCCAGCCCCTTTTTCGCCGCAACCGGAGCAAGGATGCGCATCACCCCCTCCACTGCGCCGGTCAGCGAGAAAGCCCGGTTTTCCAGCGTGGCCTTGCCTGATTGCAGCTTGGCCAGATCAAGGATGTCATTGATGATATCCAAAAGCAGACGGCCAGAGTCCAGAATGGTCTCGACATATTCGCGCTGCGTTTTGGTCAACCGGGTTTCCGACAGCAGTTCCGCCACTCCGATGACCCCATTCATCGGCGTCCTGATCTCGTGGCTCATGTTGGCCAGAAACCGCGATTTCGCCTGGCCCGCCTCTTCGGCGGCAGCGCGGGCGCGGGCCAGTTCCGCCTCGCGCTCTTTCGCCTCGCTGATTTCCCGCTCGACCGCGATCCAGACCTGCAACTGGCCCGCATCATCCAGAATAGGCGTGATAGAGGTTTCCATCCAGAACACCTGCCCGCCTTTGCCAAGGTTCAACACCTCCGCCCGGACCGGGCGCTTGTCTTGATGGGCAGTTGCAAGGCGGGCAATCGTTTCAGGCTCTGTCCCCGGTGCATTCAGGATATCAGCGGGATTCCGCCCGACAGCTTCGTCAAACGCATAGCCGGTAATGCGCGAGAACGCATCGTTCACCCATTCAATCCGGCCATCAGGGGCCGAGATAATGATGCTGTCCTTGGCATATTTTGCCACCAAAGCAAGGCGTTGACTGTCACGGGCCGAACGTGTCAAGTCTACCTGTGCCCGTTCCTGTTCGTGCTGGTGTTTCAAAAGCGCGTATTCAGTGCGGCGACGATGCAGATAGTTGCGTTCCACCACGTTGATGAACAATATCGAAATATAGGTCAAAAGCCCGAAGGCCGCAGCGAAAAACCCGTATTCCACCGAGGTGGCAAATTCCGCCCGCGTCAGATCCAGCGCCATCATCGCAAAGCCGGTCAGCGCAAAAATCGCCAGCCGCAAATCCGCCGCCGGGCGCAATAACGGGCGCACCAGACCCGCATTGATGATCGCTGAAATCAGAAAAGCCGCTGCGAAAACCCGGGCCTCTTGCAGGTTGATCCCGCGCCAGCACAGCCCCACACAGCCCGCAATCGTCAATGCCTGCATTCCGGCAGAGATCAGGGCGATCCGGCGCGGCCAAGTCCCGGCCTCACCCGCCTCAAGCCTGCGGATCACGGTGGCAAGACAGGCGACATCCACCAACTCCCCCGCCAATGCCAGCACACCCAGCACAAGGCCAAGCCGCCCCGAGGCCAAAAGCCCGACCGTCGCCGCCCCGAAGAAGGTCAGCATCTGGCGTTGCCAGAATGTGCGGATACGGCCCCTGGCATAGTGCAAAAGCTGGCCAGACGGGCTTATCCGGTCTTCAAAATGCGCGAGGTCGATCAGCGCAGCAGTTCGCGTGTCGGCCATGGCTTCCCTATCCCGATCCTCGACCAAAGCCTAGGTCCTCAGGGTTAAGGAAGGCTTACTCAATCCCGCAAATGGACGCCCGCCCCCCGCATTGCTGCCTGTTGCGTGGCCAGCGACCCGCCAAGGTTGATTGCCCGGCAGGCGCCTTCCAAAACGGTGACTTCAAACCCCGTCGCCGCATCCAGCGCCGAAAACGCCACGCAATAGTCCGTGGCCAGCCCAACAAGCGTCAGCTTGGCAATCCCCCGACTGCGCAAATAGCCCTCTAGCCCTGTCGGCGTGATCTTGTCATTCTCAAACAGCGCCGAATAGCTGTCGATGGCCGCCCGAAACCCCTTGCGGATCACCAGATGCGCCGGATCAGTGCGCAAATTGGTATGAAACTGCGCCCCCTTCGTGCCCTGCACGCAATGCACCGGCCACAGGGTTTGCGTACCATAGGGCATCTGCACCGTCGAAAACGCCTGTCCCCCCGGATGGTTGGCCGCAAAAGAGCTATGATCCGCCGGGTGCCAGTCTTGCGTCAGCACCACGGTCTGAAATTCCGCCATCGCTGCGTTAATGCGGGGGATGATCAGATCACCTTCCGCCACGGCCAAAGCGCCTCCGGGGCAGAAATCATTCTGAACGTCGATCACGATCAGGGCTTCATCAGATGGGCGCATGGCAACCTCGCTTTTGGATCAGGGTTAGGCACAGTGTCGCAAGGGGTCAAGCAGGGTCAATGCTTGGCAGGGCTTGAGTTCACCCGCCCAACCGCCTAATTCCGCGCCATGTTCACCGTGGCCGCCCTGTACCACTTCACCCCCTTCGCCGACCCCCAAGCCCTGCGGGGGCCGCTGTTTGACCTGGCCCAAGGGCAGGCCATCAAGGGCACGCTTCTGCTGGCGACCGAGGGTATCAACGGCACCGTCGCCGGCCCGGCAGAGGGGATCGAGGCGCTTCTGGCCCACATCCGTGCCCTGCCCGGCTGTGACAGCCTTGTCTGCAAGGAAAGCCACGCCGAGAAGATGCCCTTCGTCCGCCTGAAGGTGCGCGTCAAACGCGAAATCGTCACCTTGGGCGTCGAGGGTATTGACCCCCTCGCCCGCGTCGGCCGCCACATCGCGCCGCAAGACTGGAACGCGCTGATCTCCTCCACTGATGTCGCCGTGATCGACACCCGCAACGCCTATGAAATCTCGATCGGCAGCTTCGAGGGTGCTATCGACCCGGGCACCTCTACCTTCCGTGAATTCCCGGCTTGGTGGCAGGCTCACCGTGACCAGTTCGCGGGCAAACGCATCGCGATGTTCTGCACGGGCGGCATCAGATGCGAGAAATCGACGAACTACCTGCTTGGCCAAGGCGTCCCGGAAGTCTTCCACCTGGCTGGCGGCGTGTTGAAATACCTGGAAGATATCCCGCAGGATCAAAGCCTGTGGCACGGCGAATGCTTCGTCTTTGATCACCGCGTTGCCGTGGGCCATGGTCTGAAGCAGGGCACCTCACAGATGTGCCGCTCTTGCGGGCATCCAATGGCGGCGGGGACGAACTGCCCGGAATGCGCCCCGAAACAGGTTGTAGCCATCACAAATTAGCATTTGACCCTGCCGCAGGTCAGGGCGAATTTTCCCGCCTTCCCAAGCAGGTGCGCGATCACACCCCCCCCGCCTTAAGTCCGGCGGTCGTCACTCCAGTTCTTGACGCGGGCGGCGCGGTGCTGATGCTGTCTTTTACATTGCGCGTCAGCTTCGGCGTGTTCCAGATCCCGATTGCGCCCGAGTTTGGTTGGCCAAGGTCAGATTTCTCGATGGCCATCGCCATTCAGAACCTGGCTTGGGGTATCGGCCAACCGGTGTTCGGCGCCATGGCGGAACGCTTCGGTGATCGGCGGGCCACCATCGCAGGCGCGCTGCTGTATGCGCTGGGCCTGCTACTGTCCGGTTTTGCCAGCACCCCGGGCACGATGCAGTTGCTTGAAATTCTTGTGGGCTTTGGCATCGCAGGCACCGGCTTTGGCGTAATCCTTGCCATCGTGGGCCGCGCCACCAGCGCGGAAAACTGCTCGCTCTCACTCGGCGTCGCCATGGCGGCAGGGTCGGTGGGGCAAGTGTTTGGTGCACCCGCCGCCGAACTGCTGCTGCAACATTACCACTGGCAGACCGTCTTTGCGATCTTCGCCGTGGCAATCCTGTTCACCCGGTTCGCCCTGCCCTTCCTGAAAGCGCAACCGATGGGCACCAAGGCCGAGTTGCAGGAAAGCCTTGGCACCGTCCTGCTGCGCGCCTTCAAGGACCCGTCCTATGCGATGATCTTCATGGGGTTCTTTTCCTGCGGCTACCGGTCGGTCTTCTTCACCGCCCACTTCACCGCCTTCGTAACCGAACGCTGTGGCGCGATTGACCCCTCGGGAATGCTGGCCGGGATCGGCATCACCACAACCTCGGCTCTTGGCGCCATCGCCATTTCAGTGATCGGGCGGTTCAGCATCGGAGGGTCATTGCTGGCGGGCTATCTGGGCAAACGCTATTCCAAGAAATACCTGCTGGCGGGGATTTACACCGGACGCACCCTCGCCTCGATCGCCTTCATCATGCTGCCGATGACGCCAACCACGGTGCTGCTGTTTTCCGCTGTCATGGGCCCGATGTGGCTGGCAACCGTTCCGCTGACCTCGGGCCTTGTCGCCCACCTTTACGGCATCCGCTACATGGGCACGCTTTACGGCTTTGTCTTCCTCAGCCACCAGCTTGGGTCTTTCATGGGCGTCTGGCTGGGCGGCACGATGTACGACCTGACCGGAGATTACACGGTGGTTGGTGGATCGGCATTGCCGTTGGTGCCTTCTCAGCCCTGATCCACCTGCCAATCCCTGAGCAACGGATGACCCTGCAAGCTGCCTGAGGCTTCCCAAAACACGGGCCATGCGCTAACCAGCGGAGGAATACCGAAGGTCCGCATGTCCCAACCGCTTGCCCCCCGCGTCATCGTGATGAACGACACCTCAGGCCGCAGCCACCACGGCTGCGCCCGCGTGATGCGGCTGTTGTATCAAGGGCTCGGGCGGCACGGGGTGCAGGTGATCCACCGCAGCATGGCCCGCTCTGACTGGACGCGCGAAAAAGGCTTTGCCGAGGCTCTGACCCGCGCCGATCTGATCGTGATCAACGGCGAGGGCACCCTGCACCACGGGCGCGAGGCCGGTCGGACCCTGCTGAACGTCATTCCCGCCGCCAAGGCCAAAGGCGTTCCCGTCGCCCTGATCAACGCCCTCTGGCAAGACAACCCGCCGGAGTGGCTTGACCTTCTCTCCGGCGCCGCCCTGATCGCCACCCGCGACCACCGCAGCGCCGCCGAGCTTCCGAAGCTTGACAACATCCGCAGCCTGCCCGACCTTTCCCTCTCCGCCGGGTCCGAGCCGCAACTGGGCCCCCGCGACCGCCTGTACTTCGGCGATTCTGTCCGCTGGTCCACCCGCCGCGCTTTGGCGCTGACGGCCACCCGCCTGAAAGCCGACGCCCTATTGCCCACCAAGACCCGCACATCCTCGCTTTGGACGGCCAAGCCCCTTGGCCCTTGGCTTTCCGCCGCATACCATGGTGCCGCCCCCTTCGGCCTGCCCCCCCTGCAACTGGCGGCGACCGAGGCTGACTACCTTCGCCTTCTTGGTCGCGCCCGCATGCATGTGGCCGGCCGCTTCCACGGCATCTGTCTGTCTTTGGTCACCGGCACGCCATTCCTCACCACCGGCTCCAACTCCTGGAAGATCGAGGCGCTTCTGGCCGACGCGGGCCTGCCCAAATCCCGCGCCATCGCGGAAACAGACTTGGCAACTCTTTCCCAAGCCGACCTGAACCGCCCCTTTTCGCCGCAAGAAACCAAGGGCATTGCCGCCTTCCTCCTCGAAGCCCAGCGCGAAAGCGAACGCCTGTTCAAAGACCTTGCCGCCCTGGCGTGGCGAGGCCGCCCATGATCCTTGGTTTCCTGTGGGCCAAGCTGACCGGCAATGAAGCCGCTCTCGAACGCCTGTCGCTGCCGCCCGAGACCCTGAACGCCGATCTGTCAGGCAAAACCATTGCCCTGATCGGCAACGCCAAAAGCCTGTCGCAAGGCCAGTTCGGCAGCCAGATTGACGCCGCCGATATCGTGATCCGCCTCAACGCCGCACCCATGCCGTCAGCCACCTCGCACGGCTTCAGAACCGACTGGATTGCCCTTTCCACTCCGATCCCGCCAGACATCCTGCAAGACCGCAACCCCGCCCGCCTCCTTTGGATGACCTGCAAACGCAAACGCCTGCCTTACGCGTTGGCCATCCGCCCCGGCTTCTACCTCAACCGCCGCTCGGACGTGATGGCCTTGCGGGCGATGATCGACGGCCCGCCGACAACCGGTCTGATGATGATCGACCTGCTGGCCCGCTCTCCGGCGGCAAAAATCACCCTTTACGGCTTTGACTTCTTCGCCTCTCTCTCTCTCTCTGGCAGCCGCACCGCGCAGCAAGTCCCGCATGACTTCAACGCCGAGCGCAGCTTTGTCACAGCCCTTATGGCCCGCGACCCCCGGTTTTCCCTGCAAAACTCCTCCGCTTTAGCGGAATAATCCCCACATCGGCGCAGAGTCGGGCCCTTACCCCATTCGCCCCTTCCCCCCCTCGTCCGCATGGGTTAAGGCCCGTTCGTCTTTCACGAGATACAGTTTTTGACGTAAAGGAGAACCCCGATGGGCTATAAGGTCGTCGTCGCGGGTGCCACGGGCAACGTGGGCCGCGAAATGCTGAACATCCTTGCGGAACGCGAGTTCCCGGTGGACGAGATTGCGGCCCTTGCGTCGCGCAAATCTTTGGGCACTGAAATCAGCTTTGGCGAGAAAACCGTCAGGACCAAGGACCTTGAAACCTTTGACTTCAAAGGCTGGGACATCGCCCTGTTCGCCGTCGGGTCAGAGGCGACCAAGATCTACGCCCCCCGCGCTGCGGCGGCGGGCTGCATCGTGATCGACAACTCGTCGCTTTACCGCTACGACCCGCAAATTCCGCTGATCGTGCCAGAAGTGAACGCCGATCAGATTTTCATGTATAAAAACAAGAACATCATCGCCAACCCGAACTGTTCTACCGCGCAAATGGTTGTGGCCTTGAAGCCCCTGCACGACCGCGCCCGCATCAAGCGCGTTGTGGTTTCGACCTATCAGTCGGTGTCAGGCGCGGGCAAGGAAGGCATTGACGAGCTGTGGAGTCAGACCAAAGGCATCTATGTCCCCGGCCAAGAGGTCGCTCCCAAGAAGTTCACCAAGCAGATCGCCTTCAACGTTATCCCGCAAATCGACGTCTTCATGGACTCGGGTGAGACCAAGGAAGAATGGAAGATGGTGGCCGAGACCAAGAAGATCCTCGACCCGAAAATCAAGGTCGTAGCCACCTGCGTCCGCGTGCCGGTGTTTGTCGGCCACTCCGAGGCGATCAACATCGAGTTTGAAGAGCCGCTCGACTGGGAAGAAGCGCAAGACATCTTGCGCGAGGCCCCGGGCATCCTGCTGATCGACAAGCGCGAGGACGGTGGCTACATCACCCCCATCGAATGCGTCGGCGAATATGCCACCTACATCAGCCGCGTCCGTCAGGACTCGACTGTTGAGAACGGCATCTCGCTGTGGTGCGTGTCTGACAACCTGCGCAAGGGTGCTGCGCTGAACGCCGTGCAGATTGCCGAAGTGCTGGGCAACCGGGTGCTGAAAAAGGGCTGAAAAGTGCCCGGTGTTTCGCCAGAAACGCCTCCGATCAGATGCCGCGATCCCTCAGGATCGCGCCGCGCAAATCCACACCCCTGAAAAGGCCCTGCCTTATCCGGCGGGGCCGGTATTTCAACCAGCATCAGGCCCCGCCACAGGCACAAAGCAACCGGTCAGCCCGCCAGCGCAGCCACAAACGCCGCGAACAGCCTTCTCATCGCAGGCTTCTTGTAGGGAAACAGACTTTCGCTATCCATGTCATGCACGATCATCGCGACATCCAGTTCGAACACCAGAAGCCGCCCATCCGGCAGTTCCGCGCAATCCAGCCCGAAGTAGTCCAGGCCAAGCTTTTCGGCGATAGCCCGCATCGCGGGGCCATGCCGCCTGACAAAGCCTGCCTCGAAGTCGGCCATCCATGCCGCCTCTGTCGCACGCCGACCGGGATTCGTCTCCATCGCTGCGTTCAAGTAATGCACCATCCAGTGCTGCGAGCAGGCCATATGGCTGGCGAAAGCCTCTCCCGTGATCAGCACCACCCGCGCTTTGGCAAACATGCCATCCGCACCGCGATAGTCGACAAAAGGCGCGCAGTAGAATTCATCCTCGGGGCTGACGGCCAGAAAGGCGTTCAGGTCATTGACATTCTTGACCTTAAGAAGCCCCTTCCCGGCATGCGAACCTACAGGCCGCACCACCGACGGATAGTCAAAGAACCGGCCAGAACGTACCGCCGCGATCAGCATTATCCGGCTGACCCTGCGGGTCGGGGGGCAAAGCACGCCCGGCACCTCTGCCAGCATCTCACTCACCCGGTCGCGCGACAGTCGGGCGATCAGGCCCGGCGCGTTGTTCAGCACCCGGCCCGGATAATCCTTCAACAACCGCGCCAGATTGCGCAACACGCCGGCATTTTCTGGCCCCTCACCCACCGCCATGAACACCACGTCATGCGGCGGCAAGTTATCAAGACTTTCCGTCTCTTCATCGACGAAATGCTGGATCAGTACGGCATCCGATCCGGCCAGCAGGAAATCAATCGGCGTATTCGCCATGAAATCGCCGGGGGTCACAAGGGCGAGCACCCGCGGACCCGAGCCATCCCCGTGCACGACCTCATAGCTTTGTTGCGCTTGCGAGGCGGCACGCTGCATCACGCGGCCTTCTTCGGCCCAAAGGCCACCCTGCGCCATCAGCAGCGTTGACAGGTCCAGCGCAGCGCCCGGATCAGCCACGTCAGCACTGGCGCGGTCGATCAGCATTGCCGCCAATGGCCCCAGATCGGCCTGTTCATAAACCTGCCGCAGTATGGCCGCCTGACCAAGGCTGGGCACGACCTGCGGTTTGAAGTCCTGGGGGGAAGCATGCTGCATGGGCGCTCCTTCTGAATGCGTCACGCAAGGACTAACCCGCCATAAATGAATGACTGGTTAGGGTCGGTGGCACCTCGGCAAAAAGAACGCAAACTGCGCCCTTATACCAACGGCCCGTTCAATTGACCTGTGCCCAGCTTCTGGTTGTGATTGAGGTTACGGTATTTGGGTCGTTGGCGAAGCGGTTCCAGGCGGTGC
>JAYSQA010000182.1:0-5032 GCA_043721775.1 Rhodobacterales bacterium
GCACGCTCGACAACCTGATCCTGATCCTGATCTGGCTGCAGCTTGCCATCGGCCTGCTGACGATCACCCAGTCACTGCAACACATGGACGGCGCCGAGATGATCCGCTTCATGACCTGGTCGCAAAGCGTGGTCACCTGGAACGTCAACGCCTGGATGACGGTGGTGGACGTGCACTGGCTGTTCAAGCTGCACATCTTCCTGGGGCTGATCATCGCCATGCTGTTCCCCTTTACACGGCTGGTGCACATCTGGTCGGGTTTTGCAGCGCCGTTCCGGTATCTGCTGACGCGGCCCGGCTACCAGATCGTGCGGTCGCGTCGCCGCCGCCCGCTGGAAGAACGCCGCCGCGCCTTTGACGCCCGGCAGGGCAAATCCGGCCCCTCGACGACCACCCCGGCGGAGTAAATGAGATGAACATGGCTTTATTCCCCGATGTCATTGTGAACGGTGAAACCATTCCGCAGGCCACCATCGCCGCCGAGGCCCAGAACCACGCAGCGCCCAAGGACAAGCCCGGCATCGCCTGGCGCAAGGCGGCGCAGGCATTGGCGATCCGCACACTTCTGCTGCAAGAGGCGCGGGCGCGCGGGCTGGAGGCGGACCCCGAAGAACTGGCCCCCGGCCGGGTCGAGACCGGGGTTGAGGCCCTGATCCGCGCCCTTCTGGACGAGGCGCTGACGATTGCGCCGGTCACGGAAGGTGCCATTCGCGCCGAATGGGGGCGCGACCCCGGTCGCTTTCGGTCAGCGCCGTTGTGGGACGTCTCGCATATCCTGTGCGCCTGCGATCCGCGCGACGAGTCCGAGCGCGCCATGGCCGAAGCCCGCGCACAGGCCATTCTGGCGCGGCTGGGCGGTGATGCAAAAGGCTTTGCCGCAGCCGCCCGCGAAAGCGATTGCGGATCAAAGGCATCTGGCGGGCATCTGGGCCAGCTTGGGCCGGGCGATACCGTGCCAGAGTTCGAGGCGGCGCTGCGCACCCTGACCGAAGGCAGCATGACGCCCGCGCCGGCCTTGTCGCGGCACGGCTGGCACATCATCCGGCTGAACGCCATCGCACCGGGTCAGGTTCTGCCCTATGAAACCGTGCGCCCGAAGATCGCACAGGCTTTGGAAAAAGCGGCGTGGGCGCGTGCGTCTCGGGACTTCGTCGAAACGCTTGCTGCGCGGTCGCAGATCAAGGGCGCAAGCCTGGCTCCGATCTGAACCGCACGAATGGAGGGGCAATGAAAAGCCAACAGACCCTGCGGGCACAACAGGTGCGACGCGGCGATGGGCTGTTACCGACCGATCCGTCGCTTCTTGAAACACCGCTCGAATTCCTCAGTGAAGATCACATGCGCGAACGTCAGGTTTGCGCCGTGATTGACAGATTGGCTTTGTCTGCGGCTTTTGATCGACTGGCCGCGCAAACCGTGCTGCGTTTTGTGAATGAAGAATTGAACGTCCATATGCGGGACGAGGCCGAAGATCTGTTCCCGCTGTTGGCCCGGCGTTGCCCGCCCGAAGATGGGATCGCGGGCGTGATCACCCGCATCCGCAACGATCTTGACGAGGCGACACGGCTTGTGCCGGGGCTGCGGGCGGCCTTTGCCCGGTGCCTCGACAGCGGGTCAGATCTGACGACTGAAAGCCGTCAGTTGCTGACATGGTTTGCTGGCCACGTGCGGCGCCACCTTGCCGCCGAAAATGCGATCCTGCTGCCAATCGCCCGCGCACGCCTGACGCCACGTGACCTGAAAAAGCTTTCAAGGCAGATGAAAATACGCCGGGGTTTGCCAACCGTTGCGGAAACGTCCGATGCTGACTGACCTTCGGGCGCGAAATCGGGACTGGTCGGCAAGCAGGCAGGCGCAAGAACCGGCCCGTTCAGCCTGGGCGACCCCGAAGTGCTGGCGAAGCGGCTGATTGACGCCGGGTTCAGGGATGTTCAGGTTGAACGGGTCAACGCCCCGGTTCGGCTCGAATCCGCGCTGGAATGCTTGCAGGTCGAACAGGAATGCTTTGGCGCGCTGCATCAGATGCCGGGTGGATTGTCCGCACAAGAACAAGCCGATGCATGGCCTGAGATTGAAGCGGGGCTCGGCGCGTTTGAAAGCTCAGGAAGGTTTGATGGCCCCTGTCAGATGCTCGTCGCCTGCGGCACAAAGTAAGTTCTTGCCGCTTTGGCTGCATTGCCCCATCATTTCGATCAATCCCATCATTTCGATCAATGAGGAGAAAATCATGGCAAAAGTTGCTGTTGTACAAGAGCCGCCGGTTTATCTTGATTTGGCAAAATCCATTGACCGCGCGGTTACGTTGATTGCCGATTGCGCGGACAAGGGATGCAACCTGATCGTGTTTCCCGAAGCTTGGTTGCCGGGATATCCAACCTTTGTCTGGCGACTGGCGCCAGGGGCCGGAATGGGCAAGACCGACGCGCTTTATGCGCGTTTGCTTGCAAACTCGGTCGATCTTAGCAAAGGCGGGCTCAAACCGATACAAGACGCCGCCAAGGAACACGGAGTTGTCGTTGTGCTTGGCTATCAGGAGGTTGATGGCACAAACAGCGGCAGCACGATTTTCAACAGCTGTGCGATTATCGACGCTGATGGGCGGCTGGCCAATAACCACAGGAAACTGATGCCAACGAACCCGGAAAGGATGGTCTGGGGCTTTGGCGATGGTTCGGGTCTGAACGTCGTGGAAACAGCCGTCGGCCGGATAGGCGCGTTGATCTGCTGGGAAAACTTCATGCCATTGGCGCGCTACGCGCTCTATGCCCAGAACATCGAAATCTATGTAGCCCCAACCTGGGACAGCGGCGATATGTGGCAAGCAACGATGCAGCACATTGCGCGGGAAGGAGGGTGCTGGGTAATTGGCTGCGCCACGGCCCTTGAAGCGTCCGACATCCCGGATGATGTGCTTTGTCGGGATGAGCTGTTCCCAAACAAGGATGAATGGGTGAACCCCGGCGATGCGGTGGTTTACAAGCCGTTCGGCGGCCTTGTTGCGGGTCCGATGCATCGCGAAAAGGGACTTCTGATCGCTGAGATCGACATCACGATGGTCCAGGCCGCGCGGCGAAAATTTGACGCTACTGGCCATTATGCGCGCCCCGATGTCTTTAGCCTGTCGGTAAATCGGGCAGCGATGCGGCCTGTCAGCTTCACGGCCTGACGCAATACGTCGGGGAAAGCAAAGGTTTCGCGGCGGAACAATGGGTATTCATCAGCGCCAATTTGAAATTTGGGCCGTCCGCGACGATCAGGAAGAAGGGATTTTGCCGCAAAGCCGTAGGCCGGGCAACAGGCTGTGCATGGCTGCTCTGCGCATTTTGCGACGGTCGCAGGCAAGATATCTCCCGCCTGCTCTGGTGCCCGCCCCAGATGCAGAATTGTGTCCATTTCCGTGCGCGACAGAGCGCGCGGATTGACTCAAACTTGATTCGGACCTAAGCTTTTGGACATTGTTAGGCAGGTTGATCAAGGCGTCTCACCTTTTGGAGGAGAATCCGATGACTGCGCTTTCCTGGAGCATAACAACGACCCATTTCGTGAATTGCAACTGTGATTTTGGCTGCCCCTGCCAGTTCAATGCCTTGCCGACGGATGGAACCTGTCGGGCTTTGACGGTCTGGGACATCCACGAAGGGTATTTTGGCGATGTGCGGCTGGACGGGTTGCGCGCGATCAACACTTATTCCTGGCCGGGCGCGGTGCATCAGGGCAACGGATCGCTTCAGACCATCGTGGACGAACGTGCAACACCGGAACAGCGCCGCGCTTTGGCTGCGGTGATGCAGGGGCAGGGCGCGGAACCCGGCCAGATCATGCTGGCGATCTACCGTGCGATGTGCACCACCGTTCACGAGCCATTGTTCAAGGCGATTGACCTTGAGATCAATCTGGAAGAACGCACCGCGCGCGTGCATGTCCCGGGCCTGATCGACGCGCAGGTTGAACCGATCGTCAATGCGGTGACCGGGGCAAAGCTGCGCGCGCGCATCGAATTGCCGTTCGGCAAAGAGTTCCACTCCGCCGAGGTGGCGCGCGGCACGACCCGGGCCTCGGGCGCGGTTCCGCTTGAATTTGCCAATTCGCACACGCATCTGGTCCATAACACCATGACCTCTGGCGGGGTTGCCGGCTGAGGATACGCAACCGGATGAGGCCGCCGATGTCGCTTGCTGCAATGCTGGCCGACAGGGAAAGGGCCGTGACGACGGGTACGCTTGTCCTGGCGGCGGTTCTGGCCTGGGCCTACACCCTGCTGACAGCCGCCCATGCGGAACCTGCGATGGACATGCCGATGGCGTGGTCGGCAGCTGATGCGCTGGTTGTGTTCGCGATGTGGTGGCTGATGATGGTCGCCATGATGTTGCCCAGCGCGATACCGGCGATCCTGTTGTTTGCAGCTTTGCGGAAAAGCAGTCTCGCCGTTGTGTCGGGTCGCGGATCGACACTGGCGTTTGCTGCCGGATACCTTGCCATCTGGGCCATGTTCAGCCTTGGGGCCACCGCCCTGCAATGGCTTTTGCAAAGCTCAAATATGTTGACCAGCACGCTCGGCTTGACGCAGTGGACCTGGGGCGCTGCATTACTTGTGGGGGTTGGCCTGTACCAGATCAGCCCGCTGAAGGCGGCTTGTTTGTCCAGTTGCCGCGCACCAGCCCAGATGCTGGCCCGCTACTGGCGGCCAGGAACCCCCGGCGCGCTGGTGATGGGGATGCAGCATGGCATCTTTTGCCTGGGCTGCTGCGCATTCATCATGCTGCTGCTGTTTTTCGGCGGCATCATGAGCCTGTACTGGGTGGCCGGTCTGGCGCTGTACGTCGCCGTTGAAAAGCTGGCACCCTTCGGAGGGCGGTTGAGCAAATTGGCGGGCTATGGGCTGATCGTCGCCGGCCTGGCCATCGCTGCGGCCTACGGGACCGGGCAATTGACTTAGAGCAAGTCGTTCCGCATCTGATTCAGGATTCCCAATTTGAAGTCTGTGTGATTCACTGACCCTGCCAGATGTTGGGGGTTGGAATGGGCAAATCAC
>JAYSQA010000183.1:0-5081 GCA_043721775.1 Rhodobacterales bacterium
CACCTGCAGCCGTTCGCGCACCGCGCGGTCGGGATGTGTGGATTGCGGCTTGATGCCCGCGCCTACGACATTGCCGACCAGGCTGTCTACCGCCGCCGCAACCCACGGGTTGTTGCGCGCATACCACCCGGCCCGCCGCGCTGCCGTGGTCGCCCCTGCGAGGATCGCCGTATTCAACCCATCGACCGTCCGCGCGCCCTCCCAACGCCGACCACCACCCGCAGCGTCAAAGCCGCGTGTGCGCGTGAGGCCAAAAAGGCGATGAAGGAGCGTCCGCATGGCGCGGAGTCTCTCATGTTCACCGCATCTGCGTATCAGAGCGATTGGGAAGGATTGGGAAGGTCCGGCAGCCAATTGCGTCGAAGACGCATCAGCGCTTATGAAGCCACAGTTTGAGTTGGCGTCCGCTTCCCTGACCGTTGCGCTCTTCCTCTTCAACCTTCGCCGCCCAGTGGCTAACAGCCTTGCAGGCTGTCACCATGCCCAGCGTCAGGGGAATCGCGTTTGGGTCTGGGTGGTCGCGTTGAAGTCTTTTGACATGGAATTCCGGCATCGAACACGACGAGTCGCGTCTTTTGGTCAGGATATGTTCTCGTATTTTACCCATGGGTTTCCAAACGCGATAGCCCTGCAAGATCGCCCGATCCGCCCACATTCTGGCGCTCAAACGACCGCAGCACACCCTCCGACGCACGAACGCTTGATCGGCTGGCAAAATCAGGCGATCTTGCCGTTAAGTGGTAAGCTGACTGGGGAATGTCGGCTCGATCCGAAGCGAACGATTGAAACTGGGCGTGACCCGCGGTAAAGTTTCACCCATGCGTGCGTCCGATGCTGCCGTCGGTTTCTGTCTAGCAGCTTGAATCTACAGCGCTTTCAGGCGCACGCAACCAAACTTGCCGAGTTCGGTGAATAAGGCGGGTTCAGGGTTGATGCGAACACGGCCATCGGGGCCTGCGATCTGGCCCAAAAGCTGTTGAACCTCGCCCGGAGTGATGTTGATGATTGCGGTCATGCCACAGCCAGTTGGTCTTGCCCTGCCCGAACGAAGCTGAACGGCGGCCACAGGCCGGTGGCCAGCAAGTGGGCACCCGGCAAGGCATCAATCGCAAGACGTTGCCCCAGATCGGTCAAAGTGTCGTGGATGCGGCTCAGGTCCGTGCGCGCGACAAGAAGATCAAGACTGAAACGGTCGGCCGCGCGCCGAAGCTGGCTTTTAGGGTGCGGCAAACGGGAAACCAGCGTGAAAAACGTTTCCTGCGCCGTCATGCTGATCGCTGCGGCCTCGATCAACCGGCGCTGGCGCATTTTAAGCCACGACTGGCCCGAAGCTTGGGGTTGGACCTGAAGCGGCGTTTTCCAGCTTAGGGTCAAGGACAGTTGCCAGCAGCCCTGCAGGCGGGCAAGTTGCGTCAGAAGATCGGGCGGCGGGATGCCTGCCTGTTCGGCGCAGACAGGCTGGTCAGCACTAACGGGAATCATACCGATCCCGGCATCAAAGCAGGCCTGTTGCAACATCAGGCGCTGGCGGGGTGTGCCTGCTTGCGCTTCGGGCGCCGTGATCAGCTGCGTGTTGCCACACCCCATCAGGCGCAAAGGCGCGGGCAGGCAGGTTCCGGCGAGGGTCCAACCAAGAGCAATGTCCTTCATGAACCGCGCTGCTCCTGTCGCATCTTGTCAGGGGCGGCCAGCAGCAGGTCAAGCCCCAGAAACACCAGATCGACATCCGCCACAGTCAGCCAAAGCTCTCCGCGCAGAACGACGCCGTGGCGCAACAGTCCATCCACCACGCCGACCAGCCGGGTTTGCGATGACCCCAGGACCACTCCCGGGGTGGCCAGATGCATCTCAAGCGACATGACATACCTCGGACATGCGGGGATTTTCGGGATCGAAACTATAGGCGGGCCATGGCCCGTTCAGTCGCAGGTCAAGGCCGAGGGTCGCAGCCGTCGTGGCCCCGTGCTCCGCCAAAGCGATCAGCGCCGGGATATTGCGCGGGGGCAGCAGCAGTGCGGCATCCAGCAGGCGATCAGGCTTGTGGGTGCCCTACATACTTGATATTACATTATAATCTGCGCAGGTCCGATAGAAGTTGACGTGCCAGCGCCGTCCGGATTTCGGCGAGGGTGCGGCGATGGTCCCTGACCAGACGCCCCATGTTCAGGAAATCGCGGCCCGTCCTCGGTTCGGCCAACACAAGCTGTGGCGGATCATCCAGCAGGCGCAGGCGGATGGCATATTCGCGGAAAGTTTCGGTGCTTTGCAAGGCGCGGCGATGGTCTCCGGCGAACGGGATGAGATGGGCCACCGCCACCTCGGCAGAGGAAAGGGCGGTCCCGAACCGCAACGGCAGAACCGGGCCGTCCGTGCAATACGCCACCAGAATGGCATTGTGGCGCAGCGCGAGTTCCGCCAGCGCATTGGGCGGCAAATCGTCAAGGCCGCAGGGCGCTGGGCTGGCAAGGACAACGAAATCAGCGCATTCGATCATGTCATGAGGGGGCGCAGCCGCTTGTCGGCGGGTTTGTCGGGGCACAAGACCATGCAAGAGAACGGCAGGCATGGTTCAGGCCGCCTCTCGGGCTGCGGCACTGCGGGATTCTGCCTGACCTTCAGCCCAGATGCGGCACAAGGCCAGATCATTTGCCGGATCGGGCAGCCGTGCGGCACCCTCTAGATGTGCGCTGCGGTCCGGATCGCCTCAAGCTGCTCCGGGTCGGATGCGGCATCCATCAAGAGACCTCTTCGGGCCGAGGCCAGATCGCGATCATCAGCCCCGGCGTGCAAGCCCGGAAGTCCCAAAGCCGCCGCGATCCGGGAGACCGGAACATGCTCCACCTCCAGCAGTGCGAAGGATGCGACGGGCGCCGGGCCGATTTGGCGAACCTGCAAACCGAACGGCATCAATCGCTTCAACAGCATGGTCCAGCGCGGGCAATGCGGCAACGGGCACCAGAAGGGCGCCGTTCCACAGCGCATCCGTATTCACCGGCAGGAGAGTTTGCTCCACCGCCACTGCGGCTGATTTGGCGCCCATGATGCTGCCGAGCCGCGCTATCGCTTCAGCAAGGTCAGCCGGGGTGGCGCTGCCCCGCGCAAAGATCGGCGCCAGTTCAGGCTCATGTGAAAAACGCTGCAATACGGCGGCGGCGTTCCACGTGACAGTGACCTGAACCTGGGCTTTGTCCGCGAAACGGCACACAAGGTTTTGCAGGAAGGGCTGGTTCGCGATCAGAAAGCCGCTGGCCCCCGCGACGGTCAGGCCACAGTCTTGCCGGACCGGCAGCAAAGTGGCGCGCGTCATGCAGGCCTCTTGCTGGCTAAGGCGCAGGGTAGCGGCCTGCAACTGGTTCGCCCGGCTTTGCGGCAGCCGCATGAGTGGGCGGGGTAGGGTGCTTAACACGGCGGTCAGACCAGCGGCACAGACCATTTGTAGCCCCGCAACCGGTGCCTGAAGATGGGTGCCATTTAGCACAGCGATCAGATCAAATTCACGCATGTCACACCTTTGGTTGAATGAAATCAAGGGATAGGGCTGCTTGCGCGACGCGCAGGGCCAAGATGGCTTCGGTGAAATCGTCAGGTACGATCACCGGGCTTTGCGCCAAGGCCAAAGTGCGGCGCAGGGCCAGGCGGGCGGCTGTCGTGACCAGACCGGCCAGTTCGGCACCAGAGGCCCCCTTGCTGATCAAAGCAATCTGGTCCAGTGCGACAGCATCAGCCAAGGGCAGGGCCCGGCAATGGACGGCAAGGATCGCTTGCCGTGTGGCCAGATCAGGCAAGCCGATGGGTACAACCGTGTCAAAACGGCCTGGCCGTATCAGTGCAGGGTCAATCGCCGCCGGCCGGTTGGTGGCTGCCAGAACCACAAGGCCTGTGTTGCTCGCCAGGCCATCCATCTCGGTCAGAAGTTGCGCCACGATCCGGTCAAGGGCGGCATCTTTTCCGCTGCGCCGGGGGGCCAAGGCATCCAGTTCATCAAAGAAGATCAGACAGGGGGCTGCGTGACGGGCGCGGCTGAAAATCTTGGCAATCGCGCGTTCCGCCTCGCCCAGAAATTGCGAGATGATCCGGGTCGGGCGCACGGGGATGAAATTCATGCTGCTTTCATGGGCCAAAACCCGTGCCAGCAAGGTCTTGCCGGACCCCGGTGGCCCCGACAACAGCACGCCAGACACCGGACGCAGACGCAAAGCGGCATAGGCGGGTGCGTGTTTTTGCGGCCAGATTACAGCTTCCGCCAGCGCCTGCCTGGCCTCTTCCAGCCCACCGACGTCAGCGAAAGTCACTACCGGGCTTTCGACCTGTGTTTCGCGCAACGCAGAAGGCGAGGTTGCCGCCAGTCCCCCGGTCAGATCGGCCTGTTTGAGGAACAGATTTTCGGCGCGAACCTTTGCTTCGCCGCCCGCTTCGGCCACGGCACGCTCAAGTGCTGCCAAAGACGCCTCTCTCGCCAAGGCGGCGAGGTCGGCGCCGACATAGCCATGCGCTTCCCGGGCGATGAGGTCGAGGTTCACATCGCCCGCCAGCGGTGCCCGGCGCAGGTGAATGTCAAGGATCTGGCGACGTTGCGCCGGGGTGGGCGGGCCAAAGCTGATCTCGCGGTCAAAGCGGCCCGGGCGGCGCAGGGCAGTGTCCAGACTATCGGGCAGGTTGGTCGCCGCCATCACGATGATGCGTCCGCGTTCAGAAAGCCCATCCATCAGGGTCAGAAGCTGCGCCACAATCCGACGCTCCACCTGCTTTTCGCCAGAGAGCGCCTCACGTTTGGGGGCGAAGGCGTCAATTTCGTCGATGAAGATGATGGCGGGGGCGTCTTTTGCGGCGGCCGCGAAGACCTGCCGAAGGGAAGCTTCGCTTTCGCCATAGTGTTTGGAGACGATTTCCGGCCCGTTGATCTGGAAGAACGCCGCAGAGGTGCGGGCGGCGATGCTACGCGCAAGCAGCGTCTTGCCCGAACCGGGCGGGCCGGTGAACAAAGAGGTGGTTCCGGAAATCCGAACAGCCGGGATAGGTGGATTTTCCGCGCAACAGCAGGAAGATGCTGCGAGCGAGGAGATGACCATGACGAGACGACC
>JAYSQA010000184.1:0-4275 GCA_043721775.1 Rhodobacterales bacterium
TGCTTCCGGTTCTTCTGGTCATGTACTGGCGGCTCGCCAAGCGGGAAGAGCGCGAGGTCGCGTTGCTCTTTGGTGACGCCTGGAGGCACTATGCGGCACGGGTTCCGGCATTCCTGCCGCAACTCTTCCGACTTGTGCGGAGAGATACCTGAATCTTGCGATCCTGGGCGCCACTCTACCGGACCGATGGCGCTCAAGGCCTCGGTCTGCAACACGCGGTTGCCGTCAGCCGGTTTTCCAGAAACAGCCCGCGCAGATACTGCGAATGCATCCGCGCAGGCATGCGGGTGGTGTCCGACAGCCAGACGCCAATATCGGTTGGCACATCTTCGCGCCCGAGGAAATAGCGCTGGACGGCGCGGGTCCAGATCAGGTCTTCGGCACGGATGGTGGCAAAGGCGCGGGCCATCTGTGGGCGGTCGAGATAGCCCTGTTCCCACATCAGATCCTTCAGAAAGGCGATCTGGCTTTCGTCGAGGAACAAGAGAAGCTCGCCCGCTTCGGCGAAATCCACCTGTGCGGCCATCAGCGTGACCGAGGCAAGGCGCGCATCACCGTCGCGGGCCATCGTCGCCGCTGCAATCGCCAATATCGTGCCGCCAAGGCAATAGCCGACGGCCTGAACTGGCGTATCCGGCACGATGGCTGTCACTGCATCAAGCGCCGCCATCACCCCGCGCTTGCGGTAATCCTCCAGCGACAGGCCGCGCTGATCAGCGGTCGGGTTGGTCCACGAGATCATGAAGACGGTGAAGCCTTGCCCGACCAGATAGCGCACCAGCGAATTCTCGGGTGACAGATCGAGGATGTAATATTTCATGATCCAGACCGGGACGATCAGGATCGGGCGAGCGTGGACCTGCGGCGTCTGCGGCGCGTACCGGATCAGCTCCATCAGGTCGTTGCGATAGATGACCTGACCGGGCGTGCAGGCTAGATCCTTGCCGATTTGGTAGCCTTCGGGGGCCGGATCACGCTGGCCGGTCAGCGTTTTCTGGGCATCATGCGCGAAATGTGTAGCACCTTCGGCCAGGTTGCGCCCGCCGGTCCTGGCTGTTTCGGCGATGATCCCGGGGTTGAGCATCGGTGCGTTCGAGGGCGACAGCACGTCCAGCGTCTGGCGGGCCAGAAAGCGGGTCCGCCCGGCGTCTTCGGGGCGCAGGCCGCGCGTCGGTTCGGTGGCATGGTCCCACCAGTCCTGCATGGCCAGAAACTCCTGCTGCCACAGCTGGAGTTTCTGGCCAGCCTGCATGGTCAAAGCGGTTGTCATAGGGCTTTGGGGCAAAGGGCGGGGCGCTGCCGGGGTTGGCAGCAAGGGTCACCAGTTGCAACAAATTGCGCCGTGCGTGTTCGGCCAGTTCCATCTGACGGCCTGGTGCGCGCGCAAGCTGCTGGGCCCAATCGCTCCAGGCCTCGATGAAGGCATGGGTGGAGACGCCGCCCGAAAGCCGCGCCACGGCGGCCCGGGCCGCTCGGTCAAAGTTCTGATGCGGATGCTCGGTTGGTTGTGGCGGATCGATCACCGCCGGAAGCCCGACGATCATCGGCGGGGCACTGGGAGGGGGTTTCGGCTTCTTCCTGGTTCCGGTCATTTTGGCCTCGTTCCTTCTGGACGCGAGTCGTTGCTCTGGAAAATGGGAATTCTAATGCAGTCTGATCATTCTGGCCTTGTCACAGGTCATCCTTTCAGCCCGAGCCGGATCTGTTTTTCGATCTCAATCAGCGTGAAGAAGGCAGCCCCAACCGCCACGATCAGGAGGCCGTCCATTAGGGGGACGGGCCTTGTGCCGAGAATTGCCTGCAATGGCGGCAGGTAGGTTACGGCGAATTGTGCGGCAGTGATGATGGCAACCACAGTCCAGACCACCCGGGTTCCCCGCGCCGCAGCCCAGGTCAGCGAGGTGCTGTGGATGTTGCGGATGAAGAAAAGGTGGAAGATCTCCAGCACCACCAGCATGTTCATCGCCATGGTCTGGGCCAAGTCCAGCGGGTAGCTGTTCGAGTCCTGCCAGAAGTCCGCCAATGCGCCCGATCTCGGTGGACTGACCCGTCGCCACCACCAGCCCGCGCGCGGTGCCTTGCGTGACCAGCGTGCCTGACCACAGCATCGACCGACGGTCGCCAAGGGCGGCATCGGCGGCAACTGGGGTCTGGCCCTTTTCGACCGGCACGGACTCGCCGGTCAGGATCGCCTCTTGCGCGGCCAGCCCCCGCGCCTCCAACACCCGCAGATCGGCAGGCACCTTGTCGCCCGCCTGCAGGAGCACGATGTCGCCGGGAACAAGGTCCGCGCCGTCCACCGACACCCTTTGACCATCGCGCAGAACGGCGGCGCGGGGTGCCAGCATCCCCCGGATCGCGGCCATCGCCGCCTCGGCCTTGTCTTCCTGGATGAAGCCGATCACCGCATTGGCAAGCACCACGGCGAGGATCATCCCGGTATCCACCCAGTTCTGCAGGGCCCCCGTCACCACTGCCGCACCGATCAGGACGTAGATCAGCACGTTGTGGAACTGCCGCAGAAAGCGCACCACCGGCCCCCGCGCCCGCACTTCCGGCAGGCGGTTCGGCCCATGCTCGACCAGTCGCCGCACGGACTCGGGCGCGGTCAGGCCCTCGGGTGTTGCGTCAAGGGCCAAGAGGCAGTCATCGGCAGGTGTGGCGTGTGGGTTGGTCGGGCTCTTGTCATCGCGCCGTATAGCCACCGTCGATGACGATCTCGGCCCCGGTGACGAACTTCGCCTCGTCCGATGCCAGCCAGACCACGGCCCAGGCGATGTCGTCGGGTTCGCCCATGGTGCCGATCGGATGCGCGGCCCCTGCCGCCGCCTTTGCCGCCTCCAGATCGGGGGCGGTGGCGCGCAAATAGTTTTCCACCATCGGCGTCCAGATATAAGCGGGGTGGATCGAGTTTACCCGGATCTTTTCCGCCGCATAAGTGATGGCGTCGTTCTTGGTCATCAGACGCACCGCGCCCTTGGAGGCATGATAAGGCGCGATGCCGCCGATGCCGATCAGCCCGGCGATGGATGACAGGTTGATGATCGCGCCCTTTCCGGCCGCACGCAGATGCGGGATCGCGTGCTTGGTGCCGAAGAATACGCCCTTAACATTCACCGCCTGCACGAGGTCCCATTCCGCCTCGGTCACCTGATCGGTGGGCTTGGGGCTGCCGGAAATCCCCGCGTTGTTCACCAGCACATGCAGCCCGCCAAAGCGCGCCAAAGCGCGCCGCTGCGGCGTCGATGGAGGCCTTCATGCCAGCCTCGTCCGCGACATCGACCGGCCAGAAGACGGCCTCATGGCCTCTTGCCGTCAGGTCGGCGGCCAGCGCCTTGCCCTCGGCCTCCAGCAAGTCGAAAATGGCAACCTTCGCGCCTTCTTCGGCCATGCGGATCACGCAGGCGCGGCCGATGCCTATGGCACCCCCGGTCACGATGGCGGTCTTGCCTGCAAGTCGGTTCATGGCAGTCATCCTTTCGTTGCTGGATTGTTGTCTTGGCGTTACCCCGGGGCCCTGGCCTCAGCCGCGATCTTTGGAAAATCGGTTTGTTCCTCAATGACCGCCCGGGACACCGATTCCGCTGTCTGTATTGTATCGGGCTTCATCCGCGCCATCGTTGACATGGGTCAATCAGGCGAGGGAAAGAAGCGAGGCGAATTGGGGTTGGGGGTGTCATGCCTCAGGACAGTGGCGGACCCGACAAGATGACTGCCGATGCCCTACAATACGGCACGCCCTCCCCTTGGACCCTGCGCGCATCAGGTCATGATGGGCTTTTGGCAGATGACGGATGGTGTCGACCACGACTTTTTGGAAAGGGAGTGATGCTGTCTTTAGGGCCAAGACATGCACGGATCGCTGGCAGATCAAGGGTTTCGTCGGCCTCCAGTCGGGTGACAAGCTGTCCAATCTGGTCGCGGTGCGTCTCGATGATCTGCGATGCCTGTGCTTCCGCCTCATGCAGCAGGGTGATCACAGCCTGATCCACCCGCGCTGCCGTCTGGTCCGAGACGCTGCGCGGCTGGGCGATCTGCTGACCAAGGAACGGATGATCCTCGCTTTCGCGCAGATCGACCGGGCCGATGTCGGGGTCCATACCCCAGCGCGCCACCATCGAGCGGGCCAGAGCCGTGGCGCGGCGGATGTCGTCATCGGCACCGGAACTGACCGATCCGAGCAGCAGCTTTTCCGCCGCCCGCCCGGCCAGAAGTGTGGTCAATTGCACCCGAAGATAGGCCTCCGGCAAGGTGTGGCGGTCATGTTCGGGCAGC
>JAYSQA010000185.1:0-5537 GCA_043721775.1 Rhodobacterales bacterium
TGGCGGTCTTTAGCATTTCGCTGGGGTTCGGGATCTTGCTGCCGCAATTGCCCGCCCTGATCGAGCGCTTTCTTGGCGCCGCCAGCACGACGGTTCGGGTTTCGCGCTCTACTGGGCTGCTGACGGCACTTTATATGGCCGGGCTGTTCATCTGCGCGCCGGTCTGGGGCCGACTATCGGATTATTGGGGACGCCGTTCGGTGCTTCTGATCGGGCTAGTGGGCTTTGGCGCTACGATGATCTCCTTTGCATTTTTCGAAACGTTGACGGCAGTCTACGTTGAGCGCGCGCTCAGCGGGGTGTTCGCAGCGGCGGTGACGCCGGTTGCCTTGGCGGCAGTAACCGATTTCACGACGGCTAAGGGGGCGCTGGGGCGCAGGTTGACCTTTGTCAGTCTGGCCGGGATCACCGGATTTCTGCTGGGGCCGACGCTGGGGGTTGCGCTGACGCGCAGCTTCAGCGGAATCGGCGGTGCCGCCGGAGCTTTGACGGTACCGCTGGTGGCGACTGGTGTCCTGGCACTGATCGCAGCGCTGGCGGTGGCGGTCACCTTGCCCGCATCCGGATCAATGCCCCGCGCCGTCGGTGAGGCGGCTCATGTCACGGAGCCGGGGCTGGTGGGACGGCTTCTGGCGCTGGGTTTTGTGGTATCCGCCGGGGTTGCAGTGTTCGAGGTCGGGTTGGCTTTGCGCGGCAAGCAGGAACTGGGCCTGACGCCCGTGCAGATTGCCCTGATGTTCACCCTGTGCTCTGGCGTGATGATTGTGGTGCAGGCGGCGGTGTTTTCACCGCTGGTCAAGCCGGACTCCACCCGCTGGCTGATTGCTCCGGCCTTTGCTGTGATGGGGGTCAGCCTGTTTGCGGTGCCATTGGCCGGGGACTTTCGGGCGATGCTGGCAGTGGTCGGCGCGGTGGCGGCCAGTGCCGGGATCCTGTCGCCGATCCTGACCTATTGGATTGCCAGTCACGCGGGCCACAAATCCGGCGCTGATCTTGGCAAGCAGACATCAGCGGCCAGTCTGGGTGCGGCGATCGGATCGGCGGTGGGTGGCTTGCTCTATGACGTGACATGGCTGCCGAACGCTGCCTTCGTCATGACCGCTGCACTTGTGATGCTGGCAGTCTGGCCCAGCCTGAGCCTGCCTGGCCGACTGGTGCCGCCAAAGGAAGCAGACCGATAGCGATGTGTCCGGGCAACGGATTGCCCGGACAGGTGGCTTACATCTTCATCTTCGCATCGGCACTCAGGGCCGCAACCGAGGCTTTGTGCGCCATTTCCGAATGTTTCACGCCTTCGGCGCAATGCTTATGCTCGCCCGCTGCATCCGTCTTTTCATGGCAGGTCGCCGCCGCGCGGTGCGACTTGGCGCTCATCTCGTGGTGTTCGGCGGCGGTGGTGTTGGCATCATGGGACATGGAATCTATCTCCTCCGGTTGCGAAAAGCCGCAACATGAATGAACGCGTGGAAGCTTCGGAAGTTCCGGATTCTGGCCAGGCCCCTGGCGCGGTCACGGTCATTTGAACGCCTTGATCAGCGCCTCGATCTGCACCTTCACTGATTTGTCATGCGGGGTGATCGCGGGCACCGGGCGGGGAATTCCCAGCAGTTGATAGACCGCCATCTGCGCCGCGCGGACCGAGAATTCGACGGTGAACACCACGTCATCGGCAATCTCGACGAACTGGCTGACGAAGGCGAAGTTTTGGCTGTTGGGCGGCACCGGCAGGGGGCGGTCGCTGTGGCTGCGCGGCATGAACATCGAGGTGATATAGGGCATCCGGCAGGGGATGCAGTTGGCAGAGGCAAGAGTCTCGGGGTCCAGCCGCAGATGTCCGGCCAGTTCGTACAGGATCTCGACCCCTGTGCAATCATCCAGCGGTTTGGCGATAAAATCGCCGATCCGGTCGGGCAGCAGCGCATAGCCCCAAAACACCTGCACATCGGCGGGCTGGCTGGCGAAATGCGGCTGGTGCGCCAGAACTATCGACATCAGCCAGTTCGAATCCTTGAAGGTGACGAGGCCGCCGGTGCCCGCCTCGTTGCCGCTGAACCGTTGCATGGTGTCAAAGAATGCAGGGTTCTTCAGGGTGACGGTAAAGGATTGCCAGGCCGATTGCGCGATGAAACTGTTGAACGGCGCCGGATTGCCAAACTCCGGACGGCCCTGCGCCAGCTTTTCCCATAGCGCCCAACTGCCCGAGTCGGCCTTGGTCTTCTTTTCCGGCGCGCGGGTCATCGAGCCTATGCTAGACGCATCGGTCATCGAGCCGTTCTGCACGATCACCAGATCTTCGGCAACCACCGCGATCACCTCGGTCTTGCCGTCGTGCTGGCAATGGATGCCGGTCACCCTGAAAACCCCGGTGTCGGCATGGTCCAGATCGGTGACGGTGCAGCCGGTGACGAACTGAACGCCATGCCCGCGCAGCCAGGCCACCAGCGGCATAACAAGCGAGTCATACTGGTTGAACACCGTGCGCTTGACCCCCGCTAGGGTTTCGATCCGCGAAAACTCCAGCATGAATCGGTGCAGATAGCGTTTGAACTCCACCGCGCTGTGCCAAGGCTGAAAGGCAAAGGTGGTGACCCACATATACCAGAATTCGGTCTCGAAAAACGAAGGCGACAGCCAGTCGGTGATGCAATCGGTGCCGAGCGTATCTTCGCTGGCATTGGTCAGTTTCAGCAGTTCCAACCGGTCGCGCATCGAAAAGCCCATCGAGGTCACTGGCACCTTGGCGCGGCGGCGGTCCACCAGACGCGCCATCGAATGGGCTTGGTAGGTCTGGTTGAACTCCATCGTCTCGTCATAGACCGAGGCAACCGGCCGGGTGAGCGAAGGAATAGTTTTGAACAAATCCCATGTGCATTCATAATTGTCGGAGGTCAGCATCCGCCCGCCACGCAGCGAATATCCCGCTTCAGGGTCGCCCGCGCCGTCCAGACTGCCACCCAGCAGTGGCTGCGCCTCCAGTATTGTGATGTTCGCCCCCGCCATGCCGCCATCGCGGATCATGAAGGCGGCGGCACTCAGCGAGCCGATGCCGCCGCCGATCAGCCAAGCCTTGCGCTGACCGGGGTCGGCGGGTGGGATTTGGGACAGCGTCGCTGCCGGTTTGGGATTGGACAAAATAAAACTCCTCCTCTTCAGGTCTCAGATGTGAAATGGCCGCATGGCCACCCAGCAGCGCACAAGTCGTCGCGGGCTGCGACCCGCGCTGGCAGGATGGTCGGTCAGACGAGCTTTCACGTCTGCTCAAGCGTGTTGTGATGGATGGCCGCCAGCATGAGCCAGATCGCGGCGAGGAAAGAAAGCACGCCGCAAAGCAACATCACTTGCTGCGTCTGTCCGAACGCAGGCGAGGCGAAAATCGCAATGGCCCAAAGGCCGAGACCAGCGAGACCGAGGATCGCGCTGAGGATGTGTGACAGTTTCGAGAGTTTCATCGGGTTTACCTGTTGTGAAGAGCGGCGCCACCGGAGTTCGAACCCGTCCGGCGCAGGATGTCTGGCACGCATCGCTCAGTTGCCGGTCTGTTTGTAGCTGAAGCTGATCCTGGTTTTCGTCGGGCTGTCAGGCCTACTGATTTGAAGATCAATGGAATAGGTGTCGGGGCCCGGCAAGGTCACATAGCCGCCATAGGTGATGACCCCGGCAATCAGCATCGGTTCAAGGGTGACCTGTGTGGATGCAATATGGCCAAGCCCTGAGACCGTGGCGCTGACTGCGGCGTTCTCGATCCGTGTGCCGGACGGATCCTCGAAAAGGGCGACGACGATATGTTCGGCATAGGGGCCAGCGGGGAAGCCGCCATGCATCAGAGCTTCGGGGTGTCCTGCCGGGTGCCCTGCGATGATTTCTGCGGGCATCATACCCAGATAGGCGGCAATAGGGCCTGCGACCCGATAGCTGCCGGTGTCCTGTGCCATCACCTGCCCGGCCGGCACGCCAAGCTCGGCACCCAGCACCACCAGAAGGCCAAATGAGGGCCACAGATCCCTGAAGGTTGGCTTCTTTATTGAGCTCGCATTCATCTCAGACCTCTTTCTGTCTGCGCAGCTGCCCACCGACCGAACAGGGCGTGGCTCAGCAATGAGTGCCGCCGTGACTGTGCTTCTTGGCCGGGGGTTCATCGGTTGTCGCCGGGTCGGTCAAAAGCGACGCCGGATTCGGACCGCTTTGCGGCGGAGTCGTTTGCCCAACCGCAGGCAGCAGTGCAGGCGGCGCTTCACTATGCCCAGTGTGTCCGCCATGCCCGCCGCCGTGCCCGCGATGGCCGAAGAAATGGAAGGCTACGAAAGCGATGCCCGCGACTACGAGGAACCAGTTGCTGGAAAGCCAGGTCATTGCAATGTTCCCTCTTTCTTGGCAGCGTCGGGTGCGGCTCGGTTTTTCGAAGCGGCAATGTAGTCTCGGGTGATCGGCACCGTGTCGATCTGCTTGCTGATCTGGATCTGAAACACCACCATCCCGGAGTGGCGAAATGCAGCTTCGCATGAGGCCAGATAGAATTCCCACATCCGGCAGAACCGCTCATCGTAAAGGGCGGCGATGCGCGGGCGTTCGGCCATGAACCTGTCCCGCCACGCCCGCAGTGTATGGGCATAGTGCAAGCGCAGCACTTCAACGTCGGTGACATAAAGCCCGGCGCGCTCGATCGCGGGCAGAATTTCGGATAGAGCCGGGGCGTAACCACCAGGAAAGATGTATTTATCCAGCCAGGGATTGGCAGCAGTCGGCCGTCCCGCCGTTCCGATGGTGTGAATAAGCGCCGCGCCATCGTCGGTCAGGAGGCCGGCCACCTTGTCGAAATACTCCCGGTAGTGGCCAATGCCGACATGTTCGAACATGCCAATCGACACGATCCGGTCGTAGCTCCCGGTTTCGTGGCGATAGTCACGCAGGTGATAGTTGACCTGATCATGCAGCCCCGCTGCGGCAGCGCTTCTGGTGGCAAAGCCGTGTTGCTCGGTCGAAAGCGTCAGGCCGGTCACGCTGACGCCACCGGTTTGCGCCAGATACAGCCCCAGCCCGCCCCAACCCGACCCGATGTCCAGCACCCGATGGCCGGGCTGCAACAGCAGTTTGGCCGCGATATGCCGCAACTTCTGCGCCTGCGCCTGTTCCAGCGTATCAGTCGGCGCGGCGTAATAGGCGCAGGAATACTGCCGTCCGGCATCCAGAAACAGATCGTAGAGCGTGTCGGACAGATCATAGTGATGCGCCACGTTGGCCTGGGCCTTGGTGACCGGATTGTGCTGCGCGAGCCTGCGCAACATGATCCTCAGCGCGGCATTGAAGCGCATGATACCGGGACCGCTGCTCCTCTGCAGATTGATCAGGGCCAGTTCCATCAGATCATGGATTCCGCCGTCCCCGACCAGCAGGGTGCCGTCCATATAGGCCTCACCCAGAGCCAGGTCAGGGTTTCGCAGCAGACGCCAGACAGTGGCCTTAGTCGTCACTCGTACGGCGATCTCTGGCTGGCCTGCGCCAAACGAGCGGTTGCGACCGCTGGGCAATTGCAGGTGCAA
>JAYSQA010000186.1:0-5654 GCA_043721775.1 Rhodobacterales bacterium
GACCGATGGCCGCTCACAGACCCGGAAAAAGTCCATCGCGGGCTTCGAAACCGACCGGAGCCCCTCTCGGAGAGGGATTCGATGAATATCCCGGGTTGAAACGGTCGAACAAGACCTTGCCCGTCTTGTTCTTGGCCTGATGGAGTTTTTACGCCAGCTGATGGAACTTCGGGCCATCCACCAGATGGACGCGGGCCTTCTGACCCCCGCACAGGAGGAGAAACTGGGCACGACCCTGATGCGCTCTCAAACGGCGTTGTGGGATAAGGCGGCAAAATTCGGCTTGAAGCCCGAGGATCTTTCCATTGATCTTGGCCCCCTCGGCAAGACAATCTGAAGGATCTTAAACCCTTCTTAACCGATATTCACCTAGTCTGCAAAAGGTGAATGCCCTGCTTTCAATCGCACGAAATGGCGGCGAAAATCTGCCGTCAGCTTCGGCTTCAGGATAAATGACGAAGGCCATGCCCGATAAAAATGACGCTGCATTTGACATGTTGGCCAGGCAACTGGGCACCCATATAATCCGGGATCCCGCCCTTTTATGGGAATATCAAGCCGATGTCACACAACTGATCGCCCATAGTGAGGTGGAGTTTGCCGCCACGCTGGCGGATGGTTCGATCCTCTTGCGCTGTCCGCACGGACTTCCGGACGATCTTGCCGCAGTGGCAGAACCTTTCAAAGCACCGCCACCGTCAAAGTTGCCCGCGTCCCTGGAAGAAAAGCTGGCCGGGATCGAACGCAAACTTGATGGTGTGATCGCTGACCAGGTTGAGCGGGAGCAGATGCTTGACCGGCTTGATGCCATCGAATTCGCCTTGCAAGAACGACTTGCCGCGCCAGAGGATGACATCCAGACAACGCCGGGTTTGGCGGGTGTCCTGCAACTGCTGATCCAGAAGCATGATGCCCTGGCGTCGTCCATTTTGCACAAAATGGATCCAGAACTGGTGGCGCAATCGGTCGCCAATCTGGAAGATCGGGTAATGGCGGCGCTTCAGGCACCCGTGGCACCTGATCTGTCTGCTGTGATCTCGGCGGTTGAGGCCGCAACGACCCATATGGAAGCGACCCTTGTGGAGCCGACTGCGGCCGCTTTTGACGCCTTGCTTGCCAAAGTGGATGATCTTGCCACCAGGTCCGCTCCCATCATGGACCTGACGGCCCAGCATCAGGCTTTCACCAGATTCCTGATCTTGGTGGGCAACGCCACTGCCCGTCTGGATGAATCGACGGATACACTTTCCAAGCTGCAAGACCGAACGCACACCCAGCAACCATCTGATCTAAAACAGACTCTTTGTGACCTGCTGGCACGTATGGAAGCCGCGCAAGATTGGTCACCGGTCGTCGCTCGCTTGGATGAGTTGATAACACGGAACCAGGATGCCGGCAGCGCAGCGGCCTTGGCAGGGTTGACCGCCCAGATCACCAGTCTGGCGCAAAGGCCTGCTCCGATTATGGACCTGACCGCGCAGCGTCAAAGCTTTGCGGCCTTCGGAAATGCCATTTCACGGACGATTGACCGCCTAGAGGCGGTGTCAGAGGCGGTGGCGACACGGGTTGAACCCGAAATCCATTTGCCGCAGCTGGATGCGGTGACCGGTCGGTTTGACAGGATGGCTGCGCAAAACGAGAGTATGGCCATCACCGTGCGACAGCTGGCCGATCAGATCAGCGGGCTTGCGCAAAGGCCGGACCCGATTATCGACCTGACCTCGCAAACGCAAAGCTTCGCTTCCTTCGCGCAGGCTTTGTCGACGGTTGTGACGCGGCTGGAAAGCGTCTCGGACATGGTGGAAGCACGGGCGGCCGCATCGCAGCCCGAACCTGACCTTGTCCATCGCCTGGACCGAATCGAGTCCAATCTGGCGACAAAAGCTGACTCAGTAGAAGATCGCCGCGACACATTGGTAGAGGCCCTGCTGCAACTGGCTGCTCACGTCAGCCGCCAGTCGCCACCCGCCCTTCCGCACGCGGCTGAGGCCGATACCCGTATGGTCCAGTTCCGCATCGCTCAGGATGAATTGCTGTAAGGTCTGCGATTTTCCTTTGCGGAACTGATTGCCATTCAACTGCGAGACTAAAATCTGGCGGCATGACCGATTGCTGGCCCGCGATACCCCTCAAAGATTTAAATGATCAAATCTAATTTTTATTAAATTGACACCCGGACTTTTTATAGTAGGGAATTTTTTATTTTTATTATGGTCATATAGAAATTCGCCTATCGGATTTGGCAAGCAAAGATGTCAATCCACGGAGAATACAATGGCAATCGAAAAGAACATTGCGTCTGCCTCAATTGCGGAGGTTGTTGACCGCATCCTCGACAAGGGTGTCGTCATCGACGCCTTCATCCGGATCTCGCTCATCGGGATCGAACTTGTCGCCATCGAGATCCAGGCTGTCGTGGCGTCGGTCGAGACCTGGCTGAAATATGCGGAAGCCGTGGGCCTGACCCTCGATCCCGCAACCGCCTGAACAGGCGCAGGGCTCGGGCGGGTCGGATTGATGAAGGGCCACGGCCAATGCTTCAATCTCCCGCCCCAGCGGCCGATCTTGCAAAAGCGCGGGGCTGATGGCGCGCACAAAGTGGCGCAGCGCCAAGGCGTGGGGCGAAAACACCTCCGCCTTGACGTCCGTTTCAATGATGTCCATGGCCTGCGCTACCGCCAAGGCCAGAATCGCGTAGATCTGCGTCAGAGTTGCCAGTTTTGCTGCCAAAAGGCGAGCCGCAATCGTGCCCATCGAGACTACATCTTGATTGGCACCGTTGGTCGACAACGATTGAATAGAAGCCGCCCCCGCCGTGCGCATCTCTGCCAGAAGCGCAGTCGCAGTAACTTGCGCGCCCATCAGGCCCGAGTTCAACCCAGCCGGGCCGCGCAGCAGGAAGGCCGGCAAGCCCGTGTTCAGCGTTTCATCCGTCAACCGGGCGATCTGACGCTCGGCAAGGCCCGCAAGAACCACGATGGCATTCGACAAGGCATCCGACGCAAGGCTGACATGCATCTCCATGAAATTACCGCCATGCAAGGCATGAACCTCTCCCTCTGGGGTATGCGGAAAGATCGGATTGTCCGTTGCCGATTGAAACTCTGTCTCGACGACCGCCCGGTGCCAGCTCGCGGTATCCCACGCCGCACCGATCACTTGATGAGCGCAGCGCAGGGTATAGGCATCTTGCCCCGCCATCGTCTCGGTCACGGTCCCAAATCCGGTCAACCGGCGTTCGGACAGCAAAGTCCGCACCACCCGGGTGCTGCCCTCAATGCGGGCGCGCAGCGCCTGCGCGGCCGCGATCTGGCCAGATAGGGGCGCACGGCCCCAAAGGTCTCATGCAAGGCTTCGATCCGACCTGATATGGTTTCAGCAAGTCCCGCTGTCAAAGCGACGGCCCACGCCAAGGCCCGCTCGGCCGCATCGACGTTCAAAAGCCCCACCCCGATCATGGCCGAGGTGCCCTTGCCCAAGGCCAGACCATCGCGGCGCGACAGGTCCAGCACGCCAAGATGCTTGTCCGCCAGCGCCACGACAGATGCCACCCGTTCACCGCTGCGCAGCAAGAAATCGCCCCGGCCCTGAAAACACAAGACCATATGCGCCAGCGGCGTCAGATCGCTTGAGACGCCGACCGTGCCCTTGCTGGGAATTTCGGGCGCGAAGGGCGAGTTGATCAGCGCCACCAGCGTCCGTATCGCCTCAGGCGAGGCGCCTGACACACCTTGCAGGATCGACATCAGCCGCGCCAGAACGATAGCCCGCGCCTCGGTCCAGCCAAAATGCGGCCCAACCCCGGTGGCCAGATGATTGACCAGATTTTGTTGCAACAGCGTGCCAGAGGCCTTGTCGATCAACCGGTTGGCCAAGGGTCCAAAGCCAATTGTGATGCCGTAGACATGCCGCTCCTCCCGAATAATGGTGGCAAGCCGGTCATGGGCATCTGCACAGCGGTTCAAGGCCTCGGCGCTCAACTCCATCGTGATGGTGCCGGCAACTAACCGGACTGTGTCAGGCAAGGCCAAGCTTCGGTCCACGACGACGGTTTGCGCGTTTGCGGCGGTGAATTGTGTCATGTTGCACCCTGTCTTCTGTTTCGCCGACCTTAACCGGTTCAGGGTTAACACTGACTTAAGCGCAACTGGCCCGTGCAGCGGCGCGGTCAGACGGCAGCTGCCGACAGTCCGAAAAGGCCAACCGCGATCTGCATCAGATCGACCACCGGCAGCGCCCGGCGTGCCGGGCCAAAGCCAACCTGCACCAGCGGCTCGGATCCGTGTCCCTCCCGCGTCCAGCCTTGCAGGAGTCAGGTCGAGGTTTCGATGCTATGCACCCGTTCCACCCGGAAGCCGACCTGATTTTCCTGCTTTCCGGTCAAAAGCACCCGGCAAAAGCCAGAGCCATCCGCTGCCACGCCCAGAAAACGGTTCAGATCAATCAGCGGCACCGAATCGCGAAAGCGAGCGAAATAGCCTTCCAGCCCGGGAATAATTTTGTGACCGGCACAATTTCGATGGGCGGTTGCAAGATGCAGGTCACCTGCGACAAAGGCACGGCAACCACGCGTCCGGCCTGAAAAATCAGACACCGCTCGCTTTGCAGCAGCCGCGTGCCCTTGGTGGTTTGCTCCTTGCCGGCCTGATCTTGCGCGGAAGCCTCATGCTTTTTTGAAGGACAGCGAGGACAGGCTGGCGATGGCAGCGATCTTGTTATCCTTCAGCAGCCGATCAGTCGCTATGGTGTAGATCTGCCCGCCCTGCTGCGTAATCAGCACGTCCGACAGGAACCCGTTCTGTCCGGCAATTGCCCGTGGAATCGCTGACCTCCGCGAGGGATCAACCGCCTCAACGGTTTGAATGCTGTCGACCGCCAGACCCAGCAGCCGGTTATCGGTGCGGCGCAGGATCACCACCTCGGTGCGACTGATTTCCTGCTTGCGGCCAAGGCCAAGGCCACTGACCGTGCACAGCACCGGCACCCTGCGGTTGTGATAGGTGATCGAGCCGAGGCAAAGCTGCGAGGTCATCGCGTTTGCCTCGATCAGTTGACGCGGCACGGTGCCATAGATATCCTCGGCCCGGGCCGAGAAGCGTGCTCCGCCGACCGCGAATATCAGCATTGGCACACGGGCGGCATCCACCACTTTGGCCTGTGCAACCTGCGGCGCCTTGACCGAGCAAACCCCCAGCAAGGCGAAGATCGCGCCGACGTCCAGCACAAAGATCGGGCGATCCTTGTCGAGGAAGGCCCCCTGAATGCAGCCTGTCGAACCTTCCTCCAGCGCCCGAAGACGATCCCGCTCAACCTGTACGATGCCGATGACCTCATCGACCAGAAAAGCCAGAAGCCGGCCCGCGTGACGCAAGACGACTGGGAATTTCACCCCTTCTGCACGGTAGTCGAAACAGCAGACCGCCCCCAGATCCAGCACGGGAATCAGGTGCCCGCGCAGATCGAAACTCCCCGACAGATAGGATGATTTCACCATAAGCGAGCTAAGCTTTATAATCCGGTAAACCTCCGACAGGTCGTCAATCGGAATGCCCACATAGCTGTTCCATCCCGGAGCATTGCATTGACGCCCGCCGCCTGCCATTGTTCATCGCAAGGTCCGTGCTTCGCGGTCTGATCGCCGGGTTGCGCGCTGA
>JAYSQA010000187.1:0-45721 GCA_043721775.1 Rhodobacterales bacterium
AAAAGGTCGGCGCAGTCTGCGACCTGTTCCAACCGCAGGAATGCCGAAACCACTTCACAGCGGCAGGGTATGGTTTGCATTGAAGGCGACTCGCTCTAGGCGGTGAAGTCCAGCGCCTACCCCGGCCAGCGGAACAACTGCGCCGCCCTGACCATGGCGGCGGTGGCCGGGCTGTAGGGCCGTCCGGGCACGCTGAGCAGCGAGATTGTCCGGCTGACTTCCGGGTCGATCAGCGGGCGTTGCAACAACTCCGGCAATGTGACCGAACACTCCGGCATGAAGGCGAAGCCGATCCGCGCCAGCACCATGGCCTGCACCCAATCCTCGCGCTCTGACCGAAAGCGCGCATAGAGCGTGACATTGTGGTTGCGGCAGACATCCATGACCGCCTCGCGCATTTCGCAGGACAACCTGTCCACATAGGGTTCATCCGACAGATCGGCCAGTTTGATCGCGTTCAGATTGGCCAGCCGATGCTCGGGCGGAAAAATGACGACATAACGCTCGCGGTAAAGATCATGGACGTTGAAGGTGTCCCGAGACTGGCCCATCGTATTCAATACCGCCAGATCCAGATCGCCAGCTTCAAGCCGGGTTTTCAGATCTGCAGCGCCGGATTCGTTGACCGCGACTTCCACACCGGGATGGTCAGTCTGAAACTTGGCCAGAAAGCGCGACAATCGCACCGGTCCGATCGTTGACATCACCCCAAGCCGGATCGGCACCTTGTGCAGCAGCCGGAAATTATCAGCAAGGTTTCGGGTCGCCTCGGTCTCGTGCAGGATGTGCTGCAGATGCGGCAGCAGGGACCGGCCAAAGTCGCTGAGCAGAATCTTCTTGCCTTCACGGTGAAACACCGGCGCGCCGAGTTCAGCCTCCAGCGTCTTGACCGCCTTGGTCAGGGCTGGTTGCGAGACGTTGCACTGCGCCGCCGCCCTGGTGAAATTCAGCAATTTTGCCGCCGCCAGCACATACCTTACCTGGAACATTTCCATCGCGATCTGTCTCCCTGCAAGTTCCTGATGGGTCAGCTTAGCACGGTGTTCGATAACTGCAGGCTATCAGTTGATAAACAGACGCTCGTTCCCTTTGGGTTGGAACTGCGGTTCTGTAGAGCGCAGGATGCCAATGAAAGGAGCCGGAAAATGTCAGTTTACATGGTGGAACGCGATCTCAAGTGGATCAGCATGGCCGATCTGGGCGGCGCGCAGCAGGCCGCGATCAAGACCGCGCAGGCGATGACCGCGCAGGGAACCAAAATCAGCTACATCCGCTCGACCTTCGCGCCGGAGGATGGGCGCTGCATGTGTCTGTTCGATGCAGTCTCGGATACCGACGTCAGGCGGCTGAACGACACGGCCGGTCTGCCCTACCACAGCGTTGTTGCCGCACTTGATCTGACGCCCTGAGCCAGATCAGCGCCGTGGTCTGATTGGATTATCCCAGCCCGGAGAAAACGGTCATGCACAGCCCGAAGCATATTCTCGACGCCATCGGCAACACGCCGCTGGTGGCACTGCGCCGGATCGTGCCCGATGGCAGCGCCCGGATCGTGGCCAAACTGGAATCGGCCAATCCGACCGGCAGCATGAAAGACCGGCTGGCACGGATGATCGTGCAACGGGCGGCGGCGGCGGACCGCTTGCCGCCCGGCGGCACCGTGGTGGAATACACCGCCAGAACCACCGGGATTTCGCTGGCGCTGGTGGCAAGCGCGCTGGGCTACAAGACCCATTTCGCGTTTTCCGATGCGTTCAGCGACGAGAAGCGCTTTGCGATGCTGGCCTACGGCGCCACGATCACCGATGTGCCCAGCGACAACAAGAAAATCACCAAAGAACTGATTCAGGCGATGATTGCCAAGGCTGGGCAAATCAGTCAGCAGCCCGGCCACTGGTGGGCCGATCAGTTGAACAATACCGACGGGGCCGATGGCTATGCGGGCTTGGGTGACGAGATCTGGCAGCAGACGGCAGGTCAGGTCGATGCGCTGGTGCATACCGTCAGCACCGCGCATTCGCTGCACGGCATGAGCCGGGCGCTGCGGCGGCATCAGCCGGCCCTGCCGGTCTTTGCGGTGGAGCCCGCCGAGTCGGCGGTGCTGTCGGGGCAGCCACCGGGGTCGCACAAGATCGAGGGCATCGGTTTGGGCTTTTTGCCGCCGCTCTGGCACCCCGACGAGGTGACCGAAATTCTGACCGTCTCGACCGAGGATGCCAAAGCGATGGCCCGGCGTCTGGCGCGCGAAGAGGCGATCTTTGCCGGCACCTCGACCGGGGCCAATGTCGTGGCGGCGCTGCGGATTGCGGCACGGCTGGGTCCGGGCAAGACCGTGGCGACGCTGATCGTTGATTCCGGCCTGCGTTACCTCAGCACCGATGTGTTCCGCAGCCCGACATAGGCCGTAATTGCACCGGATTTGTGCTATGCTGCGTCAGGGGTTCCGGCCCTGAACCGGATTTTGGGGGGCATGATGCAAAGCAGCGTGATTGATCTGATTGGCAATACCCCCTTGGTTCCACTGCGCCGGGTGGTGCCGCCGGGCCACGCCCGGGTGTTGATCAAGCTTGAATCGGCCAATCCCACCGGCAGCATGAAAGACCGGGCGGCGCTGGCGATCGTCAGCCGTGCGGCGCAAGCTGCGCGGTTGCAGCCCGGCGATACCATTGTCGAATGCACCAGCGGCAGCACCGGAACCTCGCTGGCCAGCGTCGCGGTGGCACTGGGGTACAAATGCCTGTTGGTGTCGTCGGATGCGTTCAGCGCGGAAAAACTATCGCATATGCAGGCACTTGGGGCGGAGTTGCAGATCCTGCGCAGCGACAACAAGAAGATCACCGTCGAACTGGTGACCGCCCTGATCGAGACTTCGCGGCAACTGAGCCAGCAACCCGGCCATTTCTGGGCGGATCAGTTCAACAATGCCGACGTGCTGACCGGCTATGCCGCTCTCGGTGATGAGATATGGTCCCAGACCGAAGGGCGCATCGACGCCTTCGTTCATGGCGTCGGAACCGGCGGATCGCTGCGCGGCACCGCCGAGGCGCTGCACCTGCATGACCCTGCCATCCGCATCATCGCGGTCGAACCCGCCGAGTCACCCGTCTTGTCGGGCGGCACACCCGGTGCCAACCTGATCGAGGGCATCGGCATGGGCTATGTCGTGCCGCTGTGGAAACCCGGTCTGGCCGATGAAATCATCCCGGTTTCGGCTGCCGATGCGATGGCGATGTCACGCCGATTGGCCCGCGAAGAGGGCTTGTTCGGCGGCGCGTCATCGGGCGCGAATGTCGTGGCGGCACTGCGGCTGGCCGAACGGCTTGGGCCGCAGGCAACCATCGTGACGCTGATGTGCGACTCCGGCATCAAGTATCTGAGCACCGAGGTCTACCAGACCCATTGAACGCGCGGTGGTTCTATACCCATACCGGCATTCCCTTGCTAAAGGCCGTCCCGACTTTCAGATCCCTCGCCGGACGGCAGACAAGCGGCAGTCACTGCCCCTGCTTGTCTGCAACCGACCCGATTGTCAGCAGCACGCCGATGACCGGTTCGATGTCTCAGGCCTGGACATGGCCCTTGGCGGCCAGCGCGGTCCCCGCGATGGTCAGGATTTGGCGGATGAGGGCGAGGATTGCAGGTTTCAGCATGGGGATCTCCAGTTTAGATTTCATTGGTGGTTGCCAGAAATTCGCCCGGTTTCATGGTCAGCAGGCACTGCAGGCGGGGTGGATAGGTCGCGGGCCAGCGCGCCCAAAAGGTGGGATTTGGCGATGCGGGCGATGGTGACGGCGTCGGATTGGTTGCCGCCCAACATGTAGAAATGCGTGTTGCCCTGGCCGACTGCGAAGCCGACATGACCGCCTGACCCGCGCTCAAAGATCAACACCGCGCCGGTGATCGGCTGCACCGATTGCCCGAACAGCAGCCAGTTGCGTGCCCAATAGGGATTTGTGCCCAGCGCGCCGAGAAGCGGCTCGTCGGGCAGGGCCATGCGGATGCAGGTTTCGACGAAGTCGCCGCACCAGGGGTTCTTGCCGGGATCGCCCAAGCTGCGGCCGTCGCGCTTCAGCCAGTCCATCAGCCAGGTCCGGTCGCGTCGCCCGGTCGATGGCCACGAACAGATAGCGCCGCGCGTTCGGCGGGAAAACTGTCCCCCGGACAGTGTTCTGATCCGCCTCACTATCCGCCATCTGCGACAGATACTTCACATCGACATGCAGATAGCCGGGCGTGCAGGCCTTGAACGCCTTGTGCCGGGGCGGGGTGACCCAGCCTGCAGATCGCGCAGATTGCCGACGCAGACAGCGGTCGAGGCCAGAGCGCGAAACCTTCGGGTTCAGGAACTCCCGCAGCGAGCCAGTGAAGGCGCCATTGGTTCAAGCCCAATGGCGAGCGCCAAGAGGTCGTCGATCAACACCAGCAGCGTCTTGCGCAAGACAACCGCGACCGCCTTCTGCGCCGGGGTCAAGGTGGTTTGCAGCCGGCACGGCGTGTGGCTGCGGTCATGGACCCCTGTCCCGGTGCTTCCATTTACAGATGGCTGCTCGTTTGTCGGGACAACGATTCAGTGGATCGTTTTCTGATCCTCCAAACTGCCGAAGCGTTCCGCCAGCACCGACGCAGGCGCGTCACTGGCCTCGATCGCCGCCCGGATCTTTGGCGTCGTCGTTGCCCTCGCCGCCGCCATTGGGCTTGAACCAATGGCGCACCACTGGCGGCTCCTCGAACCCGTGGCGGACAATGGCTTGGCTGTGAAGATGGATCAGCATGGCCGCACCCCGCCTCGAATGTCCCTCAAAACCGATCTTGCCATGAAAAACGCGGATCGCCGAGGGTCTATGTGATCATCGGGGATGGAACCGTAGATGACGGTTACCAACATAAGACACTTGACGCGCGCGACGCGCGCCATATGCTGGACAACATCAAATCGACAAATAGTCGGACGGCATTCGGGCCTTGCATGCAGACCTCATGGGGCTGCGGCAAGGCTTTTTGCGTTCGTGGGGGACACGCGTGAAAAGATCTGTCGAACTCGGATTGCTCTATTCTCGCTCAAGCAGCTATTCACTGATTTCCGAGGCATGCCGCACTGGGGCGTTGGCGGCGATTGCCATGGTGAACGCGGACCCCACGCAGGACATTTGCTTTCAACCCGTCGAACGTGATCCCGGAGGCAACATTGATGCCTATGGCCCGCTGTGTGAAGAAATCCTGCGCGACACCAGCGCGCGGCACGTCGTGGGCTGCGTCACATCGTGGAGCCGCAAAGAGGTCATCCCGACGGTCGAAAAATACGGTGGCTCACTTTGGTATGCTGTGCCTTATGAAGGGTTCGAAGCGTCGGATCATGTGGTCTACACCCACGCTTGTCCAAACCAGCATCTCTTGCCGCTTTTGGATTGGGTGATGCCGGCGCATGGGCGACGTGCCTTTCTTGCCGGTTCGAATTATATCTGGGGCTGGGAAATGAACCGCCTTGCCCGCGAACGCATCACCGCTGCGGGCGGCGAGGTGCTGGGCGACCGCTATCTTCCCATCGGGTCGCGTGAAGTGGAACGGATGATTGACGAGGTGCGCTTTGCCCGCCCGAACTTCATCCTCAACTCGCTGATTGGGCCGTCGTCCTACGAATTCATGGCCGCCTATTATGCCTTGGGCCTTGCTGACCCGTATTTTCAGCCCGGTTCCTGCCCGGTGTTGTCCTGCAACCTGACCGAATGCGAATTGCCTGCGCTGGGGCAGGCAGCCGAAGGGCTGATCTCGGCAGGCCCCTACTTCCGCGGTGTTTCGGGCTGGCCGGGGCCAGGGAATTTCGGCTCCTCGCACGAGGCGGCGGCGTATTCGGCGGTGCGCGAACTGGCACGGCTGCTGGCGCACCGCGAGGGGGCGGAAAACCTGCCCTTGTCACAGTTGCTGGCCAAGGACCGTGGGATCGGAATCGTCGATCCTGACACCCATCATACTGTTTTGCCGGTCATCATAGCACGGGTCGAGGGCGGTGTTTTCGCCCCGGTCCGGCGGCATCAGGCGGTGGCGGGCGATCCGTATCTGACACGCGGCTTACCCTCGGCTGTCGTCCCCATGCTGAAGGTGGTTTCATGAAACGCCGCCCGATTCGCACTCCCGACCTTGGCGGCGCGCAGGCCATTATCTTGCACCGTCCGCACCCTACGGTGCTGGCATTAACCCGTCAGTTGACGGCCATCGGCTTGCGCGTCAGCCAAGCCTGGCCCGAGCTTGGCCCCGAGGTGCTGGCAGCCGACTACGTTTTCTTTGACGCCGATATGGGCCATGATGGCATGTTTCCTTGGGACTCCGGCCAGTCACCGATCCCTATGATCGCCCTGATCGGCTCCGAAGCGCCGGGTCGGATCGAATGGTCACTGAAAGCAGGCGCGCATGCCCAGCTTTTGAAGCCGGTCGGCGACAATGGCGCCTATTCAGCGCTGCTGATCGCCCGCGACGCGTTCGATGCACAAAAGGCGCTGTCGGCCGAGATTACCGATCTCAAGCGGCGACTGGAAGACCGCCAGACGGTCGTGCGGGCGGTCACGCTTCTGGCAGCGCGCGGCAAGACCGAGGGCGACGCCTACGCGCAGTTGCGCCAGATGGCGATGGCCTGGCGGATAAGCTTTGAAGATGCGGCGGCGCGGATCGTGGCTTCTCAAAGTGCAGGAAGGGACTCGAATGACCGACCTCAGCGCGGATAAGACATTACCGCGACCCCGGGGGGCGCTGGCACGGCTGATGCGCCGCAAGCTGGCGCTGTTCGGGCTGGTCTTGATCGCGCTTGTGGTGGGCGGGGCACTGATGGCACCGCTGATAGCACCTTTTGACCCGAACGATCAGATGTTCGACGGCCTTACGCTGGAAGGTGCGCCCATGCCGCCAGGGGGGGCGTTCCTGTTGGGAACCGATCTGCTGGGGCGTGATCTGTTCAGTCGCCTGCTGTACGGCGCGCGAACTTCGCTGATCATTGGAGTGGTGGCAAACGGGCTGGCGCTTTTGATCGGCACGCTCGTCGGCATTACGGCCGGGTTTTTTCGGGGATGGACCGGTGCGGTCCTGATGCGGTTCACTGACCTGATGATGGCTTTTCCGGCGCTGCTGCTGGCCATCTGCCTCGCGGCGATTTTCGAGCCGTCGCTTTGGATCGTCGCCCTGGTTATCGCGCTGGTGAACTGGGTCCAGACCGCTCGGGTAATCTATACCGAGACCACGTCGCTTGCGACCCGCGACTTCATTGCTGCCGAACGCACGCTGGGGGCAAGCACGGGCCGCATCTTGTTCCGCCACATCCTGCCTCATTTGATCCCCACCATCATTGTCTGGGGCACCTTGGGGATCTCGACCACTGTCTTGCTAGAGGCCACGCTGTCGTTTCTTGGCGTCGGCGTGCAGCCGCCCACCCCAAGCTGGGGCAATATCATATTTGAAAATCAGACCTACTTTCAGTCTGCGCCGTGGCTCGTGTTCATTCCGGGTGCCGCGATCATTCTGCTGGCTCTGGCGTTCAATCTTGTCGGCGATGCCCTGCGCGATGTGTTGGATCCAACGCAGCGGGGGCGCGACTGATGGCCGCTTATCTGATCCGGCGTCTGATCCAGGCCACCCTGATTATGGTCGGGGTAAGTTTCATCACCTTTTTCCTGCTTTACGTTCTGCCCGCCGATCCGGTGCGGCAGATTGCCGGGCGGTCGGCAACGGCGGCAACGGTGGAAAACATTCGCGAGCAACTGGGCCTCGATAAACCCTTCCTCGTGCAATATGCCCGCTACCTTGGCGCGCTCGTCCAGGGCGACATGGGCCGCAGTTACCTGCAAAAGACCGAAGTGGCCGCGCTGATCTGGTCACGGCTGCCTGCCACGCTTTTGTTGATGTTGGGTGCCATTGTTTGCGAACTGGTGCTGGGGCTGACCATGGGCATCGCGGCTGCCCTTTGGCGTGGCAAAGCCGTGGATCAGGTGTTGATGATGACCTCTTTCGTCACCGTTTCGGCACCGCAGTTTGTGGTAAGCTTGCTCCTCTTGTATGTTTTTGCCGTCAAGCTGGGTTGGTTTCCGATCGGCGGCTACGGCACCTTTGCGCATCTGGTGCTTCCCGCAATGACCTTGGGCATTCTCGGCTCCGGCTGGTACTCGCGGATGATGCGGTCCTCGATGATCGACGTCCTTCGCGCCGATTACATCCGCACCGCCCGCGCCAAGGGGCTGACCCGCGCCCGCGTCGTTTTGCGCCATGCACTGCCGAACGCCATTCTGCCGATTATCGCGATGATCGGCATCGACATCGGCATCTTCATGGGCGGGATCGTCGTCGTGGAATCGGTGTTCGGCTGGCCCGGCATCGGTCAACTCGCGTGGCAGGCGATCCAGCGCGTCGACATCCCGATCATCATGGGTGTCACCCTCATCTCGGCCTGTGCCATCGTGATCGGCAACCTCTTGGCCGATCTGATCGCCCCCTTCATCGACCCCCGCATAAAACTTCGCTAACCCAACAGGAGAACCACAATGAAGAAACTTCTCGCCTCTACCGCCTTGATCATGTCGCTCGCGCTACCGGCCATGGCACAGGACTATGCCCCAGATCCCGCCGCCACAGCGGGCGGCAGCATCACCATCACCTACAAAGACGATGTTGCCACGCTTGATCCCGCCATTGGTTACGACTGGCAAAACTGGTCAATGATCAAATCGCTTTATGACGGGCTGATGGACTATGTCCCCGGCACGACCACCCTTCGGCCCGGCCTTGCGGAAAGCTATGAGATATCGCCCGACGGTCTGGTTTACACCTTCAAGCTGCGCGCCGGGGTCAAGTTCCACAACGGGCGCGAGATGACGGCCGAGGATGTGAAGTACTCGCTCGACCGCGTGACGAACCCTGAAACGCAGTCACCGGCTGCCGGCTTCTTTGGTGCCATCGCGGGGTTCGATGCCGCGGGCGCAGGCGGGCTGTCGGGTGTGGAAGTCGTCGACCCGCTGACCGTGAAGATCACCCTTTCCCGTCCCGACGCCACCTTCTTGCACGTCATGGCGCTGAACTTCGCCTCTGTCGTGCCGAAGGAGGCGGTTGAAGCAGCAGGCGCAGACTTTGGCAAGATGCCGGTCGGCACCGGGGCCTTCAAGCTTGCGGAATGGACGCTGGGCCAACGGCTGGTGTTTGAAAAGAATGCTGATTACTGGCGTGCGGGTGTTCCGTTCCTTGATCAGATAGTCTTCGAAGTTGGGCAGGAACCTGTCGTGGCCCTTCTGCGCCTGCAGAACGGCGAGGTTGACGTCCCCGGCGACGGCATTCCACCCGCCAAGTTCATGGAAGTCATGGCCGACCCCGCGCAGGCCGAACGTGTGGTTGAGGGTGGTCAGCTTCACACCGGCTACATCACGCTGAACGTCACCATGCCCCCCTTCGACAAGCTTGAGGTGCGCAAGGCGGTGAACATGGCGATCAACAAGGACCGGATCGTCCAGATCATCAACGGCCGCGCGGTGCCTGCGACACAGCCGCTGCCGCCCTCGATGCCGGGATATACCGAAGGGTATGCGGGCTATGCGTATGACGTCGAAGGTGCCAAGGCGCTTTTGGCCGAGGCGGGACTGGCCGGCGGCTTTGAGACCGAGCTTTATGTGATGAACACCGACCCGAACCCACGCATTGCACAAGCCATCCAGCAGGATCTTGCGGCCATCGGAATCACCGCGAACATCCAGAACCTTGCGCAGGCCAACGTGATCGAGGCGGGAGGTGCTGGCACCGCGCCGATGATCTGGTCGGGCGGCATGGCGTGGATCGCCGACTTCCCCGATGCCTCCAACTTCTACGGCCCGATTCTTGGCTGTGCCGGTGCGGGCGAAGGCGGTTGGAACTGGTCCAAGTTTTGTGACGCGGCGCTGGATGCCAAGGCAGTTGAAGCTGACAGCATGTTCGACCCGGCCAAGGCGGAGGACCGTTTGAAACTTTGGTCCGACGTCTACATGGGGGTGATGGAACAGGCCCCTTGGGTGCCCGTGTTCAACGAAGAACGTTACACCATGAAGTCGGAACGCATGGGCGGCGAGGATGCCCTGTACGTTGATCCGGTATCTATCCCGGTCAACTACGACTACGTCTGGGTCAAACAGTAATGTGCAAGGCCTGCGACTATACGATCCACGGCGCGCAGCATCATTTCGGGTGGGACAACAGCCTTGCCCCGGCGCTGCGCATAGCCCCGGGATCGACGATCGAGTTCAACTGTCATGACAGTTCGGCGGGCCAGATTGGCCCGTCGTCTACCCTGCAGGATGTCGTCAACCTGGACTTCGGCAAGATCAACCCGGTCTCGGGCCCGATCTTTGTCGAAGGCGCGAAACCCGGTGATGTGCTGAAGGTCACGCTGGAAAGCTTCACGCCCCGCGCCTTCAGTGGCAAAGGTTTCGGCTGGACGGCCAACATCCCCGGTTTTGGGCTGCTGGCCGATCAGTTCACCGATCCCGCGCTGTGTCTGTGGTCCTACGACCCCGCCAGCATGGCACCAGCACTTTGGGGCAAGTCCGCCCGTGTGCCTTTGAAACCTTTCTCCGGCACCATCGGCAACGCGCCGGCCGAGGTCGGCCATCACTCGGTGGTTCCGCCCCGGCGGGTGGGCGGCAACCTTGATATCCGCGACCTGACAGCGGGGGTCACGCTTTATCTGCCGGTGGAAGTTGAGGGGGCCTTGTTCAGCGTGGGTGATACCCATGCCGCCCAGGGCGATGGCGAGGTCTGCGGCACCGCGATCGAGTCTCCGATGGACGTGGTGCTGACGCTGGACGTGGTGAAAGGCACGTCACTGAAAACGCCTCGCTTCACGACGCCCGGACCTGTGACCCGGCACCTTGACGCAAAAGGCTACGAGGCAACCACCGGCATCGGTCCCGACCTGATGACCGCCGCAAAGGACGCGGTTTCGAATATGATTGACCTGTTGACCGCGCAACAAGGCATCGCGGCGGTCGACGCCTACATGCTGTGTTCGGTTTGCGGCGATCTGCGGATTTCCGAGGTCGTGGACATGCCAAACTGGGTTGTCAGCTTCTACTTTCCAAGGATTGTTTTCGAATGAGCCTTGCCGAAGTGATACCAAAAACCGGGGCGGCTGCCGCCCCGGACCCGGTCTTGCGCATCGAAGGTCTGACCGTTTCTGTCCGGACCGAGGCCGGGTTGAAGCCCTTGATCACAGACCTGTCCTTCACTTTGAACCGGGGGGAAACGCTGGCCATTGCAGGCGAAAGCGGATCCGGGAAATCTATAACCTCGCTTGCCATCATGGGCCTGTTGCCGCCGCCTGCGGTGCGGGTCACCGCAGGCCGTGTGCTTTTATCGGGGTTGGACCTGACAGCACTGCCGGAGCCCGAACTGCGCCGCATCCGGGGCGACCGCATCGCGATGATCTTTCAGGAACCGATGACCAGCCTGAACCCGGTAATGACGGTTGGAGCGCAACTGGCGGAAGCCATCCGCGCCCATGAACCCGTCTCGTGGGGCGAGGCCCGCAAGCGCGCCGTTGCTGCCCTCACCGCCGTTCGCCTTTCTGAACCCCTGCGCAGGCTGCAGCAGTTTCCGCATGAACTTTCCGGTGGCATGCGCCAACGGGTGATGATCGCCATGGCGTTGGCGCTGCGCCCCGAAGTGCTGATCGCTGACGAGCCGACCACCGCCCTTGATGTGACTGTCCAGCGTGAAGTGCTGGAATTGCTGCGCGATCTGCAGCGCGAGATGGGCACGGCAATCATCCTGATCACCCATGACATGGGCGTGGTTGCGGAAATGGCGGACCGCGTCATCGTGATGCGCAACGGCCGCCAGGTTGAAATGGCGGCAACAACCGAGATCTTTACCCAGCCCCGCGCCGACTATACCCGCGCCCTTCTCGCCGCCGTGCCGCGCATGGGACAGGGGGTTGTCCGACCGCCTGTCACCAGCGAACCGGTGGCACGCCTGACCGACGTTGTGGTCCGCTACCCGATGCGCGGTGGGCTGCTGGGACGTGTCATCCAGAATGTCCACGCCGTCGAACACGTAAGCTTCGACATCCGGCGTGGCGAGACCTTCGCGCTGGTCGGCGAATCCGGTTGCGGCAAGTCTACCATTGCACGTGCGCTGGTGGGACTGGCTCCCCACAAAGGGAGGATCGAGCTGGCGGGGCAGGTCCTCGGCAGCCTTGATGGGGATGGATTGAAGGCGCTGCGCCGCAAAGTGCAAATGGTGTTTCAAGACCCGATGGCCGCCTTGAACCCGCGGATGAGCGTAGGCGACCTGATTGCCGAGCCGCTGGTAATTCATGGTATGGGCGATCACGCCCACCAAAAGGCGCAGGCAGCTGATCTCATGCAGCGTGTGGGACTGGAAGCAGCACAACTTGACCGTTATCCGCATGAATTCTCTGGCGGACAACGGCAACGTATCTGCATCGCACGGGCGCTGGCCTTGCAGCCCGACCTGATCATCGCTGACGAAAGTGTATCGGCGCTTGATGTCTCTGTTCAGGCGCGGGTGCTTGACCTGCTGCGGGCGTTGCAGCGCGAATTCGGGATGTCTTACCTGTTCATCAGTCACGACATGGCGGTTGTCGACAACATTTCGGATCGTGTGGCGGTGATGTATCTGGGCCAGATCGTCGAGCTTGGAACCCGCGCGCAGATCTTTGGCAATCCACGGCACCCCTACACCCGCCGCTTGATCGAGGCGGTCCCGGTGCCCGACCCCTCTCGCAAGCGTCCGCCGCGAGACGTCTTGGCAAACGAAGTGCCAAGCCCGTTGCACCGGCCAGGGCACGCGCCGCAACGTGTCATGTTGCGCGACATTGGCGAGGGGCATCTTGTGGGTAATATAGCCGACGCCGCCGGCGATCAGCCAGGCACGCTCTGAGTCCAGCCACGGCCAAAGCGCCAGTAATGGCAAAATCATAAGATCAGCACCTTGACCGGCGGTCAGACTTCATCTCACGCATACTGCGAGGATGCGGCCGATAACCGATCTTGCCATGAAAAACGCGGATCGCCGAGGGTCTATGTGATCATCCGGGATGGAACAGATAGGCGAATTGGTATCCCCTCTGCCACTGACTTGTGCCCGCCGAGCTGCCGTCCATCCGGCATTCAGCCGGTCGGCTGATGTTAAGGCCAGCACGCCCACATCACGAAACCGATCCGCAATCAACCCGGCAGCCTGGATGGCTTCGGGTGTGATCACGCCTTGGTAGGCAATGACCATGTCGCAATTGGGCCCCGGCCTTTGCAGCCAGTAGGGCTAAGCGCTTCGCCCGTCGCGCGATGGGTGCGGATCATGGAAGAGACGGGCGTGATCACCGGCCATGCGGCGCTGATTGACGAGGTTGCTTTGGGGTATGGGTTTGCGGTCTTTGTCTCGGTCAAGCTGGACAAGCAGGTTGACGACGCGTTGGCCAAATTCGAGGCGGCAGTCAGCGGCTTTCCTGAAGTGGTGGACTGCTGGCTGATGACGGGAAGCCGCGATTACCTGTTGCGGATCGCCACGCGCGGTCTTGCCGACTTCGAGCGGTTTCTGGTCGGGAAGTTTACCAAGGTGCCGGGGGTCGCTTTGATCGAAAGCTGGATTCCGCTGCGTCGGGTCAAGGCCGGGCTGGCGCGGACGGCATAGGGACCAAGGCCGGCGCGAAACGCTCCGGCCTTGGTCAGGCTTCAGGATTTTGCCGTGATCAACGCGGCAAGCCGCTGCGAGGCGATGCCGAACAATCCACCGATGACCAGCGAGAGCGCCACGCAGATCGCCGGATTTGCAAGATTGATCTCGGTAATCGACGCGCCCGACAACAGCCCGTAACCTGCGGTCGAGGCAAAGCCATAGACCGTGGCCGGAATGACCCCGAACGGTTCGAACTTGGACCCAAGGACCAGAATGCAGGCCGCCGCCCCGACCACGATCGACGGCCACAGCACGCCCGGCAACCCCGGATTGACCTGCGTGATGAGGAGAAGTGCAATGGTCGCCATCACAACGCCCCACAGGTTTGCACCGACGGATTTGCGCAGTCCGTCCGCTCCACCGCCACAATGGTAAAAACTGGCCCAACCGATGAACCCAACCCAAATCTGGATGGTACCCAAGGTCAGAAACAACCAGGTTGCAACCGCCCCCAAAAGACCGATGGAAACGGCCAATCCCGTGATGACGTCCATGACTTCCCCCTTTTGATGCCAGTGTTACGGGTATCCCCCGCTCTGGCAGTTTTCTGTGTTGCGCTGGCGGTCGAAGCCGGGAAAAGCCAGCGCGGGCAGGATTGCCCTTTTCCCGGTTGTCAGATGGCTGGCCTCATTCGGCCGGTGGCGAGGCTGCCGATACCTGCCTTGCCAGAAATCGCCGCAACCAGACCGACGACGCGCTGCCCGCAGGCAAGGCCATTCAGGTGTCGGTGCATCTTGGCAACGATCTCGGCTAAGGCCGGGTCAGTGGTCGACGGTTCCTTTGTTCAAGATGGGAGGGCGCGGTTATGAGCCGCGCCCATAACCGCGTGTCAAATCGCGCAGCCGGGTCAGTACCTGTTCCTGATCCGGGCTGACCCGCCAGGGCGCGCCTTGTGACAGCCCCCCCGAGGTGGCAACCAGCGGCATGTCTGGCTGATGATGCTCTGCAACAATGGCCATCGCCCAATTGCCGAACAGTCGCGCGGGCGTCGGTTTCGATTGATCAAGCTCTACCCGGTCATGCCGCGCATCCGCCGCGATCTTGGCAAACAATGCGCGCACGGTTGTTTCGGGGCCTTCAAGAACCTGTGCAAACCAGTCGTCGTAAAGAACCAACGCCCCGGTTACCTGCATTGCCGCGTTTTTAGCCCGCGCCACCCGCAGAATATCTGTCAGCCCTGCTTGTTGTGCGGCGACCCCCGATCCCGGCAACAGACTGTGACTGCGGTAAATCAGACGGAGCAAGGGTTCTGGGGGCAAAGCAGGTTTGTCTGGCCCATCCGCGCCAACCGCCGCCATCTGTTTGTCTGCCATTCTGCGCTTCCTTGTCATCTGGTTGCCTGCTGAAAATCAGGGCCGAGCTACGGCACGATCACACCACGCCCGGCAAACTTGCGGTTCTTGAAATCGCTGAGCGCCTGATTGATGTTGTCGAGGCTGTATTCGGAATAGTGCATCTTCACCTTGCCATCGGCGTTAAGCTCCATCAGTTCGACCAGTTCGGTGTAGTTGCCGTCGAGGCTGCCGCCGATGTTGATTTCGTTGATGACCAGATGCGCGGTCGGGACTTCGATCTTGCCGCCGTAGCCGACCATGATCAGCTCGCCCCCCGGGCGAACCATCTGCCAGCACAGGTTTTCAACACCAAGTTCGCCGACAAAGTCGATGACGACCTGTGCGCCGCCCTTGGTGATTTCCTTGATTTCGGCAATGATGTTCGGGCCGCCATCCAGCACGAAATCGGCGCCCAGTTCCTTGCACAACGCGCGCGCAGCAGGCTCCCGGTCCACCGCGATGATCCGGCAGCCCGAAATTTCATGCAGGCATTGCAGGGCGATATGCCCCAGACCCCCAACCCCGACGATGACGCAATAGGCGCCGGGGCGCAGGGATTTGGCAGCCTTTTTCGCTGCACGATAGGCGGTGATGCCGGCATCTGCCATGGGTGCCACTTCCAGCGGCGTGATGTTCGGGTTCAGCTTGATCAGGCTGCGTTCCGAGGTCAGGAAATACTCGGCAAACCCGCCATCCAGCCCCAGACCCGGAAACAGGCTGTGTTCGCAATGCATGTCATCACCATAGCGGCACGACAGGCAGATACCGCAGGTGCGGTGCGGGTGGCAGATGACGGTATCGCCAACCTTGACCGAAGTGACATTGGAGCCGATGTCCTCGACCCAACCGGCGTTTTCGTGGCCCATGATATAGGGCAAAAGATGGCCGTCACCGTCCATGATCGGCTGCCAGATGCCCTCGATGATGTGCAGATCGGTGCGGCACAGGCCCGCGGCGCCAACCTTGACGATCACGTCATTGGGGCCTTTGATGGTCGGCGCCTTGACGTCTTCGATCTTCAACTGCACATTCATGGTGGGATCGTATTGGTAAAGTCTTGCGGCTTTCATTGCAGTAACCCTCGGTTTGATACAGTTATTTGCGACCCAGCAATTCCGCGCCGCCACCCAGCGCGCGCGCTGCGGTCGGGTCTTCATCCTCGCGCAGGTCCGCCACAAGGGTTTCGGTGGTCAGGATCAGCGTGGCAACCGAGCCCGCATTCGCAAGTGCGGCACAGGTCACCCGGACCGGGTCGACCACACCTGCGACCATCAGATCCTCATACACCCCGGTCGCCGCATTGAAGCCGTGGTTGCCGGTCAGACTCTGGACGCGGCCGACCACTTCGTTGGGTTCCGCCCCCGAGTTGAAAGCGATCCGGGCCAAGGGCAGGGTCAGCACCGACTGCACCAGTTGCACGCCCTTGCGCTGATCGCCGGCCAGTTCTTTGGCCAGGTCCATCAGCACCGGTACTGCGCGGGCAAGGGCGACGCCTCCACCAGCGATCACGCCTTCGTCCGAGGCGGCGCGGACAGCGTTCAGCGCGTCCTCGATCAGCTGGATCGTGCGTTTTTGTTCCACCGGGGTCACGCCTCCGGCCAGGATCATCGCCGTACCGCCACACAGTTTGGCCAGTCGTTCCTGCAACTTGTCCTTGTCGATATTCGGCGGGGCCGCTTCGTACAGCCGTTGCACCTGTGCGCGCCGCGCGGCGATTGTGGCGAGGTCGCCCTCACCACGAATGATGACGGTATCGGACTGCGTGCTGTCGACGCGCTCGGCACTGCCCAGATGCTCGCGGGTGATGTCCTCCAGCCGGTCGCCCAGATCGCGGGCCAGCACCTTGCCGCCGGTCAGGATTGCCAGATCCTCCATCATCGACTTGCGCCAATGGCCAAACTCCGGCGGATGCACGACAAGGAATTTTCCCGGCGCTTCTTTTCCCAAAAGCGACAGCAGCACTTCGGGCGACGTTTCTTCCGAGATGATCAAAAGGGGGCGTTTGTCTTCGGCTGCGATCCGCTTGGCCGTTTCCAGCTGGTCGGCGGTCTTCATCTTGATGTCGGTCAGCACGATATAGGGATGCACCAGAACGGCGCGCATCGCTTCGGTGTCGGTGACCATGTGATGCGAGATATAGCCACGGTCAAAGGACATGCCATCGACAACGACCAGTTCGGTTTTCGGCCCCAGCCCGAAATCGGTCGAGATCACACCCTGCGCGCCCACACGGTGGAATGCCTCGGCTACCAGATCACCCAGTTCCGCACCCGATGCGGAAATACGGGCCACGGCGGATAATGTGGCCTTTTCGGTAATGGGCTTCGCGGCCGCGCGCAGGGCAACGGTCACGGCGGCGACGGCCTTTTCGATGCCGCGACAAAGCTCAACCGCCTTGGCACCCTTTTCGATCATCCCGGCACCCAACTGGATCATCCCGTTGGCCAGCACGATCGAAGTGGTGGTGCCGTCGCCCGCCACGTCATTGGTCTGCATCGACACTTCACGCACCACCTGCGCGCCCATATTCTCGAACCGGTCGAAGAGTTCGATTTCCGAGGCAATGGACACGCCATCCCGGCTGATCAGCGGCGTACCAATGGGCCGGTCGATCATGGCGTTCATGCCTTGCGGCCCAAGCGTGCTTTCGATGGTGGCGGCCAGTTTCTGTACGCCTCGCGCAAGGGCGGCGCGGGCCTCTTTGCCGTGGATGATGATCTTGGGCATGGTCTCTCCTTCGGCCGGGGCCGGATTGGTTAGGGTTTGGCCCTGCAAAGGGTCAGTCGCAGTGTTTGGCCTGCGTTAAGGCGGGTAGGGCGGGCGGGAAACTGGCAAGCACCCCGGAGGCGTCAAGTTCCTGATATCGGCTGGTTTTAAGTCCCCGGCACAGCGAGCCGGAAAACTCCATGTTGATGCGGACCGACCGCAGCAGGCCCATGTACTCGGAAAAGCCCGCCACAGTCAGCGGCGCGCGCTGATAGGTGGTCAGCGCCAGATCACCAAGAATGCCCTTGGCCTCGGCAAGGTCCAGATACCGGGCCTTGGCGCGTTCGGCCTCGCCAAGGTGGGTGGCCTTCAGCGCCGCAAGGGGCAGTGCGACAATGTCGGCAACGCTCAGGCCTTGCGCTTGCAAACCCTTGATGACCACTTCCTGGCGGCGCTGAAACGCCTTGACATCAAACTTTTCGCGCAGCGCCTTCAGGTCTTCGCCCTTTGTCAACCCGTTGAAAACATCCGAAAAGAAGCCGCCTGCGTTGACGACGGCGTTCATCTCTTCGGCGGCCATGTGGTCTTGCAACTGCACATCGGACCGCTTGACCCAGGGCAGCGCGTCAATGTTGGACTTGATGTCCTGCGCCATCAGAAAGGCGAAATTGGGCGAACACCAATAAGTCGGCAAGCGGAAGGCGACGCTGACGCCGCCTTCGCCGTCCACCGCGACCTCTTCGACAAAGCCCATGTCGGTGATCGGCTCGTCAAGCTCGGGATCGTTCACCAGATCAAGGGCGGCCCAGACCTGATCCAGCCGCGAGGCTGTCTCAGGCAGGGGTGTTTGCGGGGCGGTGTCCATGATCTACTCTGCCGCAATCAAGACCGGCTGGGCGCGAAGCTCGGCTTTGCGCTTGGCCACATCGATACCGTAGAGTCTTGCGGCATTCAGGCCGAGGATCTTTTCCTTGATCTCGTCGGTCAGTTGCACCCCGCCACGTTCCGCCGAGATATCCTCGGGAATCTGGAACGCCCACAGCTTTTCGACCAGCCATTTCGGAGTCCAGATGGCATAGTCCGAGCCGAACAGGATCTTTTCCGGCCCGATCCACCACAGCAGTTCTGCAATAACCTCAGCAAAGTAGCGCGGGCGGGAGTGGATGAACGGCAGCGCCACCGCAAGACCGCCGTAGACGTTGGTTTCCTGCGTCGCGATCCAGCAGAAATCGTCCAGACGCGGCAGACCGCAATGTTCGACGATCCAGTTCATGTTCTGGAAATCGGTCGCGGCATGGTCGACGTCATGCACATCGAACGCGTCCTTGTTCAGCGGAATGATCGTTGGGCCCTTGTGGACATGGACGTTCTTGATGCCCAGTTTGTCGCACAGCTCAAAGCACTTGTAGGCATCGGGATCGTCCAGCCGCCAGCCTTTGGACGCCCCGTTCCATTCGGCCGTGTACATCTTCACGCCCTTGATGTCGTAGGTTTCCTTCATCCAGTGGATGTATTCCAACGCCTTTTCGCCATCGCGCGGATCGAACGAGCCGTTTACGATGAACCGGTTGGGATACTTCGCGGCCACGCTCGCATTGCGCTCGATCGTGTTGAAGCCGTTCTTGTAGAAATCCTTCAGATAGGTCGAATTCAGGATCGCCATATCGTCGGGGCCGTCGATGAACAGGTCCGAGTACAGATCGGCTTCGGTGTATTTTTCAAACTTCTCCTTCGCCCAAAGCTGCTCTTTCGGTGACAGGTTGGTGTGATAGGCATAGAAGCATTCGATGAACTGCTTGCCGTGGATGTTGGCCTGATTTTCCGGGCTGGCGTCCCAGAAGTGGGTGTGGCCGTCCAGAACGAAGATCTCTTTGCCTTCTGGGGTGATGAACATGGACGAGACTTTCTGATAAGTTGAGGGGCGGCACCGGCTGAAACCGGTGCCGGAGAGCAGTTCAGATGAATTCCAGCATCTCGTTCATGTCGCCGTACAGGATGATGGTGTTGTCATCCGCCCTGACCATGCGACCGTAGTGGGTGGAGGAGTTGGCTTCAAAAATCTCGGCGGTCATCTCGCGTCCAAGATATTCGCCGATCTCATCCATCTTGAAGATCATCTTGCCGCTGCCGTCGATCCGGATCAGCGCCGGATTGTAGGTGACGGTGATGCCGGGTTTGGTTTCCATGAATTCGGCGATGGCGCGTGCCTCGACCGAGTCGCTCATGGTGACGCCGCACTGGTGCGAGATGGTTTTTTCAAAGGTGATGTCTTTCATCGCCTTGAAGATATTGGCGTGCGAATTGTCGCGGGCTACGTTTGACATGTCAGTCCTTTCCGGTTCAGCGGGACAAGTTGATTTCGCCGAGGATCTTTGCAAAGCGCTCTTGCGATACGCTGCGCGCCTCGTCGAAGGAGATCGGCTTGGAATGTGGCATCGACCAGACGGGCTGCAGCAGCTTGGCGGCCTTGTCGGCCAGATCGGCGTGCTTTTTGACCCAACCCTGGAACAGCGCCCGGTTGGCTGAGGCGAACTTTTCGTCGTTCACCAGAAGGTGGATCAGGTCGATGGTGTTGGCGAGGTTGCGTTCATAGTCGCCCTCGGCGGAGGTGATGACCGATGGCGTCATGAAGTCGTTGTTGGCGGACGCCGCCTGCATCATGAAGCCTGACCGGAACAATTCGCCGACCAGGGGTTCGAAGACCAGGTTGATGGCAAAATACTGTTCCATGTAGTCGGACGAGCCCATGATGGTCTCGATGCACTCGCGCACCCCTTGCCACATCGGATCTTCCAGCCAGGCTTTCTTGCCGGCCTCGTCATCCCAGCCTTCGATATCCATGCCGATCTCGGCAAGGTACAGCGTGATGTCCTGCGACAGACGCAGCTTGTAGCTGGAATTGGTCAGCGTGGCGTTGTTGATCATCTGGGTGTAGCCATAGCGCTGCGCCTGCATCAGGCTGGTGCCAAGGCCGAATTCGGCGTGCTTCCAGGCGCCAAGCTGTACTTGCAGGATCTTGCCCCATGCCTTGGTAAAGGCCAGATGCGCGCCGGCCTTGCGACCATTGTTGATCACCGACTGGATCATGATTTCGATCCGCGACTGGCGCTGATAATGGGTGCGTTCCCATTCCTGATCCGGCGCGCGGAAGGCGTGCCAGTTCGATGATTGCGCTTGGGTCGAATGTTTGCCGTAAGCGCCTTTGCCGGTCGGAAACTGGATGATCCAGTCCTGGATCAGGTACCGCTCGGGATCGGGCTGCACATCCACCGTCACATCTTCGTAATGCGAGGCGCGCTTGCCCTTTGGGTCGAAATAGCGATAGCGGCGGGAATGGTCCTGACGCTGCAACAGCGTGTCGCGGGCAAGGAAATAGAGATGATGGTCGTGGAACGGGCCGCCGAACTTGGTCAAAAGCTGGGGGGCGGGGGCGACGCGGATACCTATGAGGCATCGATGGAATTGTCCTTGGCGCGGGATGCTCTGGCTCTGCATGTCTCTGCCGTGAATGACATGGAACAGAGCCTGAAAAATTTTGATGCCGAAATCGCAAGCTTGCGCCAATCCTGAAGGAATCCATGATGCGTGATGACAGCCAGCCGCTTCAATTCTTTGACCTGATTGCGCGGGAATGGCAGGCTCCGGGGCCGGTGGAGCAGATCATCTTCAACGGCAAGCGGTCCGCTGTTGCCTTTGCTTGCAAGGGCGGTGCGGTGGCGATTGCCGCAACGGGCGACAAATCATCGCCCCGCGCCCGTGTGCGCCGGGCCGTGGACACAGCGCAACTGTCGATCAAGCCGCGCGAGGGCGGCTATCCGGGGCTGAAACTGGCCGATCACCCCGAGGGGCGGGCATCGGGGGTCAGCGCCTATGGGGATGGGCATTTCCTGTTCGGGCGCGGCAATGGGCGCATGAACTCGGTCACACCCGGTGGGCTGTGCGTCCACCTGCCGCCCAAGGAACCAGGGCCGGTTTCGGCCGTGGCCGAGGCGGATGGCGTCGTGGCCTATGCCGTCGGTTCTGAGGTTCACCTTTGGCATCTTGAAGGGCAAGCCCGGCAGGTCAGCGCCCCCGCCCCGGTTACCCGTCTGGAATTTTCACCAGACGGCCAATGCCTTGCCATTGGTCACGCGGCGGGCGTCTTGCTGTGGACCATGCTGGAACAGCCATCTGCAGTGGCCTTTGACGCCTCTCCGCATACCCTTGAATGGAGCGGCGACGGACGCTGGCTGGCCTGTAGTCTTGGCCGGATGGGTTTGGCCATGATCGATCTGCGCGACTTGTCTTGCAAGATCTATGACCACTTTCCCGGCCCGGTCACGTCGGCAGGCTTTGGCGAGGCGGCTGTGGTTGCATCGGGCGCTTACCGGGTTGCGGGCTGGTCTTTGGAGACTGGCCTGCCGCTGGTCACCGGCAAACCCGGTCTCGTTCTGGTCAATGTCGTCGCCGTAGAGCCGCGCCGCAATCTGGTTGCGGTCGGCTATGCCAACGGCTTGCTCAGCCTTAGCCGGATCGGCAGCCCCGCCGAGATTTTGCTTCGTCAGGATACCGGCTCCGGTGTGTCGGCGCTGGCATGGTCACGCTGCGGCCATTTCCTTGGCGTGGGCGGCCATGACGGGTCCGCCGCCCTTGTCGAATTTCCTGATGAAATGTTCAAATCCTGACCTCAAACCAAAGCGAGATCACCATGAGCCAGACCCAGACGGAACCAGCCTTGACCCCCGAAGAGAAAAGCAAGGATGAATTCTTTCAACGCATCGCCCGCATCGGCGAAGAAATGATCGCAGCCCATGGGCGGGATTTCGCCACTGGCGCCTTCGTTCTGGCCGCACGCTGGATCAGTGAGGGCAAACTGGGCGCAAAGCAGGATGCAAGGCCAAACTGACCAACCCGGCGGCAGAACCAACCCTAAGCACCTGCATGTGATGGCTAATTGACGAATGGTCGCAGGTGCAGGATGCCAGAACTTCATCCGTCCCTGCGTCATTCCTGTAAGGAAACGTTACAGATGTAACGGAATCAGAGCGTTTTCATTTGCTTCACCGCGAATCATCCCGGGGTTTTATACTGCACATCAAGGCCAAAGGCGGTTGACCACGTCACCGTCGCTCTGGGAGGGGCAAATGGACATCATTTCCAAGCGGAGCGGTCCGCGTGAGGAAGACAAGCGTGCCAAAGCGCATGTGCAACAGAACTGGGGCACCATCGAAAAGCTGGCCGACCAGATCAGCGGTGGCAGCTATTCGGCCAACAAGGCAAGGGTCAGCGCCAAAAAGGACCAGCCGCAGGCCAAGGGGCTGATTTTTGTCGATCAGGCGGCGCGACCATCGGTCGACGTGCCCGATCCCTATCTGCGGATCAGCCCGAACGGGCGGGTTGTGCTGGTAGACAAGAATTCTGGCATCCAGCTACACTTTTTGGGCGCGTTGAAACGTCAGAGCGGCGTTGTGCGCTTTCATATCGCTACCAAAGAGAATGGTTTTATCACGGCGCTGGATTCCGACATTGAAGCGCTGATCCTTGATCTCGCTGATAAACCTTTGGATCGCAGCTACACCGAAGACCATCTGTTCCGCGATCTTCAGGGTCGCCTCAGCCTGGACTAGGGCGGCGTGTGCACAATGCGCACGTCGGAAACAGTTTCACCACTGTTAAGTCCAGAGAGGATTTAAAGATGGGCTCTGATATACAGCAGCGGGCCAATCGTTCCCGCCTGATGTTCGATTATACCGAGGTCGACGCAAAACAGACCTCCCGCGCTTGGAACCGCTTTGTCGCCGATCGCGATGCGCCCCACGTCCCGATGTCGGGGGTCCGATCTGTCATCTATCAATCCTGGCTGCGCAGCACTTCGACCGGGATCAAGCCGGAACAGTATGCGGCCCCCACGCTGGACACATCCTCGCAGACGCACAAATCCAAACATGACAATGCCGAACTGCGGCGGGCAACCCAGGAATCGTTGCTGCACATCGGCAGCATGCTGAACGGGGCCGAGGCCATCTTGCTTCTGACCGACCGGGACGGGGTCATACTGGACACTGTCGGCGACAGCTCGACGTTGGACAAGGCCAACCGCATCAACCTGCGGGTGGGTGGTATCTGGAGCGAACAGGCCTCTGGAACAAACGGCATCGGCACGGCACTTTGGGCCGGTCAGCCGGTGTTTGTCCATGGCGAAGAACATTTCTGTGAAGGCATGAAAGCGTGGAGCTGCGCTTGCGCGCCCATACGCGATCCGGTTGACCGCACGATCATCGGGGCCATCAACCTGTCTGGCTTGACGACGATCTTTCAAAAGCACAATGCGGCCTTCGCAGCGACTGCCGCACGCGAAATCGAAATCGCGCTTGAGCGTGAACAATCGCTTTTGCACCTGCATCTGCTGGAATCGGTCATTGGCACGATCCCGATGCAATCAAGCTCGATGGACGAAGGCATCGCGGTGGTTGACCGCTTTGGCCGGTTGATCTTCAACCGCAATTGTGACGGCCTTCCGCAATTCGCCCGGCCGGGCGCGACGGTCAAGAACGGCGTAAAGCTGTTTGATCTGTCGAGCGAACTTTCTGAAGCCAGTATCCTCGCAGCCCTTCCGGTTGATCACAGCTGTCAGGAAATCCGGCTGATCAACATAGATGGCAAAGCAAAAGGCGCAGCTTTGGTTTTCAAGCCGGCAAACCCGGCCACCCGCTCACCGGTCCGCCTTGCTCCGCTGCCCGGCATTGCCCTTCGCGGAACGGATCTGAAGATCGTCGGCAAAAGCGATGCCATTCTGGAGGCTCTGGATACGGCAAACCGCATCGCCACCTCGCGGCTGCCGATTCTGATTCAGGGACAGACCGGCGTCGGCAAGGAACTTTTCGCCCGCCTGATCCACTCGCACTTGCCACCACAGCTTTTTGCCGCGATCAACTGCGGCGCGGTCTCTGTCGCGGCAATTGATGCCGCCCTGCAAGGCGCAATGTCCGCCGTCTGTTCCCCCACCCTTGTTCTGGACGAGATCGGCGAATTGCCCCCGTCGATCCAACCCTTTTTGCTGCGCGCGCTAGATGATTGCAGCACCGGTCAGTCGATCGACAAGCCCGGCCTGGCCGTGATCTCACTGACCAACCGGGTGATGCTGGACGAGGTGGAGGCAGGCCGGTTCCGTCGCGATCTGTTCTATCGTCTTGGCACCGTTACCCTGACGATCCCGCCTTTGTGTGATCGTAACGACGACATCCTGCTGATCGCGGAACATTACAACCGCAAGATCAGCATTGAAACCGGCCGCGATGTGCTGATTCTGCGATCCGATGCGCAAGAGGCGCTGATGACGCATAGCTGGCCCGGCAATGTGCGAGAGCTGCGCAACGTCATCTCGGGGTTGCACTACCTCAGCAAAAGCCGCACCATTTCGATCATCGACCTGCCGCAAGAGATTGTGCAGCGGCGCACAACTGCTTTGGCCGACCCCACCCCGGAGTCGGGCAACCCCGAATCCCTGAAAGATGCCGAATCCCAGATGATCCGCGCGACACTGACGGCGCAACATGGCAATCTTAGCCGCACCGCCGCCATGCTGGGAATTTCGCGCCCCACGCTTTATCGCAAAATGGACGCCTACAATATCTCTGCCCGCAAACCGGGTTAGAAAGAGCCGTCCCCGATCACCTCAAGACATTCCACCCGCGACCTGACGCATTATTTACTAGAGATATCTGCCGCCTCTTTGCACGACTTCGATCTGATAGCCGTCAGGGTCGGCGACAAAGAAGAACCGTGCGATTATCGAGCCTCCCGGCGCGAAATCCACCAGCTTGCGTGGCGCAAGACCCTCGGCCAGAAAGCGGGCATGTTCGGCCGCCACATCTGGAACCGAAACAGCAATATGGCCATAGCCGTTGCCAAGATCATAGGGCTCGCTCCGGCCCTTGTTGACCGTAAGTTCAACCTCAAAATCGGATTCTGCGTTGCTGAGGTAGATCAGCACAAAGCTGTCGAACTCCAACCTGTCTGCCACCTGCAAGCCGAATGCGCTTGCGTAAAACGCCACCGAGCGTGATTCTTCAAGCACCCTGATCATGCTGTGAATAGCTTTTGCCATATTCCGTCCCCATGTTTGTCCGCCCGCAAATCGAGCCGGCCCTTGCCAATGGTGCAAAGCTTGGCGTTCGCAGTAAAGTGTACATTTGCACGGACAGTTTCAGCCTACGACCCGTCCGGTCTGTTTTCATACCGGCAAGGCTCTGTTGATGTGACCGCCCCCCGACGGCATCAATGCGCCAAGGCGGGTCTGTGAGGATCCTCAATGGACAGCGGTCATGTCAAGGATCATCATGGTCGGGCTCGACCTGCCGAAGAATGGGTCGTCACCTTCGGCGCCTCGTCCATCCATGTGCATGGGGCTGACGCCTTCGGGCGAGCGGGCGAGCGGTGCTGCGAAAGAGGCTGAAGCGAGATCAGATGATTGCACTTTTCAGCCACCTGCCACGCTGCTTTGTTGCCATGGAGGCCCGCAGGAACGCGCACTTCCGGGGCCGGAAGATCGCGTTCCTGCGGGCCACGAAGTTCGGCTCATGCCTTCCGTCTCCGTCAAGCCTTTCGTGAAGAGGCAAAAGAACGTCGTCGCAGATGCCGAGGCGATCCACGAGGTCGCGACGCGTCCGATGATGCGCTTCGTGCCATCAAACAGCAAAGAAGTCCAAGGGGCGCCGATGATCTTTCACATTTGCGAAGTCCTGATCCGGCAGCGGGCGCAGGCGATTGATGCTCTGCGCGGCCATCTGACCGGGTTCGGGCAGATCGTGCCGCTAGAGGCCAACGCTGCATGACTGATCGCCATTGTTGAGGATCCGGACAGCGGCTTGGCATCCGATGCCATCGCAACTGTGCAAGTGCTGGTGGCCGTCTTCAAGATGATCAGCCACGGCTGGTTGCAGGAGGTCGATGCCAACCTGCGCCCGAATGAACCGCTCTGGCGTGAAACCGGCGATGGTAATGGCACCACGCTGGTGGTCACCGACGCAGGCCTGCTGGCCATCGGGATCGCACCGGCGACAGCCAATTTCATGTCAGCCACCCGGGCAAGCGCGAAGACAGAACCCGTGGCAAAACCGCCGACGCCCCGTGCGGGCACCAAGCAGGGGCTGTTGATCGAAATGCTGCAGCGGCCTGAAGGCGCTACGATGGGCAAGATCGTGGCGGCAACTCAATGGTTGGCCCAGACAGCAAGAGGGGCAATTTCCGGAGTGCTGAAGAAGAAGCTTGGCTTGCTCGTCACTTCGGCAAAGATCGAAGGACGCGGCACTGTGTACCGGATCGACCTGCCCGCAACCTGATGGTCTGTCAGTCCAGCAGGCGGTAGTGCACTTCGGTCGGCTGACAGGCAGCGCCGTTGATCGGGATCATGTCCTGCGGGCAGGTGGACATCACCACGATGCAGTCGATGACGGCACGCAGCACGACATGATCCCCCGGCTTGGACAGCGGCTCGCCCCAGGTGATCTTGCCATCAGGGCCGACGGGAATGTTCATCCACAAATTCAGCGGGGCCGGGCAATCGGCAGCCCGCAGATGCAGCTGGCCAAGGGCGGCGTGCAGGTTGTCGGTGCAATTGTCATGGTATTGCGTGCAGCCAAGAGCGGCATAACGATGCACGTCGCAGGCGGCGATCACCGTATCGTGGCGACCCGGTGATGTGTCTTCTTCCAGGATCAGAATGGGCCGCCGCCGGTTTGTTGTCAGGCCATCGCCCTTGGCGGGGAATATCCCCTGAAGCGTTGCGTGCAGGTGTTCCATCGACATGAATTCGGACAGGTCATCGGCATTGAAGCACCAGGTATCAACCACTTGTTGACCATGCGTGTTGATGATCTGGATCGCTTGGCCTTTGGCAAGGCGCACGGCCCGGCCCCGGCGCGCAGGCACCGCCTGAAGGTCTGTCGTCATTTTCCGTATCCTTTGCCAGCGGCGCTATTGGATCAATCTGCGGGATATCGTGCAGCCCAAACTGCGCAGGTTCAGCTTTGTTGATCGAAGGCACTGGGTCAAGCCATATCAGTGGCTGCTATACGGATCAGCAGCCTGTCCCACCACGGTTGCAATGCCCAAGCTCAGGCACCGCCACCCCGGAGGGAAATCTGCCACTTTCGAATCCTGGCGATAGGGTTATCAATGGCTTGGATGCCGCTCTTGGCCTTTGGAATTCGGAACCCTGACGTTTGACCTTTGATCCCGCTCTTTTTCTTTCCGGTTTTGCTTCCATCGATCTGGAGGCTGATCCGAAGTCAGCGCGTCTGTTCGCCTTTGCTGCGGTGCGGGGCGAGCGGGCATGGTTCACAAAGGTGCCGCGCTGGACCCTGCATTGGACCGATTGGAGGCGCTTTGCGATGGAGCGGCGCATTTGGTTGGCCACAACATCCTGCGCCACGATCTGCCACATCTGGTGGCCAACCGGGCGCGGCTGGCCGATGGCCGATGCTTTGTCGTGAATTTCGGTCGCGGGCGGGTACTCGGTCATGCCGCCGTGCGTGCGGATGCAGTTCCCGCAGGCGGGGCGGATCGTGCGGCATCTGCGCGACACGAATTGCGGCGATCCGGCCTGTGGCTAATGCGCAGAGAAGAACACCTCGAATGCCGCAGTCGAACGCTGGTTCGGATTCCCCTCCTTCCGACCCCAGCCCGTCGATGACATCGGCCGTCCCCTGCAGGAAAGGATTGTGGCCGAGGCGATGGTGGGCAAATCCGTGCTGGGCATCCTGCCGACGGGCACGGGAAAATCGGTCTGCTATCAGATCCCGGCGCTGTCGCGGGTCGACAAGACCGGCGCGCTGACGGTGGTGATCTCGCCACCGGTCGCGCTGATGGCCGATCAGGTGCAGGGGCTGGCGCGGGCGGCGATTTCCAGTGCGGTCACGGTGAATGGCATGCTGTCGCTGCCCGAACGCCATGACGCGTTGGAAAAGGTGCGGATGCGCAACTACCTTGATCACGGCATTCTCGAACTCGACAATAACACCGCCGAACGCGCAATGCGGCCGGTCGCTTTGCGCCGCAAGAACTACATCTTCGTCGGACCGCAAACCGGCGGTAAATCCGCCGCTATCGCCTACACCCTGATCGAAACCGCCAAGCTGAACGGCGTCAATCCCCAAACCTGGCTCACCGACACCCTTGCCCGTATCCCGGACCACAAGATCAACCGGATCGATGACCTGTCGCCCTGGAACGCGCGATGACCGCAGGCAGACCGGACGCTTACACCCGATTTACCTCGCCGCTGTCGAGGCTATCGAGGAGGCTATCGTCAACGCGCTTGTTGCTGGTGAGGCAGTGGACACGTTCAAATTTTCCGGCCGCATCTGTCCAGCGATCGACACCGGCCGCTTGCGCGAAATCTTTGCAGAATAGGGTCTAATCTCCATCGCGTAACTGGGCACAATGGCCTTGGCGACCTGGGCCCTGTCCTTTGGCGCCGGAAGGTCACCGCTGCCGGGGACAAGCTTTGCGGGTCGATTGACAAACCAGAGCCATGCGGTCTTTCTGGCAGAGCTTACAGACCCAGAGAGGCGACTATGTCGCCCAGCCGCACAGGAGCCACCATGACCTCTGAGGAGCTTTGTTATCTGCCGGCGCGCGACGTGCTGGCGCTGTTTCGCAAACGGACAGTGTCCCCGGTTGAATACCTTGATGCCATCCTCGCCCGGACAGACAAGGTGAACCCGGCGGTCAATGCCTATGCCGACACGTATTTCGATGAGGCGCGCGCCGCTGCTAAGGTGGCAGAGGTTGCCTATTCCTCGCGCTCGGGCGAAGCGCGCGCGCTTGAGGGGCTGCCAGTGGCGGTCAAGGATGCGCAAAGGATAGCGGGCAAACGCACGACACAGGGCTCTCTGGTCTTGAAGGATCACATCGATACGTACTCGGACCCGATGGTTGAGCGGTTGCAGGCCGCCGGGGCAATTCTTCACGCGCGCACGACAACACCCGAGTTCTGTCTGTCAGGCACCTGCAACTCGCGGATGTGGGGTGTCACGCACAATCCGTTCAATCTGGATTTTGGGCCGGGTGGTTCGTCGGGTGGTTCTGCGGCTGCGCTGGCGGCTGGCATGACACCGGTTGCCACAGGCACCGACATCGGTGGGTCTATCCGCATCCCGGCCAGTTCCTGCGGACTGGTCGGGTTCAAGCCACCACACGGGCGCAACCCCGACGGACCGCCCGCCAACTTTGACCGCTACAATCACTGCGGTGTCCTGACCCGCAGCGTAGGGGACACGGCGCTTTTGCAGAACCTGATTTCGGGGCCGCATCCGCGCGACCATGACAGCTTGCGGGAACGTGTTGCCCTGCCGCTGGAGGCCAGCCACCGGCCCTTGCGTGTCGCGTGGTCGATGGACCTTGGATATGTGCCGATCAGCGCCGACGTGCGCGCAAATACCCTGCGCGCGCTGGACGTGTTTGCGCAAGATGGGTGTCAGGTGCACGAGGTCAGTATCGGCTGGACCGATACCGTGGATCGCGCGGCGATGCATTGGTACGGCGCGATGCATTTTGGTCGTCAACCCTTGTGGGCATCGGCAGAACACAGCAGTCTTCTGACCGACTACGCGCTAGCTGCGGCAGAGATGGCGGCGCGCACGACGCCGGATGAAATCGCACGTTCATGGGACGTTCAGCATGACATGTACCAGACGATCGGCGCCATTCTGGAAGACAATGACATTCTGGTTTGCCCCACACTCGCAATAGGTGCGGTGCGGGTGGACCATGACCCTGTTGGCAAAGGGTTTGTCGTCGACGGCCGGATTGTGGACCCCGAATATGGCTGGGTTCTGACGCATCCATTCAACATGCTGCACAATTGCCCGGTCATTTCGGTGCCTTCCGGCCGTGACAGGCACGGCGTGCCCACCGGCATCCAGATCGTCGGGCGCACGTTCGATGATGCCACCGTGATCGGCGCTGCTTTGCAGTACGAGGCCGCTGCGCCGGAGATGTTCTTGCCGCGCGCCGGGCTGCCTACTTTTACAACCCTGCAAAAGGCAAGCGGCGTTCAGGTATAGCGGCAAACGATAGATCGTCCCGACACCCATAGTCAGGAGTAATTTCGAAAATGGCATTCAAGACCTGGCGACTGTCTGACCGCGTATCGCTGATCCAGGAAACCGGGGTCGCCAGTTTCCTGCGCTGCAACATCTGGCACGTGCGCGGGCGCGACTGTGATCTTGTCATCGATACCGGCATGGGCCTTAGTCCCATGAAGGACTGGCTGCTGCGCGAGACCGACCGGCCGATCAAGGCAATCGTGACCCATTGCCATTTCGACCATTCCGGTGGCCTGCATGAGTTTGACTGCAGGCTGGGCCACCCCGCCGAGGCGCATATCCTCGCAGCGCCGGAAAATGGCGCGGTGATTTATTCGGGCGCATGGACCGAGATCGAGATTGTCGACCCGCGGGCGCACCCGGACTTCGACCCTGCCACCTTCCGGATCACCCCGGCACCGCTGACCGGCTACCTTGATGAAGGCGATGTCCTGGACCTCGGGGATTGCGCCTTTCAGATCCTGCACACGCCGGGGCATTCGCCCGGGTCAATCTCGTTGTGGGACCAAAAAGCGCGGACCGTTTTCTCCGGTGACGCCCTTTATGACGGGGGCCTTATGGACAATCTGTATCATTCCGATCCCGCCACCCTGCGTCGAACGCTTGCCCGTCTGCAGGGCTTGGGGGCGGAGGTCTTTCATGGCGGGCATTATCCATCGTTTGGCAAAGCCCGCATGACGGAACTGGTGCAAGCCTATTGCCGTGGCGAGAACACCTTGGTCGACGTGGTCGAATGGTACCACGCCATGCGGCGCGAAACGCCGGACATTTACGCAGATCAGGACTGGAGCGGTGTTCACCCTCGGTGAAGCCCGTTCAAGCGCCAGCTTCCAGACGCCTGAACCTCAGATCGCTGGAACACCATCGAACGCAAAACGGGGCCGTGTCGGGGCAAGTGCCGGGTGACCGCGGATCATGTCGGCGGCCTTTTCGGCGATCATCATCACAGTGGCGTTCAGATTGGCACTGATCACGGCGGGCATCACCGAGGCATCGATCACCCGCAGGTTCTCGATCCCGTGGACTTTCAAATCCGGGCCGGTGACGGCCATCGCGTCCTGCCCCATGCGGCAGGTGCAGGAGGGGTGAAACTCAGTCTCAGAGGTGTTGCGCACGAAATCGAGGATATCCGCGTCCGATTGCACCCCGGTGCCCGGATAGATCGCTGCCCCCCGGAACGGGGCGAAGGCCGGTTGATCGACGATGTGGCGGGCTGCTTTGACGCCTTCCACCATCTCACGGCGGTCGTGGTCGGTGGTCAGGAAATCGAACTCGATCCTCGGGGCGGACGCCGGATTGCTGTCTGTCAGTTTCAGACGCCCGCGCGAGGTCTGGCGCAATTGGCTGACGTGCAGCTGAAAGCCCTGCTTCAGCTGAATTTTGTCACCGACATAGTCAACCGCAACCGGGCCGAAGTGGAACTGGATGTTGGGCGAAGGCACGTTGCTGTTGGTGCGGATCAGCCCGCCAGCCTCCCAGATGTTTGACGCCACCGGGCCTTTGCGTGTCATCAGCCATTCCGCACCGGCAGCCAGCTTGGCCAAAGGGTTGGCCAGACGGGCCAGCGTAACCGGCTGGGTGCAATGCCATTGCATCATCAGATCGATATGGTCCTGCAGGTTTTGCCCCACCCCCGGCAAATGGTGGCGCACCGCAATCCCTTGCGCGCGCAACTCGTCCTCGGGGCCAATGCCTGACAGCATCAGCATCTGCGGCGAGTTGATCGCGCCGCCGCACAGCAGCACCTCGCGCGCGGCATGGACACTGATGGTCTGGCCGCCCTTGGTATAGGTCAGGCCGGACGCCCGGTTGCCCGCGATATCGACACGCTGGACCAAGGCTCCGGTCTCAACGGTCAGGTTCGGTCGGCGCGCGGCGGGGTGAAGATAGGCCACCGCCGCCGAACAGCGGCGCCCGTTCCACTTTGTGCTGTCCAGACGCGCCAGCCCTTCGGGGTTGAAGCCGTTCAGATCGTCCGAGCCACCGAAACCTGATTGCGGCCCGGCCTCGACAAAAGCGTCGTACAGAAGGTTCGGACTGCTCCCTATGCTGACGCCCAGGGGTCCGCTGTCGCCGTGCCAAGGGTCGGCACCACGCTCGTTTCGTTCGGATTTGCGGAAGTAGGGCAGGCAATGGGCATAGTCCCACTCAGGCAAGCGAAAGTCCGAGGCCCAGCGATCATAGTCCATCGGGTGCCCGCGCAGATAAACCATCGAATTGATGGAAGACGACCCGCCCAACACCCGCCCGCGCGGCACGGGGATGGCGCGCGCCGCCAGTTCCGCCTGCGGGGCCGAGGCATAGTTCCAGTTGATCCGTGAATCCTTCCAGACCTTGTAGACGCCTGCGGGCATGTGGATGAAGGGGTTCAGATCGCGCGGACCCGCCTCAAGGATCAGCACGCGGACGTCCGGATCTTCGGTCAGCCGGTTCGCCAGCACGCAGCCCGCCGACCCGGCCCCGGCGATCACATAGTCGTATTCGGCCCGGCTTGCCGCCATCAAAGATCGCCAAGCTGCTTCAGCACAAGCCCGTGGAAATGGTGCAGCCCGTGTTCGGAGTTGTAGCTGCGGTCCTTGTCCACCATCAGGCGGCCCTGATTGTAGCCACGCGAATGCAGGCCCCGCTGCACGCTTTCCACCAGACCGATATCCTCGGGCTGGAGTACCTTGTCGATATAGTCGATCGCCTGCCGCTCGCCTTCGGATGGCGTTTCATCGGCAAAGAAGAAATCGAAATGCTCCAGCGTGGTTTCCGGCCCGGTGGGCTGGATGTGCAGCACAGTGATGTTGGCCGAGCCGGGAAAGACGTTCAAGGTGACGTTGGGCCACAGCCACCAGGCGGCAAAGTTGCCAGCCGGGCCATCGGGGATTGCATAGGCAGCATTGTCCGACCGGCCCGGCGGCGAAATGTGGCTGGAATACAGGCCATAGGTTTTCGTGTGGTAGTTCTTGATGTCCACAAGGTCCACGAAGGCCGGATGTGCTACCGAGCAATGGTAGCATTCCAGAAAGTTGTCGACAATGTTCTTCCAGTTCGCCTTGATCTCGTAAGTCTGGCGATGCGCGAATTTCAGACCCGGAACGTCGGCGCAGTAACCCTTGATGTCATCGGCCAGACTGCCCGCTTCGGCGTGCAGTGGGGATGCGGCGGGATCGAGGTTCACGAAGACGAAGCCCGCGTATTCCTCCAGCCGCACCTGTTTCAGCGCGAACTCGTCGGACTGAAACCCTTCGACCCGCTTTTGCCCGACTGCCGTCCGCAATTTGCCGTCGGTATGGTAGGTCCAGGCGTGATAGGGGCAGGTGATCATCTTGGTATGGCCGCAGCCTTGCAACAGCTCATGCGCGCGGTGCGAACAGACGTTGTAGAAGGCCCGCAGGACGCCATCCTCACCGCGCATCACCACGATGTTCTGATCAATGATCCGGACCGTCACATAGGCCCCGGCCTCGGCCACCTGACTGGTATGACAGGCGTAGCTCCAGGCCTTGAAGAAGATTGCTTCCTTCTCGCGGGCGAAGATGGCCGGGTCGGTGTAATAGTCCTTCGGGATCGTGAAAGATTTCTCGGGGTTGGCATCAAAGCGGCCAAGATCACAAACATGACGGGAAACGACGTTCATCTGCGGTACCCTTTCCAAATTATGTCATCAACAATAGGCGCGAGTGCCGCTTTCACGCAATCCCTTACGTCACCGCCGACCCAAGACTTCCACCAGTCCGGCGCTGATGATGAAGGCGGTGCCGAGGAATTCCGGTGTCCCAAAGGCTTCGCCCGACAAAAGGGCCGCACTGACCGCGCCGACCATCACTTCCGTCGTCAGCAGGATGCCGATGCGACCCGGATCCAGCCGCTGAGCCGCCCAGAGAATCAGGAAGTTCGGCGGCACGAAAAAGATAAGCGCAGCCAGAATGATCCAGGGCAATGACGGCACAAGCGCGCCGTACGCGGCAAGTGGCATGCCCATCTGCATCCCGATCACAATCACAAGAGCCGAAGAAATCACCCCGCCCAGTGAGAAAGTGAACACCGGAAGTGCGGCCCCGGTCGCCGGCCGGGCAAAGCTGTGCATCGTGCCTGCGGCCCACAGTATGCCCGATATCAGCGCCACCCAGTCGCCTGCGTTGCGCGGCATTGGCAGCCCATCCGTTGCCCCAAGAAGCGTCGCCATCCCTAACAGTCCCAGCAAAATAGCGATGACTCGCGACACAGTCAGCCGCGCGCCAAACAAGATGCGTGCGGCCAAGGTGCTCCAGACCGGGGTCAGGTAAAACAACAAGATGGCATGCAGCACATCCGTCATCACCAGACTGACAGTATAAAGCGAAAACGCCGTGCCCAGCAGCAACCCTGACGGGGCATGCCGCACAAAGCCTGCCCATTGCGCGCGGCGTAACAGGAACGGCAGCGGGGCCAGCAATGAGACAAGGTTGAACACCAGCGCCGTCCAGCCCCCGCCAACCCCCTGCGCATCCAGCCATCGCAACGGCAGCCAAAACACGCCCCACATGCTGCCGCACAGGGCGACGGCAATCGAGGCAAGCAGATGGGTCTGGGTCAAGGGAATGTCGGGCAAGCGCATTGTGTAAATCGAAATTTCCTTCTGAGCAGCCGCAAGATCCAATTTGAACGCGGTTCACGAGCGATTAGCTTGACCGATGCAGATACCAGCGTAATAGTCGACCAAAACCGATCTAAACAACATTAAACGGGGAGATACCATGACTGACACGATCCGCAATCTGTCGTTGAATCGGCGCCACTTCCTTTCAACCGCTGCTGCCGCAGTTGCGATGCCCGCCATCATTGGTCGCGCCTCTGTTGCCACTGCGCAAACCTCGTTCGCGGGTGAAAGCCTGATCGCGGTCTCGTGGTCGGGCAATTACGAACAGGTGTTTCGGGAAACGATCATCGATCCGTTCAACGCGCAATATGGCACCAAGGCCGAAACCGTCGGCGGCTGGGATCAGATCACCTCGCAGATCGCGGCTGCGCCCGAAGACAATCCACCCTTCGATGTGACAGTGGCCGAGGAATACATCTCGTCCACCGGTCTGGCCGGTGGCCAGTACCAGAAGACCGACCCGGCCAAGATCCCGAACCTCGCCTCGGTCTATCCGTGGTTTTACGAGACGCGCCCGGACCATGCCAAGGAATACGGCATTCCCTTTGGCGGCGGCACCTGCATGCTGATGGTCCGCAAGTCGCTGGAAATTGCGCCGACCTCGTGGAGCCTTTTGTGGGACGAACGACTGGCGGGCAAGGTCACATCCGACGCATCTGCATGGTGGTGGACGCTGTCGGTGCCTGCGGTGATGAGCAAGATCAACCCCGGCCTTGACGAGATGTATGACATGGCCACCGCCGAGGCACTGTTTGCCCAACTGGACAAGCTGAAGGTGGCCAAATGGTACAGCGACGGTGCCGAGCAGGCCAACATCATGAACCAGGAAGAGGCCGATGCGGCGATGACCTTCTCGTCCGATGCCTATACCTTCCTGACCGAGAACCCGGATGAATATGTGGCGGGCGTTCCGGAGGAAGGAGTCTCTGCCTGGGCGGACTGGTACTTCAAGGTGCGCGGCACCCAGCACGGCGACCTGGCTGACCTGTTCATGAACTACCTTCTGGAAAAGGAAACGCAGGACCGCTTCCTTGCCAAGTCGATGATCTTCATGGCGCGCAAGGATGTGACGGTGCCCGCGCACTGGAACGGCTATCCCCAGTCGAATGAGGATTACCACAAGATGTTCCAGATCCTGACCATGGACGGCTGGGACAAGATCAATGCCAACTATCAGGCGTTTGATGACCGCATGAAGCAGACCGTCGCCCGTACCACTGGTTGATTGTGTTTTTTGTTGCCCGCGTAGAAAAGCGCGGGCCACCCCATTCCGGAGGAAGCCGATGCGATTCACCCGCCGCAGAACATTGCAAGGTCTTGCCACGCTGGCGGCACCGGCCCTGATCGGTCGGGCACTCCCGGCATCAGCACAGTCTGCTTTCGCGGGGGAAGGGCTGGTTGTCGTCTCGTGGTCCGGCAACCACGAGCTCAGTTTCCGCGAGTTGGTGGTCGAACCCTTCAACGCCAGCTACGGCACGAAGGTGGAAACAGTTGGCGGCTGGGATCAGATGGTGGCGCAGATTGTGGCAGCGCCCGCCGACAACCCGCCGTTCGATCTGACCATCGCTGATGAATACACCACGTCTGCCGGTCTGGCCGAGGGCCTGTTTCTTGAAACGGACCGCAGTTCGATGCCAGGGTTTGCAGCGGTTCATCCGTGGTTCGACGCCCTGCGGGGTGATGCTGCCAAGTACGGCGTGCCTTTCGGCGGCGGATCACTCTGGATGCTGACATCAAAGGCCAGCGGCATTGCGCCCGACAGTTGGGCCAATTTCTGGGACCCCCGCGCCCTTGGCAAGACGACGATGGACGCCGCGGCGTTCTACTGGGACTTGTGCATCCCTGCGCTTTTGTCGGCGCGCAAGCCGGGCATCGACGAGGTGTTCGACAGCCCCGCCGAGATGGAACCGTTGTTTCTGGAGCTGGAAAAACTGCGGATGGCCAAATGGTACAAGGATGGGGCTGAACTCGCGAACCTGATGCTGCAGGACGAGGCGCAGGTTGCCACAATGTATTCCGGCGATGCGTACGGCTTTCTGAAGGAGTATGGCGACGAGTTCACGGGCGCTGTGCCGAAAGAAGGAACGGCGTCCTACACCAACTGGTTTCTCAAGGTGCGCGGCACCAGACACGGCGATCTGGCCGATCTGTTCCAGTCCTACCTGCTGGAACAGGAGACCCAACAACGATTTCTGAACGGCTCGACCGATTTCATGTCGCGGTCAGATATGGTGGCACCGGCGCATTGGGCCGATTACCCCATGACGAACGACGCAATGGCCGCAACCTTCAGCTTGTTCAGCCTTGCCGGATGGGATAAATTCGGCGCGAACTGGGACGCGCTGGATGCCCGCATGAAGCAAACCATCACGGTTACGACGGGCGGATGACGATCGCGGCACTTGACCTCCAGGACGTGCGAAGAGCTTACGGGCCGATCGTTGCAGTCGACAATGTGTCACTGACTGTGGCGAAGGGCGAGTTTGTCACCCTGCTGGGACCGTCCGGATCGGGCAAGACATCAACCCTGCGCCTGGTCGGGGGGTTCGACCAGCTGGACGGCGGTACGATCCGGATCAACGGCGAGCGCATCGATCACCTGCCGGCCTATCAGCGCGACACTGCGACGATCTTCCAGTCGGGCGCACTTTTCCCGCACAAGACCGTGGCCGAAAACGTGGCCTTCGGGCTGCGCATGCGCAAGGTCGGCGCTTCGGAGATTGCCGATCGCGTGAAGCAGTACCTTGATATCGTGCGGCTTTCCGGCTTTTCCGACCGCTATCCCGCACAGCTTTCCGGGGGGCAGAAGCAGCGGGTGGCATTGGCGCGATCGCTTGCGGTGCGTCCGGCGATCCTTTTGTTTGATGAACCCTTGTCAGCGCTGGATCTGTCGCTTCGCCTGCAACTGCGCGCCGAGATCAAAAGCCTGCACGATCGGTTGCAGTTCAGCGCGATCTACGTCACCCACGACCAAGGCGAGGCGATGGCAATGTCCAGCCGCGTGGCGGTGATGCGTAACGGGGCGATCGAACAGATCGACACGCCTGAAAAGATCTTTCATCATCCGACCAACGAATTCGTCTACACCTTCATCGGTGAAAGCTGCTGCTTGGTCGTGCGTCTTGGGCCGCAGCCCACGGACAGCGCCGGCGAAAAGATTGATCTGTTGCTGGAGGGCATGCACGCGCCCGGCGACGCGCGTCTTTACATCCGCCCGTCACGTCTGCGTTTCGGCCCTGATGCGGCACAACTGCCCAACACGCTAAAAGCACGGGTTGAATTCGTCGAGTTTTTGGGCGACCTCAACCGATATCATCTGCGTGCAGGTGGTTTGGAGTTGTTCGCCGACGATGCCGGTGCCGCCCTGCATCGGGCAGGGGATCAGGTGGATGTTGGCTGGCTGACCCATGACATGCAGGTGTTTCGGTGACAGGGGAAGACCGCGCCTATATCGCCGCCCGCGCGGCAATGATACGGCGCAAACGCGCGGCTCCCTGGCTCTTGTTGTGCCCCGCATTGATCATCGCGCTAATCTTCTTCGGCCTTCCGACCCTTTACATGGCGCGGATGAGCTTCAATCTGTCCGAGGGATCAAAGCTCTTCACGCCGGGCCTGTCCTGGGCGAATTACCAGACCGTCTTTTCAAACGAGGTTTTCGTTGCCGCGATCTGGACCACGCTGAAGCTGGCCCTGATGGCATCGGCCGCGACGCTGGTGATCGGTTATCTCTTTGCCCTGCTGGTCTGGCTGAAACCGGCGAAGTGGCGGTTGATCTTTATCGGCCTGGCTCTTTGCCCGCTGCTGATTTCCGAGATTGCGATCATTTTCGGGTGGTGGATGTTCTTTCCCAAGAATGGGCTTCTCAGCTTTGCGCTGACAAGCTCCGGTCTGATCGAAGACAAGATCAGCTTGATGTACACCGAGTTCGCGGCCTTCGTCGGGCTGGTCTACCTGACGCTGCCGTTCTGCTTTTTCATCCTGCTGTCGATTCTCGATGGCATCGACAAGCGGATGCTTGAAGCCGCTGCTGACCTTGGCGCCTCACCCCTGACCATCTTCCGCGAGGTGCTGCTGCCGCTGACACGCAACGGGCTGCTTGTGGCGTTCTCGCAATGCTTCATCTTCACGATGGGCACTTATGCGACACCTTCCGCACTTGGCCCCGACACGTTGTGGACGATGGGATTTCTCATTCAGGAACAGATGCTTGGCCGCAACAACTGGCCCTTGGCCTCGGCGCTTTCGATGGTGCTGGTGGTTCTTGTCGGGGTCATGATGGTTGTCACCCGCGCCCTCAGCACGCGGCGGGCCACCCTGCATGTCTGACTCGGGCACACCTCTTGCGCGGCGCGGCGTTGAGCCTGTGGTGTTCCGGGTTCTGACGCTGGCCTTCACGCTTTTCATTGTGGCCTATGTGCTGATCCCGATTGTGGTCACACTGGTGATGTCGTTCAATGATGCCTCGCAAATCCGCTTTCCGATCAAGGTCTGGTCGCTGGACTGGTACCGCGATTTCATTGCAAGCCCGCAATGGACCGAGGCGCTGAAGAACAGCTTCATCATTGCGGTCGGCACGGCGCTGATTTCGACTACCGCCGGTATCCTCGCGGCCTGGGCGTTCGAGAGGTACGATTTCCCGTTCAAGAGCCTTCTATACTTCCTGATCATGATGCCGCTGTTCATGCCGGGCGTGGTGCTGGGCCTGGGGGTTGCCATCGCTTTTGGCGGGCTGCAGATCGGCGGCGTCACCATCTACGGCTCGCGCGGGCTGGTGATGGTCGCGCATTCCCTTTGGGCGATGCCGCTGGTCTTCATGCTGATGGAGGCCACCTTCCGCACCATCGACAACCGCGTGGTCGAGGCCGCGAACGACCTTGGCGCCCCCCCGCTGCGCACGTTTTTCGAGGTGGTGATCCCGATGGTGTCGACCGGCATCATTTCGTCGGTGCTGTTTGCCTTTGTGATCTCACTCAACGAGTTTGTAATGGCATTGTTTCTAACGGACCGGGATACCCAGACGCTGCCGGTTCTGATGTGGCTTAGTCTGCGGTCTGCGGGTACACCCCGGCTGGCGGTGGCGTCGGTCATTCTGGCCTTGACTGTCTTTGCTTGTCTGTCGCTGATCATGCTGTGGTACATCCGGCAACTTCGAAAGGTTTCCCCGTGAAAATCAAGGCAATGGTTGCGTCGTCTCTTGGTGGTCCCGAAGTGTTTGTGGCGCGGGATGTCGACCTTGCCTGGCCGCAAGGGCCGCAAGATGTGCTGGTGACCCTGCATGCCGCGTCGCTGAACCCGGCCGATGTCTTTTTCCGTCAGCTCGGTGGCTATCTGGCCTCTGACAATCCCTTTGTCCTGGGCCATGACGGGATGGGAGTAGTGGCAGCGGTCGGGGCGGACGTAACCGGTTTGCGCCCCGGGGACCGGGTTTGTTTTTGCAACGGTGGTATCGGCGGGACCATGGGCACCTATGCCGAGGCTGCGGTGGTTCCGGCGGCGCAACTGGCGCTTGTGCCTGACGGGGTTGACGATCTGACCGCCGCTGCTCTGCCCTTGGTGGCGATCACGGCGTGGGAATCGATCTACGACCGCGCAGCACTGCAAGCTGGCGAGTTTGCCCTGATCCATGGCGGGGCAGGGGGCACGGGCCACGTCGCGATCCAGCTGGCAGTCTTGCGCGGGGCACGGGTGGCAGCAACAGTAAGCTCATCCGAAAAGACCCGTATTGCGGAAGACATGGGGGCCGAGGTCACCTTCAACTATCGGGAGGCTGATTTTGCTGAGGCGGCCTTGCACTGGTCGGGCGGCGTGAACGTGGCCTTTGACAATGCCGGCGCGGAAACCCTGCAACAAACCTATCGCGCCATGGCCCCATACGGGCGTCTGGTCACCTTGATGGGCCTGCCTGGCGATGATGCCGACCTGACGGCCTACAACCTGAACCTGACCTTGCACAACGTGATGATGCTGACGCCGATGTGGAAGGGCCTGTCCGCCCGCCTGGCGGAACAGGCAGCGATCCTGCGTCAGGCCCTTGGGCTGGTTGCAGCAGGAAAGCTGACGATCCTGCATGCACGCACCTTTGCCCTGACCGAAGTCGCCGCCGCCCATGCGTTTCTGGAAAGCGGCAAGGCGATTGGCAAGGTGACCTTGCAGATTGCCTGAAGGGCGCCTGCTTAAATCTTGGCGGCTTGCGAAAACCCGGTGATGACGTTGGCAATGTTCAGGCCAAGTGCATCGATGGCATAACCGCATGCTACCCGTGCTGCGTTCCCGGCGCACCCTTGATCTGCCCGTCCAGATTGGGCGTGACCCAGCCACCGTAAAAGTTGCCCGGCTGTGGAATGACCGTAAGCGCTGCGTCCATCCCGTGGTTTCGGCTTGGCGTGACAAGGCCGCGTGACAGCAGGGCGTCGCGGATCATGTTGCTGATGGTGTTTGCAGGCAGGAACCCGTCCGAATTGACCATGTCGGCGTAGAAGGCTGCGAATTCATCGGCGCTGGGCCGTGCGCCTTCCGTGCGCTTGGGTTGGCGCTTGCCGGTCGCGGCCTTCGGAGAGGTTGCTGCGAGTTGTGCATCGCGCTTGGCGGTGCGCTCCATCGGCCGGTTCAATGCCTTGGGACCGTCTGGCGGGGCGGATTACCATGGAGCACCTTCTACAACCACCAACGCCCCCACGCCGCCCATGGCGGACAACCGCCCGCCGTGGTCTACGTCAGCAGCACTCAAACCGATCAGCAGGTGCAGGCAGTAGCTTAACTCAGCCGGATACCTGTCCAAGAGTGGGGAATAACTCACAATCCGTTGGGCTATTTGGTGCTCCACAGCAAACATCCGCCAAACTCTCATAAAGAGCAACATGCCCGAAATGCCACTTGGCCGAAATCACGGGCCCAAATCACGGGCCGGAGGCATCGCAAACGGTGATACGGTTCCAGATCCTGACTATTTCTTTTAGAATTCAGGCCAGTCGCCGGATTTTCGGCATGTGAAGCGGCAGACCGGCACAGGATGACGCCAACCTTTCCACCTGACCCTTTGACACTTCAGTTACCAGAATATGCGCCCCGTCGCGGGAGAAACACAGATTGGTGGGACATGGGCCGTCCAGTTTCAACCGCTCTGCAACTGCGCCGGTTTTGTCCAGAACAGTCACGTTCTGCTGGCCATAGACGGTGCAGTAGAGCCTGCCGTCGGCGCCGAATTTCATCCCGTCCGGCCCCTTGAAACCGGTCTGGTCATCTTGCTGAAGAACATTACCGAACAGCTCACGCGACGGATCCTTCCCGCCAAACACGTTGTAGCGGTACACGTCTCCGGTGAAGGATGCATTGGCGTAAAGCCTGTCACCCGCATCAAAAGAGATCCCGTTGGCGAAGCGGATGCCGCGGTCGATGACGCGCACCACCTTGTTGGCCTTGGGGTCGATCTCATAGACCCGGCCATCCCAGTTCAGGTCCAGATAATTCTCGACGAAGTTCTGGCCATCGAGAAAATCAACCATCGGCATGCCGGAATCGGTCATGTAAAGATGGCCGTCCGGGCCGAATGCGAGATCGTTCGGGAACAGGAAGGGGCCGTTCACGGCATCGCCGCCGAGGCGGCAGATCTCGTGGCCTTGCGGATCGATGCAGATGATCTGGCGCAGCAGGGCTTCTGCGATCCAGATGTTGCCATCGCCATCCATCGCCAGCCCATTGGGGCGGCCGCCTGTCTTTTTCACGACGCTGCGCCGACCTTCCGGATCAAGCCTGGTGACGCAGGCCGTGGCCGAGGACATCTCGGTGACATACATGGACCCGTCTGAAAGCGAGATCGGGCCTTCGGGCGCACCGATGTTGACTGCGAAGTGATTGACCATGATGTCCTCCCTGACGGATTGGGTTTTTTATAGTTTAGAGCCATGATTTCACGGCCGCAACGACGGCCGACGTCGAGATGCCATAGCGGTCGTGCAGTGTCGGCAGGGCGCCCGCATCGAGGAACGCATCGGGAAGGCCGATCTGCCGGAACCTTGCGGAAACCCCGCTCCGCATCAACAGCGCACCGACGGCTTCGCCGAGCCCGCCGATCACCGAGTGATTTTCAGCAACGACGATCAACCGGCCGGGCTTTGAGGCTTCGGCGATGATCTTCGCCGTATCGAGCGGCTTGATGGTCGGCACATGCAGCACTGCGACCGAAACCGCGTCGGCCTTCAGTTTTTCGGCTGCCTCCAGTGCCCGCATCGTCATCAGCCCGGAGGCGATGAACAGCACGTCATTGCCATCCACCAGCGTCTTCGCCTTGCCGATCTCGAAGCTGTAATCATACTTGTCAAGCACGACCGGCACCTTGCCGCGCAGGAGCCGCATGTAGACGGGGCCATTGTGCGCCGCCATGGCGGGCACGGCCTGTTCTATATCGATCGCATCGCAGGGATCGAGGATCGTCATGTTGGGCAGCCCGCGGAAGATCGCCAAATCTTCGGTCGCCTGATGGCTGGGTCCATACCCAGTCGTAAGGCCGGGGAGGGCGCAGGCAATCTTTACATTCAGCTTTTCCTCGGCAATCGCCATGCAGATGAAGTCATAGGCGCGGCGGGACGCGAATACTGCATAAGTCGTGGCGAAGGGAATGAAACCTTCGCGGGCCATGCCCGCCGCTGCACCCATCAACAACTGCTCTGCCATGCCCATCTGGTAGAAGCGGTCCGGATGCGCCTGCGCGAAGATATGAAGGTCGGTGTATTTGGCCAGATCGGCGCTCATGCCGACGATCTCTGGCCGGGTCTTGGCAAGTTCCACCAACGCATGGCCGAAGGGGGCCAGCCGCGTTGGCTGGTCGTCGCCCGCGATGGAGGCGATCATCGCAGAGGTCTTCAGCCGCTGCCCGCCGCTTACCATGGTTGGCTTCAGGTACTTGTTCCGCATCATCCGGGCCTCCGGGAGTCGAGAATGGCGAACGCGCGGCTCCATTCCTCAGGCTCCACCCGCAGGAAATGGTTGCGCTCGCGTTCTTCGAGAAAATCGACGCCTTTGCCCATTTTCGTGTCGCAGATCACGATGCGCGGCTGTGCGCCGGCGTGGGCACGCGCCGCCCGGAACGCCGCCGCCACGGCGTCGATGTCGTTGCCATCCACCCGCTGCACGAACCAGCCGAAGGCTTCGAACTTGTCAGGCAGCGGCTCGAAGTTGAGAACCTGCTTCGACGGGCCATCAGCCTGCATGTTGTTGACGTCCACGATGGCAATCAGATTGTCGAGCATGTGACTGCTGGCGGACATGGCCCCTTCCCATGTCGAACCCTCGTCAAGCTCGCCATCGGACAGAAGATTGTAGACGAAACTGGACGACTTCTTGCGCTTCAACCCAAGGCACATGCCCACCGCGATCGGCAGCCCCTGGCCCAGCGATCCGCCGGTAATTTCCATGCCAGGGGTGTAGGCCGCCATGCCCGACATCGGCAGGCGGCTGTCATCCGAGCCATAGGTTTCAATCTCGTCCTCCGGCAGAATGCCGGCTTCAACCAAAGCGGCATAAAGTGCTATGGCATAGTGGCCGATCGACAGCAAAAAACGGTCCCGCCCCTCCCATTCCGGGTCGTCCGGCCGGTAGTTCAGCGCATCGAAATAGGAAACCGCCAGCACATCGGCAATGCCAAGCGCCTGGGCGATGTAGCCTTGCCCCTGCACCTCCGCCATGCGCAACGCATGGCGTCGGATGTTATAGGCCCGGCGGGCGAGGCTTACGTTGGAAAGCTTGTCCTGCATGGTCAAAGCACCCGGTCGGTTAACGGATCAATCAGGATGGCACGGTTAAGGTCAACCGCGTAGGTCAGCGGCCCGCCCGGTTCATGCACGTCATGCGCGACAAGTTCGGCGGTAATCGCAACGCCGCCGATACGGGACGTGACGAAGGTGCGGGTTCCCGTCGGCTGAACAAGATCCGCAGTGGCCGCGATGCGCGTGATTCCGGGGCCAAGCACCCCCTCGCCGGCCCGGCTCAAATGCTGCGGCCGGATGCCGAAAATGATGTCCCGCTCGCCACCACCCGGAACCGTCCTGGTCGCAGGAAGTTCCAGCGCCTCGCCCGTCCGCAGCACGATTGCAGCACTTCCGTTGCGGGAAACGAGTTTCGCCGGGATGAGGTTGATCGAGGGCGAGCCGAGAAAGCCTGCCACGAAGCCGGTCGCGGGCCGCTCGAACAGGTCAAGCGGTGCGCCCTGCTGCTCGATCCGACCGTCCCGCAGGATCACGATCCGGTCGGCCAGTGTCATGGCTTCGACCTGATCGTGC
>JAYSQA010000188.1:0-4383 GCA_043721775.1 Rhodobacterales bacterium
CGTGGTAACCGCATCCGATTTCAGCGCGCGTTTTGCCGGACGTCCTGCAACCTACGGGGTAACGGCTGCCTACAAATACTAAACGGCCACCGGATTTAAGCGTGCGATCCTATTTTATGGGATCGGCGGAAGGTCGATGTTTGGTAGTTGACAATGGCCCAAGCGAACGTCGACCCGTGTCCCACAGAGAAGCTCCCCGTCTGCCTGGCGCGAACGTGCGAAGCAGGCGAGGTACTGAGAGTACACGCAGCACCGCGAATATATCATCGAAGACCTCATGAACGACCAACCGCTTACCGGACGCACATGCCTAATCACGGGAGCTTCATCCGGGCTAGGCGCGCATTTTTCGCGCGTTTTCGCTCGCGCAGGCGCGAACGTCGTCCTAGGCGCACGTCGGTTGGACCGGGTCACCAGGCTGGCAGAGACCATCGGCGCCCAAGCGTTGGCGGTTGAACTTGATGTAATTGACGAAGAATCGGTGGTTGCTGCGTTCGACGCCGCGGAAGCGCGATTTGGTGTGATGGACGTAGTAGTTGCAAACGCTGGAATGCAGGCTTCTGGTCGCGCGACCGACGTGCCACTCGACGCGCTACGCTGCCTGATCGATACTAACCCTGTTGGGCTTTACCTTACCGCCCGGGAAGGCGCGCGGCGTTTAATCAGTTTCGGCAGCCGGGAAACAGGGCGGGGTAGGATCATTTTGATCGGATCGATTACTTCCCACCTAACCGGCGAGGGCGATAGCGCATACGCAGCAAGCAAAGCAGCCGTCGCTCATCTGGGGCGCAACCTGGCTCGCGAGTGGGTGCGGCAAGGCATCAATGTTAACACGGTTCAACCCGGCTATATCGAAACGGAACTAGCGGGAGGCTGGTTCGATAGCGAAGCAGGCAAGGCGCAGATTGCAGGCTTTCACCGCCGCCGCTTGCAGTCGGTAGAGGGGCTTGATGCGATCATGCTGTATTTTGCAGGCGAAGGGTCAGCTTGGACTACCGGGGCAACAATCGATGTGGATGACGGGCAATCACTATGACTGTCGCTGAAATGTCTGGGCACGCGCAACGCATCGCTGCCGCAGTTGAGCTGTTCGTACGCAATGAAGTGACCTCTTACGAGAAGGATCCACGCCTGGGTGCTCATGGGCCATCAGACGCGCTTGTGGCCGAACTCAAAGGCAAGGCTCGCGCCGCGGGCGTCCTGACCCCGCATATCCTCCCGGACGGAACGCATCTTAGTCACGCCGAAACCGCGCTGGTACTCCGTAAAACGGGGCTCTCGCCGCTGGGGCCGGTTGCCTGCAATGTTGCCGCGCCTGACGAAGGCAACATGTACTTGCTCGGTAAGGTTGGCAGCGATGAGCTGAAGAAGCGCTTCCTCCAGCCTTTGGTCGAGGGTCGAGCGCGGTCGGCATTCTTCATGACCGAACCTGCGAGTTCCGGCGGAGCGGGTTCAGACCCATCCATGATGAAGACGACCGCGCGGCGCGATGGCAACCACTGGGTGATCGATGGCCAGAAGGCGTTCATCACCGGAGCAGACGGGGCCAGCGTCGGGATCATAATGGCGCAGTCGGATGAAGGTGCGTGCATGTTCCTGGTCGACTTGCCCGATCCCGCTATCCGGATCGACCGGGTGCTTGATACGATCGACAACTCCATGCCGGGCGGCCACGCTGTAGTAACGATCGACAATCTGCGCGTTCCGCCCTCGCAAATGCTGGGCGAGAGCGGTGAGGGCTTCAAGTACGCCCAGATCCGCCTTGCTCCAGCGCGCCTGACTCACTGCATGCGCTGGCACGGCGCATGCGTTCGCGCGCAGGAAATCGCTACCGATTATGTTTGCAGGCGCGAGGCGTTCGGCAAGACGCTGATCGATCACGAGGGAGTGGGATTCCTGCTGGCCCAGAACCTGATCGACCTCAAGCACACCGAGCTGATGATCGACTGGTGCGCGGCGGTTCTCGACAGCGGCAATCTTGGCACGGCCGAAAGCTCGATGACCAAGTGCCATGTTGCGGAAACCCTGTTCCAGGTAGCGGATCGCTGTGTTCAGGTTATGGGCGGGACTGGGGTCACGGGCGACACGATAGTAGAGCAGGTATTCCGCGAATTGCGCGCTTTCAGGATCTATGACGGGCCCACCGAAGTACACAAATGGAGCTTGGCGAAGAAAATCAAGCGCGATTGGCGGATGGCGCATAAAGTAGAGATGTAGCGCGCATGTTCTAGACCCGGTTTGCCGAGAGGTTCGGCGTCGAGACCCGATTAGCATGGCCGGGATGTCGGAAACGACCAACTGGTCGCAGCAGTGGCGAACGCCGGGGCGCTCACTACGCAAATGCTTTAAGGCGGGGATCCATGACACCCCCGGCGCGCAAGTCCAAGTGGAAGCACTGCTCGCGCGGATCGAACAACACAATGATGGGGGTTCAATTGAGTAAGCTTTTTCCGGATCCTACCGCCGCGCTCGAAGGGGTGTTGCGCGACGGGATGCTAATCGCCGCAGGCGGCTTTGGCTTGTGCGGGCTGCCCGAGCGGCTGCTCGACGCGGTGCGGATAAGCGGGGTTAAAGACCTGACCTTCTGCAGCAACAACGCCGGGATCGACAACGAGGGCATCGGCAAGCTGCTGCGCACGCGCCAGGTTAAGAAGATGATCTCGTCGTACGTCGGCGAGAACAAAGAGTTCGAACGCCAGTACCTGGCCGGCGAGCTCGAGGTTGAGTTCTGCCCGCAAGGCACGCTGGCCGAGCGGATGCGCGCGGGCGGCGCGGGGATTCCGGGGTTCTACACTCGGACCGGGGTCGGCACGCTGGTCGCCGAGGGCAAGGAGACAAAATTTTTCGACGGCGAGGAGTATATCCTCGAGCGCGGCATCTTCGCCGACCTGGCGCTGGTCAAGGCGTGGAAGGCCGACGAAACCGGCAACCTCGTGTTCCGCAAGACCGCGCGCAACTTCAACCTGCCCGCCGCGACCTGCGGCAAGGTCTGCGTGGTCGAGGTCGAGGAGATCGTTCCCGTCGGCAGCCTCGAGCCCGACTGCATCCACCTGCCCGGGGTCTACGTCCAGCGGATGATCGTCGGCGCGCCGTACGACAAGAAGATCGAGTTCAGGACGGTTCGCGAGAGGGAGACCGCCTGATGCCCTGGACCCGCGACCAGATGGCGGCGCGCGCCGCCAAGGAGCTGCGCGATGGCTATTACGTCAACCTCGGCATCGGCATCCCCACGCTGGTCGCCAACAATATCCCGGCGGGGATGACGGTCACGCTCCAGTCGGAAAACGGGATGCTCGGGATCGGGCCGTTCCCTTATGACGACGAGGTCGACCCCGACTTGATCAACGCGGGCAAGCAGACGATCAGCGAATTGCCCAGCAGCGCCTATTTCGACAGCGCGGCGAGCTTCGCGATGATCCGCGGCGGGCACATCGATCTTACCGTCCTGGGCGCGATGGAAGTCGCCGAGAACGGCGACATCGCCAACTGGATGGTCCCGGGCAAGATGATCAAGGGCATGGGCGGCGCGATGGACCTGGTGGCCGGCGTCAAGAGCGTGGTGGTGCTAATGGAGCATGTGGCACGCAAGAAGGACGGTGGCTTCGACCTGAAGATCCTGGCGCACTGCAACCTGCCGCTGACCGGCGTGGGTGTGGTCGACCGCATCATCACCGACCTGGCGGTGCTGGATGTCACCCCGCACGGGCTGAAGGTGGTGGAGATGGCGCCGGGTGTCACCCGCGAGGAACTGCAGGCCAAGACGGGTGTGACGCTGCAATAGGTGCCGGGCGCAACAACCCAGCCCGGCCCCGATGCCCCCCTGCGCACTTGGCGCCAGGGGGCATTTTTCATTCAAGTGACGCTGATGTCAGCCTGCCGGGCCCGAAGTATTCCGGGCTTGACCAGCCTCCAGCCTACAACCGCCGTGGCCACCCCTTGATGTTGCCAATCTAGGGGGGGTCGCCACGGCTCCTGGCATTTCCACCCATTGCGGGATTGCCCACCGGGGCTCCAGGGTTTACTGTCATGCTTCACAGCGCTCGACGGCAAATTCGTGTGGGTCTGCTGGTGTTGCGACTGATGGGGGTCAACGGCGCGGCGTGTAGCGCGTCAAGAGACCCAGGTGGCGGTGAGACCCGGCCCTTGATACACCGGTGCCGGCAGGTCCGAACTGTGGCCATAGCGTGCAGACGGGAGAAGGAATGAGCAAGTCACACATCCTGCGGGTCAAGACGAACCTGGGTCATTGGCTGGGCCAGGTCTGGCAGGGTTTGCTGCTCGTGCTGCTGAGTGCTGCGGCCCAGGCAGGCACGCTGGGCACGCCGTCGCTGGCACCTGGCCATGTGGTGGCGGGTGTGGCGAGCGCGGTGACAGTGAGCGTGA
>JAYSQA010000189.1:0-39506 GCA_043721775.1 Rhodobacterales bacterium
TGCGCCCCCTGGTGGCGCAAGGGCAGGCGGCCATTCAGCGCGGGCTGAAAGAGGTCTATCTGATCACGGCGACCGGGGTGCTGAAAACCAGGGGCGAACGCAGCTATCTGTTCGACTATGAAAAGCCCAGTGCCGCGCAGATCGTGCAGGCGCAGGCCGGACAGATCGTGATGATCCCCGATTGGCCAAACTCTGAACTGCGGGCGCTGGTCAACCTGCCGGCCTTTTCGGATCGGCTGTTGTATGTCTCACGCAGGGTCGATGGCAAGATTTTGGGCCTGTTGGATGAGACCCAGCAGACGGCGGTTCTCTACCAGCAACTTGAAAGTGACCGGGGCAAGATTCTGTTCAATTTCGGGCTGTTATACCTTGGCTTTGCGGTGATCATGATCATCGCGGCAATCTGGGGCGGCCTGTGGTTTGCCGAACGTCTGGCGCGCCCGGTGGGGCGCTTGGCGGGGGCTGCGCAGCGTGTTGGGGCGGGCGATCTGGATGTGCAGGTGGCCGAGGAGGAGTCTGACGACGAGATTGCCATGTTGGGCCGTCTGTTCAATCAGATGACCCGCCAGCTTAAAGGCCAGCGCGAGGCGCTGGTGGAAAGCCACGCCCAGACCGAAGGCCGCAGGCGGCTGTTTGATTCCGTCCTGTCGAACGTGACCGCCGGGGTGATCGGGCTTGATGCCTCGGGCCATATGGATTTCGTCAACCGGGCCGGGATGCGGATGCTTGATCTGGCGGCTGAACCCTCTGCCGCCATGACTCTGGCGCAGGTGGTTCCCGAATTTACCAATCTTTTCGAACGCTTGCAGGCCGATGCTGGATCAGCCCTGCAAGATGAGGTGCGCCTGCCGCGCCGGGGCAAACTGGAAAGCCTGCTGGTTAGGATGAGCGAACGGCGCGGCGAGGATGGCGGGATCGAAGGCTTTGTGGTGGCGTTTGACGACGTGACCGAACTCGTCTCGGCCCAGCGGATGGCCGCTTGGGGCGACGTGGCCCGCCGTATCGCGCATGAGATCAAGAACCCCCTGACGCCGATCCAGCTTTCGGCCGAACGCATCCGCCGCAAATACCGCACCCAAGTGGCAGACCCCGAAGAACTGGAACAATATGCCGACGTAATCATCCGCCAAACCAACGACTTGCGCCGCATTGTTGATGAGTTTTCCAAGTTCGCCCGCATGCCGGAACCCGACCGGCGTGAAACGGACCTGAAAGCGCTGGTGAAGGCCGCCGTCATGCTGCAGGAAAACGGCCAGCCCGATGTGACCTTCCATTCCACCCTGCCCGATGCGCCCGACATGATCGAACTTGATGCCACCATGATCGGACAGGCGCTGACCAATCTTATCAAGAACGCAGGCGAAGCCATTGAAGAAAAACGCGAAAAAGCGCCCGGGCTAACCCCGGAAATCCGCGTCAGCCTGCAGGCGTTTGACACCCATTCGATCATCAGGATCGCAGACAACGGCACCGGATTGCCGCCCGACCGTTCGCGCCTGTTTGAACCCTACGTCACCACCCGCGAAAAGGGCACCGGCCTTGGCCTGCCCATCGTCAAGAAGATCATCGAGGAACATGGCGGGACGCTGATCCTTTCGGACGCGCCCGTTTTCGCCGGAAACGACCACGCCGGAGCCTTGGCAGAGATCCGTCTGCCGCGCGCCACCCGTGTAAAGTCCGTTGCCGGCCGCAGCCAGGCCCAGGGGGGAACATGACCAACATTCTTATCGTTGATGACGAGAAAGACATCCGCGAACTGATCGGGGATATTCTGAAGGACGAGGGCTATGCCATTCGACTTGCAGGAAATTCCGATGATTGCATGGCGGCTATAAACGCTGAATTGCCCAGCCTAATGATCCTCGACATCTGGCTGAAAGATAGTCGGATGGATGGCATCGACATCCTGAAAACCGTGAAACGAGATAACCCCGATGTGCCGGTGGTGATCATCTCGGGTCACGGCAACATTGAAATCGCGGTCGCCGCCATCAAGCAAGGCGCTTACGATTTCATCGAAAAGCCGTTCAACATTGATCAGTTGATGGTTGTGGTCAGCCGCGCCATGGAAACCTCTCGGCTGCGGCGGGAAAATGCTGACCTCAGACGGCGGGATATGACATCGTCTGACATGCTTGGATCAAGTCCGTCCTTCAAGGGCTTGAAAGTGCAGTTGGATAAAGTCACCAAGTCAAACGGCCGGGTGATGCTTTCGGGGCCTGCCGGGTCTGGCAAGGAACTGGCGGCGCGCTTCATCCACACCAATTCCAACCGTGCGTCGGCGCCTTTCGTTTCGGTTTCTTCCGCCACGATTGAACCCGAACGGATGGAAGAAGTCCTGTTTGGCCGCGAAACCAGCGAACGCGGCGTGGAAAAGGGTCTGCTGGAACAGGCCCACGGCGGCATCGTCTACTTTGACGAGGTGGCGGATATGCCCTTGGGCACCCAGTCCAAAATTCTGCGTGTGCTGACCGAACAGCAATTCACCCGCGCCGGAGGCTCGGACAAAGTCCGGGTTGATCTGCGCGTCATCTCTTCCACCTCGCGCGATCTGCGCGTTGAAATCGCCCAAGGCCGCTTCCGGCAGGAACTGTACGACCGCTTGAATGTGGTGCCGATTCAGGTGCCCTCACTGGAAGAACGCCGTGAGGATATTCCCGAACTGACCAAACATTTCATCGAGATGTTTCACCGTTCCCAAGGCCTGCCGCAGCGCATCCTGTCACCAGAGGCCGAGGCCATGCTGCAAACCATGTCGTGGCCCGGCAACGTGCGCCAGTTGCGCAACGTGATCGAACGCGTGCTGATCCTTGGCGACAGCGGCGGCCCGGTGGAACCCCGCGAACTGCCGGGGCCCGAACCGGTGGGCGATTCGGGGCAGCGGATGGTTCTGGGTGGGGCGATGGCCACTTTGCCGCTGCGCGAAGCGCGTGAAGTGTTCGAGCGGGAATATTTGCTTACCCAAATCAACCGCTTCGGGGGAAACATCTCGCGAACCGCTGGTTTTGTCGGCATGGAACGTTCGGCCCTGCACCGCAAGTTGAAGTCGTTGGGGGTTGTGTCGTCAGGCAAGGGCAACCCCGGCGACGCCGACGAAGACGAGTGATTTAACCACTGGAAACTGCGCAAAGCTGCCGCCATACTCAACTTTGAGGCTGCCGCGACAGCCTTGGGACATAACCACGAAGAACAACGCCCTCGAAAGACAAGAAAAAGGCTAGAAAAATGGCTGCCGACAAGCAAAATTTGCAAGACGCGTTTCTGAACCATGTCCGGAAGGCAAAGGTTCCTGTCACGATTTTCCTGATCAACGGGGTGAAGCTGCAAGGCGTCATCACGTGGTTTGACAACTTCTGCGTGCTTCTGCGCCGCGATGGTCAAAGCCAGCTGGTTTACAAGCACGCGATTTCGACCATCATGCCGGGCGGGCCGATCAACCTGTACGAAGGCGAAGAGTGACCTCGCAGGACCATGACGAGGATGCCGGGGATGACACCCCTGTTGAACCTCGTGCGCCGCGTGGGCCGCAGGACACCGCCACCGCGCTGACCCGCGCCTATGTCGTGCATCCCGACCTGAAGACCAGCCGCAAGCGCCGGTTGCCCGAACATGGCTTGGCCGAGGCGGTGGCTTTGGCCGCCGCTTTGCCGGGATTGGATGTGGTGGGCGCCGATATTGTGCGGATTTCCCGGATAGCGCCGGGCCTGCTGTTCGGCACCGGCAAGGTTGAGGAACTCAAGACCCGCTTCAAGGAGCTTGAGGTGGCTTTGGCGCTGGTCGATGGCACCGTGGGCCCGGTGCAGCAGCGCAACCTTGAAAAAGAATGGGGCGTCAAGGTGCTTGACCGCACCGGCCTGATTCTTGAGATTTTTGCCGACCGCGCCCGCACCCGCGAAGGCGTGTTGCAGGTGGAACTGGCGGCCCTGTCCTATCAGCGGTCACGTCTGGTGCGCGCATGGACCCACCTTGAACGCCAGCGCGGCGGCTTTGGCTTTGTTGGCGGCCCGGGCGAAACCCAGATCGAAACCGACCGTCGGGCGATTGATGACGAGGTTATCAAGCTGAAACGCCAGCTTGAACAGGTGGTGAAGACCCGCGAATTGCACCGCGCGTCGCGCCGCAAGGTGCCGTTCCCGATTGTCGCCTTGGTGGGCTACACCAACGCCGGAAAATCGACACTGTTCAACCGGATGACCGGGGCCGATGTGCTGGCAAAGGACATGCTGTTTGCCACTTTGGACCCGACGATGCGCGGCGTCACCCTGCCGTCAGGCCGCAAGTGCATCGTGTCCGATACCGTGGGCTTTATCTCGGACCTGCCGACCCAACTGGTCGCGGCCTTCCGCGCCACCTTGGAAGAGGTGCTTGAGGCGGACCTGATCCTTCATGTCCGCGATATCGCCCATCCCGAAAGTGCCGAACAGGCGGCGGATGTGGCCGATATTCTGACCTCGCTTGGCGTCAAGCCCGACACACCGCAGCTTGAGGTGTGGAACAAGCTTGACCTTGTGCCCGTTGAGGCCCGCGCCTCGCTTGACCTAAGCCAGACCAGTCGCGCCAATGTGTTTGCCATCTCGGCCCTGACGGGTGAAGGCCTGCCCGCCCTGTTCGACGCCATTTCAACCGCCTTTGACGAGGCCAAGACCGAGGCTGACCTGACGCTGCCCTTCGCCATGGGCCGCCAGCACGCCTGGCTTCATGCCGAAGATGTGGTTGTATCGGAAGACCAGACCGATGAAGGCTGGCAGCTTCACGTCCGCTGGACGCCGCGGCAAGAGGCCAGGTTCAAGGGTATCTGACCGGGGCCGTCTAAGCGGGGGCCATCTGAACCGGGGGCATCTAAGCGGGGGGGAGCGTTTATCGTTCCCCATGCTTCCAAACTGTACGCGGCAGCGCCACATAGACGCTGTCGCACCATTCCTCGCCCCATTGCATTGTATGCGCCGCCCGGTGGGTTTCCATAAAGCCCAGTCGGGTCAGCAGACCAAGGCTGGCTGCGTTGCGCGGGTCGGCCTCGGCGGTCAGGTGGGGCAGGGGGTGGGTGGCGAACAGATGGCCGATCACCGCCGTCAGCGCCTCGTGCATCAGGCCCTGTCCCCAGAGGTCGGGGTGCAGGATGAAACCCACCTCGGGCAGCGCCCAAGCCCCGGCCTTGCCGATCACCTTGCCCTGAAGTGCCATCACATAATCGTCCGAGGTTTCGGGCGGCGCTGCGATCATCCTCGCCAGCCAATCCGCCGTCTGGCCAAGGGTGGCATGCGGCGGCGTGGTCCAGTAGCGCATCGCTTCCGGCCTTGTGAAGATGGCGTGCAGACAGGCCAGATCATCCGGCCTTGCTCGCCGCAGTGTCAGGCGCCGGGTGACGATCGCCCCTGTCACCTGGCGGGCACCAGATGGGTGATGCCCACAGCCCCCGCGCGGGCGAGTTCCGGGTCCAGCGTCATGGGAATATATTCGCCGCGCCGCCACAGGTCTGACAGGTCGTCATAGTGGCGTGACAGCGGGTGGCCTGACTCGCCGGTGGCAATGATGAAGACCGACGACTCGGGGTCGGCGAAGTCATAAACCCCGCGATAGCCGCCGCCCGCGACGTTCTGATATGGGTTGGACCCGACCCCGCTCGTCTCACCCCGCATCAGGGTGTTGTCGCCGCCGGACGTGCTTTGCCGGATGTTGACGAAGAAGTGGAGGATCGGCACATCGCCCAGCACCGGATGATCATGTGTCGCCTCATGCGCATCGCCCCAGCGCCAGCTTTCGATTTTCTTGCCGTACTTTTCCGACAGTTGCAGCAGCGCATCGTCCAAAGCTATCCTGGCGATGTCAGAACAGCTTTCTACCGCCGCCGACTGCACCACATCGCACCAGACCGAGGCGCCATCCACGTTGCGGTAAACGCGGTCGATGAAATCGGGGTTCACATGGGTGATGACATCAGCCAACGGCCCGATCTCATCACGCGACAGGTGATCTTGCAAGCTGCGCAGCCAGGCTTCCGCAATCAGCGGTTCGGGCAGGTGTTCGTTCTCTTCGCCGTTCCACTTGGCCAGCAGGGCCAGCGCATCCTGCCGCATACGGTCGGGGGTGCCCTCGGGTGCTGCCTCGCCGGTGAACCACAGGTCTTTGCCGATCAGCGGCAGAAGGGTGCGGACGGTGGGCGACACCGTGTCCAACTGCGCCTCGATGAAGCTGTCGCGGGTGTGGACCTCTCGCGTCTTCATCAGGGTCAGCCAGCGTTGAATCCGCTGCGTGTCGCCCCAGTCGAAGGACACGTTCAGCGGATAAGCCTTGTCGGTGATCTTGTTGTTGGTGTTGCCCAAAAGGCCGGACGGAGGGTTCTTCACCACCGGATTGTCGGCATAGGGGAAGAAACCCTCCCAGCGGTTCTGCCCCTGCCATCCCGGGGCGGGCATCCGGCCTTGGGCGGCGTTTGCCGCGTCACGCTGCGGCATCCGGCCGATCATCTGAAGGGCGATGTTCTGCGCATCCACCACCATCAGGTTCTGTGAGGGGGCTATGAAGCCTTGCGCCGCCGTGATCGCCTCATCCACCGAATGCGCCCGCATCAAGGCCATGGCGGCGGTCATCGTGGTATCGGCCCCATCCAGCGCTGTCCACTCCAGCGCCGGAACCGCACCCGGGGGTGTGACGGTGTTCAGGTCGTAGTGCGTGCCGGGCAGGATCGGGCCGGATTCAGACCAACGCTGGGTGATCGTCACCGGGGCCTGATCCTTCACCGTGATGATGGTGCGCCGGGTGGTGAAATCCTTCGGCCCTGACGTTGTAAGGTACTGTTCCGGATTGGCCGGATTGACCTTCTCCATCACCACATCCTGGTCATCCAGATAGCTGGAGGTCAGACCCCAGCCCAGCTTCTCACTTCGCCCCAGCAGCACCAAAGGCATCCCCGGAATGGTCGCACCAATCACATCGCCAGATTGCAGGTGAAGCCGCGCCAGATACCAGATCGAAGGGGCGGTGAAATCCAGATGCGGGTCGTTGGCCAGCAGCGAGCCGCCCGCCGCCGACCGGCTGGGCGCTGCGGCCCAGGCGTTCGAAGCCCCGGCGAGGGCTTGCGAATGGAACGGCGACAAGGGCTGATCCAGCTCCGCCATGCGGTGCGGTGGGGCAGGCATGACACCCGGCATCAGTTCAGAATACTGCGGCAGGGTGGCAACAGCGGCCCCGTCATCATCGGGCAGGATGTCCTTCAGCCGCGCGGGGCCAACGGTCATCGACATTTCCGCCCGCAGCACCTCACTATCCAGATGTGAGGACAGTTGCAGCGCCATCAACTTGATGATGGCAATCGAATCCGCCGGAGCCCAGGCGTCGATCGAACTGGAAAACAGGAAGAATTCCGGTGCACCGCGTCCCAAAGCGCCCTTGTTGACCTGCCCGATCCAGGCGTTCACCCCATCGGCATAGGCCTGCAACGCCGCCTTGGTATAGTCATCCTGCGCGGGCACCGACGACAGCGACAGGGTGTAAAGATCAAGCCGCCGCATCAGTTCATCCGTTTTCAGCGTCTTGGACCCGAACATTTCCGACAGCCGACCCTGCACGGTGCGGCGCAACAGCGTCATCTGCCACAGCCGGTCCTGGGCATGGGCAAAGCCAAGCGCGTAGTAGGCGTCGTTGTCGGTTGTTGCAAAGATATGCGGCACATCGGAATTGTTGCGCACAATCTCGACCGGGGCGGAAATGCCTGACACATCCCATGTGGCGTTGTAATCGGGCAAGGAGCGCGACAGGAAGTAATAGCAGACCAGAAGGGCCAGCACCCCCAGAACGACAAGGGCCACGAAAGCACGCAGCGTCCAACGGAAGGCGGTCAGCATCGTAAGGGGCATCCTTGACGGCGGAAACGAGATGATCCTCTAGTCTATCCCGGAATGAGGCACAATTGGCCCGGTACGTGATGGAGGCTGCGACGATGGCGAAACTGGCATTTCTGGGATTGGGCGTGATGGGGTTCCCGATGGCGGGGCATCTGGTGGCCAAAGGGCATCAGGTGACGGTCTACAACCGCTCTCCCGCCAAGGCCGGGGCTTGGGTCGCCAAGCACGGCGGACAAAGTGCTGTAACGCCGGCACTGGCGGCAGAAGGGGCCGAGTTCGTCCTCGCCTGCGTCGGCAATGACAACGACTTGCGCGAGGTCTGTCTGGGGCCGGATGGCGCCTTCGCGGGAATGGCGCCGGGCACGGTGTTTGTCGACCACACGACCGTCTCAGCGGAAGTGACGCGGGAGTTGGGTGCAGTGGCCGCGGGGCAGGGCAAGGGCTTCGTCGACGCGCCACTGTCGGGGGGGCAAGCGGGGGCCGAGAATGGCGTCCTCTCCATCATGTGCGGTGGCTCCGAAGCTGACTACGCTCGCGCCGAGCCGGTCATGCAGGCCTACGCCCGCATCTGCCGCCGTCTCGGCGGGCCTGGGTCAGGGCAACTGGCCAAGATGATGAACCAGATCTGCATCGCAGGCCTTGTCCAGGGTCTGGCCGAGGCGCTGGCCTTTGGCGAGAAGGCGGGCCTGGACGGGGCGGCAGTGGTCGAGGTGATCAGCCAAGGGGCAGCAGGCAGCTGGCAGATGGTCAACCGCCACAAGACCATGCTGGCAGACACGTTCGACTTCGGCTTCGCGGTGGACTGGATGAGGAAGGACCTTGGCATCTGCCTTGCCACCGCCAACCAGATCGGCGCCAGCCTGCCGGTGACAGCGCTGGTCGATCAGTTCTACAAGGACGTGCAGCGCATGGGCGGCAACCGGAATGACACCTCAAGCCTGATTAGACGGCTGAAGTAACAGGGCGGCTGAAGAAATAAGGCAGCCTGCCCCTTTCATCCTGGTGCAAATATCCCAGGGTCTGGGGCAGCGCCCCAGGGCGTCCAAGCCAAAACAACAGGCAAGACCCGATGCGCAAAGGTAGGATGGGCCATTGGCCCATGGTCCTGAACAACATGGGCCAACGGCCCATCCTACCTGTTACGGAATGATGCGGCTGTATTTCACGCCGTTCAGGGTGGCGCCGGCGATCAGGCCCTGCTGGCCGAAGATCAGGGCTACCACGGGGTCAAGCTCGGTCGTGTCCTTGCCGATGCTGGCACCTTGTTCGGGCGTGGCGTATTCGATGCCGGCTCCCGCGGCCCAGCCGTTGGATGAGCGGAAGTTCTGCAAGGCAGCCTCGGTCAAAAAGAAGATCGCGTGGGCATATTGCTGTGCTCCGATCTGAAAACCGAACGAGGCAGAGGTGGCCGAATAGTAATCCACCGTCACATCGTTGATCCGCAAAGCGCCCCGGCCATAGCCGCCACCAAAGCCGAAGCCCACCTCGGTCACCAGCGGCATATACAATACGCCTTTGGCCGTCTGCGTCAGGCTTTGGGTGCCCTGATAGCGGGAATACAGATAATCCCGCGTCGCATCGACCCTGGCATCAATCTTCTGGGCCGCGTTGGAGTTCACCCCATTGCCCATGATGGCACCATCACAGGCCGCCAGTCCCAAAGCTGACGCGCCAAACATCACGAAATTTCGCCTGGAGATCGCCATTTCATTCGCCTCGCTGCTCGTTGCCGGGCTCTTTGGCCCATTTCGCCTTAACATAGCAGGGGGGCGTCCTGCCGCCAAGCGCCGAGCGTATCTGGAAGCAAGGCCCCGCCGATTTGCGCTTTTGGCCAAGGCAGAGCCTCCGGCGGGGATATTTGGGCCAGTATGAAAGGGCCAGACTTGAAAGAAGGGGGGGTCAGGTCTTGCCGGCGCGGATTGCTTTGGCGGCTTCGATGGCGAAATAGGTCAGCACACCGTCGCAGCCGGAGCGGCGGAAGGCCATCAGGCTTTCCAGCATGGCCTTCTCGCCATCAATCCAGCCGTTCAGGGCAGCACCTTTGATCATCGCGTATTCGCCTGACACCTGATAGGCATAGGTGGGGGCGCCGAAGGTGTCTTTCACCCGGCGGCAGATGTCCAGGTAGGGCATCCCCGGTTTCACCATCACCATATCCGCGCCAGCCAGCAGGTCGCGTTCGACCAGACGCAACGCCTCGTCCGCGTTGGCGGGGTTCATCTGGTAGGTTTTCTTGTCACCTTTCAGCGCCCCTGACGCCCCCACCGCATCGCGGAACGGTCCGTAGAAGGCGGAGGCGTATTTGGCCGCATAGGACAGGATGGCAACGTTCTGATGGCCCGCCGCCTCCAGCGCCTGCCGCATGGCACCGATGCGGCCGTCCATCATGTCGGACGGCCCAAGGATATCGGCACCGGCGTCGGCTTGCGCCAGCGCCATCTTGACCAGACATTCGACGGTTTCATCGTTCAGGATGATCCCATCGCGCACGAGGCCGTCATGGCCGTTGGAATTGTAGGGGTCCAGCGCCACATCCGTCATCACGGCAATCTCGGGCACCGCCGCCTTGATCGCGCGGATGGCGCGGTTGGTCAGGTTATGGGGGTTCCAGGCCTCATCACAGGTTTCGGTCTTGACCTCTGGCCGCGTATAGGGAAACAGGCAGATCGCCGGGATGCCCAAAGACGCCGCCTCTTCCGCAGCCTTCACCACCAGATCGACCGAGCGGCGCAGAACGCCGGGCATCGAGGCTATGGTTTGCGTCACGCCTTCGCCGTCGCAAATGAACACCGGCCAGATCAGATCATTGACCGACAGGGTGTTTTCCTGCGCCAGCGCCCTAAGTGCAGCTGAAGACCGCAGGCGGCGGAAGCGGGCTACGGGGTAGGGGGCGGAAATCGGACGCATCTTGGCCTCGGAAACGGCTTGCAGCTTAGCAGCTTGCCTGACATGGAATAGCCGAAGTCTCAAGGCCTGTGAGGGGACGCCACGTTGACCTTGTACGCGACATTGCTCGAATTGATCGACCTGCGGAGCTTTTCCAACCTGTGGTACTGGATTGCGCTTGGCGTGATCTGGTCATCGGCCAGCCATTGGGTTTTGGGCGTGCCCTATGACATGGTGCAACGCGCCAAGCGCGAGGGCGGGCCGGCGCTGGCGGATCTGGAGACGCTGGTGCGCATCAACACCAGCCGGATGCTGTATTTCTCACGCAATCAGGGGCCGTGGCTGGTGGGGATTGTCTGCTTTCTGGTGACGGTGCTGGGGTTTTTGGGCTTTGCCTATCAATCGGAATTCGCCCAAGCCGTGCTGTTCCTGTTCATCCCCCTGTGCATCCTTGGCTATATGTCGCTGCGGGCCGCCATCAAGATCGAGGCCGGTGAGGGGCAGGGTGAGGCGCTGTTCCGCCGTCTGTTCTGGCACCGCACCTCGGTGCAGTTTCTGGGGATGGGGTCAATCTTCGTGACCTCGCTTTATGGTATGTACGTCAACTTCCAGTTCATCGGCGGTTTCTGAATGGCGGACCGTATTCTGCTGGGCGGCGCACCCGAAGGCTATGATGCCCGATTGCTGGCCAAGGAACTGGCGCGCGGCCAAACCGTCATCCACATCGCCCGCGATGATCGCCGGATGGAGGCGATGCGGGTCGCGCTGTCGGTCATGTCTCCGGGGGCTGTGATGCTGGAATTTCCGGCATGGGATTGCCTGCCTTATGACCGCGTGTCGCCCAACCCTGAAATCGGCGCGCGGCGGATGGCGACTTTGGCAGCGCTTGCGTCCGGTCTGTCGGGACCGTTTGTCCTGCTGACCACGCTGAATGCCGCCACCCAGCGCATCCCGGCGCGCGCGGTCCTGGAGACGGCGAGTTTTGCCGCCAAGGTTGGTGACCGCGTCGATGAGGCGCGGCTGAAGCGCTTCCTTGCCAACATGGGCTTCACTCCGGTATCGACGGTGGCTGAACCCGGCGACTATGCCCTGCGCGGCGGCATCGTCGACATCTTCCCGCCCGGTCGCGGTGGCCCGGTGCGGCTTGACTTCTTCGGGGATCAGCTTGACGGCATCCGCCGCTTTGACCCCGCCACGCAACGCACCACACAAAAGCTGTCGTCGGTCGAGTTCGCGCCCATGTCGGAAGTGCTGCTGGACGAGGCAGCGATTTCCCGTTTCCGCCAGAACTACCGGGTGGAATTCGGCGCAGGCGGCTCGGATGACCCGCTGTACGAAGCCGTCAGCGCAGGCCGCAAGCATCAGGGCATGGAACACTGGCTGCCGTTCTTCCATGACCGGCTTGAGACCTTGTTCGACTACTTGCCAAAGGCGTCTGTGATGCTGGACGACCAGGTGACCGCCGCGCGCCTGTCCCGCTGGGAGGGCATCGAAGATCAATACGACGCACGGCACGAGGCGATGACCGCCAAGGGCCGGATGGATACCGTGTACAAACCCTGCGCCCCCGGCTTGCTGTACTTGGATGATGCGGCGTGGGAACAGGTCTTGGCCTCGCACCGCGTCGTGCGGCTATCGCCCTTGTCCCAAGCGCCGGGGCCGGGCGTGCTGGACGCCCAAGGCCGTATCGGCCGCAGCTTCGCACCCGAACGCCAGCAGGAAAACGTCAGCCTTTTCGGGGTCTTGGCCGATTATATACGCAAGTCACTGCAAGAGACGCAGGTGGTGATTGCGTCTTATTCCGACGGTGCCCGCGAACGCCTGAAGGGCCTGCTTGAAGACGAAAAGATCAAGGGCATCAAGGAAATCAAGGACTTCCGCGAAGTACCTGACGGCAAGGGTCAACTGTACCTGATGATCTGGGGCCTTGAGGCGGGGTTTACCGCCTCCGGCCTGACGGTAATTTCCGAACAGGATGTCTTGGGCGAACGCATGGTTGGCAAGCCGCGCAAAAAGCGCAAGGCCGACAACTTCCTGCGTGAGGTGGATACCCTGACACCCGGCGATCTGGTCGTCCACGTCGAACACGGCGTAGGCCGCTATCTGGGGCTTGAGACGATCACGGCCCTGGGCGCGCCACATGCCTGCGTCGCGCTGGAATACGCTGAAAACGCCAAACTTTACCTGCCGGTTGAGAATATCGAACTCCTCTCGCGCTATGGCCACGAGGAAGGCCTGCTTGACCGCTTGGGCGGTGGCGCATGGCAGGCCAAGAAGGCCAAGCTGAAAGAGCGTATCCGCGAAATCGCCGACCGTCTGATGCGCGTCGCTGCTGAACGGGCGCTGCGCCATGCGCCCATTCTGGAAGCGCCGCACAGCATATGGGAGGCCTTCGCCGCCCGCTTCCCCTATACCGAAACCGAGGACCAGTTGGCCGCCATCGCCGACGTGGTGGCCGACCTTGAAAAGGGCTCACCGATGGATCGCCTCATCGTTGGCGACGTGGGCTTTGGCAAGACCGAGGTTGCAATGCGGGCGGCTTTCGTCGCAAGCCTCGCAGGTCTGCAAGTCGCGGTGATCTGCCCGACCACGCTGCTGGCCCGCCAGCACCACCGCAGCTTTGTGGAACGCTTTCGCGGTTTTCCGATGCAGATCAAACCCTTGTCGCGGTTTGTGTCCACCAGGGATGCCAACGCAACCCGCGCCGGCATGGCCGATGGCACGGTGGATATCGTGATTGGCACCCATGCTTTGCTCGCCAAAGGCATCACCTTCAAACGTTTGGGCCTGATGGTGATCGACGAAGAACAGCACTTCGGCGTCAGCCACAAGGAACGCCTGAAGGAAATGCGGTCGGAAGTTCACGTCCTGACCCTGACCGCCACCCCCATCCCGCGCACCCTGCAACTGTCCCTGACCGGCGTGCGCGACCTCAGTATCATCGCCACCCCCCCGGTCGACCGCCTGTCGATCCGCACCTATGTCTCGGAATTCGACACGATCACCATCCGCGAGGCACTGCTGCGCGAACACTACCGGGGCGGCCAAAGCTTCTACGTCGTCCCGCGCATCAGCGATCTGCACGAGATCGAGGATTTCCTGAAAAACCACGTCCCCGAAGTCACCTACTGCATAGCCCACGGCCAGCTTGCCGCCGGTGAACTTGATGACCGGATGAACCAGTTCTACGACGGCAAATATGATGTGCTCCTGGCCACCACCATAGTGGAATCCGGTCTGGATATCCCCACGGCCAACACGATGATCGTCCACCGCGCCGACATGTTCGGGCTAAGCCAACTGTACCAGATCAGGGGCCGCGTTGGCCGCTCCAAAACCCGCGCCTATGCTTACCTTACCACCAAACCCCGTGCCCCCCTGACTCCGCAAGCCACCAAACGGCTGCGCCTGTTGGGGTCACTGGATAACCTCGGCGCAGGCTTCAACCTCGCCAGTCACGACCTCGACCAGCGTGGTGCTGGCAATTTGCTGGGTGAGGAACAGTCCGGCCACGTCAAGGAAGTTGGCTACGAACTTTACCAGCAGATGCTGGAAGAAACGATCACCAAGATCAAATCCGGTGAACTTCAGGGCCTGTCCAAGCTCGATGACGAATGGTCGCCCCAGATCAACCTGTCCGTCCCGGTGATGATCCCCGAGGAGTATATTCCCGACCTCGACATCCGCTTGGGCCTTTACCGCCGCCTGTCCTCCCTTGCCACCAAAGTCGAACTTGAAGGCTTCGCCGCCGAACTGATCGACCGCTTCGGCCCCATCCCGCGCGAGGTCAACACACTGTTGGTCATCGTCCGCATCAAAGCCTTGTGCAAAAAAGCCGGAATCTCTCGCCTCGACGTCGGCCCCAAGGGTGCCAACATCCAGTTCCACAACGACAAATTCGCCAACCCCGTCGGCCTGGTCGAGTTCATCAAAGCCCAAGGCCCCGCCGCCCGCGTCCAGGGCAACAAGATCGTCCTGATGGGTGAGATGAAAACCGAGAGTGACCGCATCAAATCTGCCTTCGCCATCGCCCGCGAACTGGCCGAAAAGATCGTCAAATCCGGCAAGACCTGACCCTCTTGCGATTTCATTCTTGCAAAAATATCCCCGCCGGAGGCGCACCTCAACCGCGCAAGCCTCCGGCGGGGATATTTGGACCAGAGTGAAAGGGTCAGCCAGGGCGTTTGCGGACCAGCCGGATCAGCCCAAGCGACAGGGTTGAAAACAGCAGAACGCCCACCAGCAACGGCAGCGGCGTGCCGTTGAAGGCCTGACCCACCGGCACGGCCAAAGCGACCGAGACCACCGTCGAGATGGCGGTGATCAGCGAGGACGCAAAGCCCGCGATATGGCCCAGATCCTCCATCGCCAGCGCGTTGAGGTTGCCCATTGTCAGGCCCATCATGGCGAATATGCCCACGGCCCAGATCAGGAAGGCCGGGAAGGCGAGGGCGCCAGGAAGGCCGCTTGCCAACCCCGCCAACGCCAGCGCTGTCAGGGTCACCTGGCCCAGATAGGTCGCCACCAGAACCCGGCGCATTCCAAGCCGCACCACCACGCGGGAATTCAGGAAAGACCCGCTGATTGCACAGACGGCGATGAAGGTGAACCACAGAGGGAAGCTGGCGGCGCGGTTGAAGTATTGCTCGAACACGCCCTGAACCGAAGACAGCGTGGCGAAAAGACAGGCCGAGGTCAGGGTCTGGCACGCTGTGGCCACCAGCGCCACCCGGTGCACCGCCAGTTCGCGTGCTGCGGCCCAAAGCAGGCTCAGGCGCAGCGGGCGGCGGGCGGCGGGGGGCAGCGTCTCGGGCTGGCGGATCACCAGCCAGGCGTTGACGGTCAGCGAAAACGCCATGAACACCAGGAAGATCGCGCGCCAGCCTGCGACCAGCATGACGCCCTTGCCCATCAAGGGCGCCACGGCGGGAACCAGCGTGAAGATCATCATCACGAAGGAAATGATCCGCGCCATGTCGCGCCCCTTGAACAGGTCGCGGATCATGGCTGTGCCGACCGCCCTCGGCCCCGCAGCCCCCATCCCCATCAGCACCCGTGCCACCAGCAGCGTTTCCAGCGAGGGCGCCGCAAAGCACAGCGCCGCCGACACGATGTACAGCGTGGCACAGCCGATCAGCACCGGCTTGCGGCCAAAGGCATCCGACACCGGGCCAGAGATCAGCGTGCCCACCCCCATGCCGAACACAAAGCTGGTTACCACCAGTTGCGCAAGGTTCGGCGCATCGGGGCTTAACGCCGCCGCAATCGCGGGCAGGGCCGGCAGCATGGCGTCAATCGCCAGCGCCACCGTGGCAAACAGCATGGCGTTGAGGATGACAAACTCGCGTTGCGACAGAAGCTTAGGCATCAGATGCCGCTGCCTGTTCGGTCGCCAGCCGCGCCAGTTCGCCTACGACATTGCCCCACATCTCGGGCGGTTGCGCGCCGGACAGGACATATTGGCCCGCGATCAGGAAGGTCGGCACGGCGTTGACGCCGCGCTGGCGGGAATGCGCCTCGCGCTGTTTGATCAGGTCTACGTCGGCGTCGGTGGCAAGCAACCGCTGCACCACGGCGCGGTCCATCCCGGCCTCCGCCCCCAGATCGGCCAGCACCGACAGATCGCCGATGTCGCGGCCTTCTACCCAATAGGCGCGCATCAGGGCTGACACCATGGCCGCCTGCCGCCCCTCCAGCCCGGCCCAATGGATCAGGCGGTGGGCGTTCAGCGTGTTGGGGATGCGCTGGGGCACGTCAGGGTCCATCGCAACGCCCGCTTTGGCGGCGGTGTCGCGGAACTGCTGGTGGATCTGGTTCAGCTTGGCCTCATTGCCAAAGCGCGCCAGCAGGTAGTCGCGCTTCACCACGCCCGTCGCAGGCGTGTCGGGGTTCAACTGGAAGGGATGCCACTCAATCTCGAACATATGTTCGGGATGCGCCTCCAAAGCGCGTTCAAGATTGGCCTTGCCAAGATAGCACCACGGGCAGACGGGGTCAGAGAAGATGTCCAGCTTGACCATGGCGCGACCTTTCGGGGAATGACCCGCCCTCTGTCTTAAAGCGAGTGAGGCAGGTCAAGCGGATTCGGTCGCGGCCTCTGTGCGGCAAAGCACACAAGTCAGGCAGGTTACGCCACAGCTTCGCCCTTGGGGCGCAAGGCCAGCCAGATCAGCGCAGCCCCGGCCAGCACAAGGAACGGCAGCATCGCCATGTTGACCGATTGCCAGCCCGCCTGCACCGACCCGCCCGAGCAGTTCATCAGCCCGCCGGACGAAAAGCTGGCCAGCGTCACGCCGCCGAACACCAGAAAGTCGTTCAACCCCTGCATCCGGCCGCGTTCCTCCACCGTATGCGAGGCGGTCAGCATGGTCGTGGCCCCGATGAAGCCAAAATTCCAGCCGATGCCCAGCAAGATCAGCGCGCCAAAGAAATTCTCAAGCTGCACGCCCTGCATCGCCACCAGCCCGGCCGACGCGAGGATGGCAAGGCCTGTCGCCATCACCTTCTCGACCCCGATGCGGGCAATCACATGGCCGGTGAAGAAGCTTGGGATGAACATCGCCAGCACATGTGCCGTCACCACATTCGCCGCGTCCGAGGTATGATAGCCGCAGCCCACCACCGCCAGCGGGCTGGAGGTCATTACCAGATTCATCAGCGCATATGACACCGTCGCCACGATCACCGCGACCAGAATGCGAGGGCTGCGCAGCAACTCCATCCGGCTGCGCCCGCCTGCGACGCCCTTGCGCGCTGAGGGTTTGGGGATATCGAGGGCGGCGAACAGGAATACCCCCACCGCGTTCAACGCGATCACCGCCAGATAGGTGCCCAAGAACGGCACCGCCATGCTTTGCGCCGTCAGCTTGACCAGTTCTGGCCCGACCACGGCAGACAACAGGCCCCCCGCCATCACCCAGGAAATCGCCTTGGGCCGGAACGCGGGTGAGGCGGTATCGGCGGCGGCAAAGCGGAAGAAGCCTTGCGAAGACTGGTAGATGCCCGACAGGAACGCCCCCACCAGAAACAGGGGGAAGGACGCGATTGACAGGCCGTAAGCCGCCACCCCGCCGCCCAACGCTCCGCCAAAGGTGCCCACCACAAACCCCGCCCGCCGCCCATAGCGCGCCATCAAGGCCGACATCGGGTTGGCCGACAGCATCGAGCCTATCACCATCAGGCTGATCGGCAACGTCGCAAGGCAGGCGTTCGGCGCTAACTGCTTGCCAGCCAAGCCCGCCACGACGAAGATCATCGGCATCTGGGCACCAAGGATGGCTTGCGCCGCCACCAGCACCAACACATTGCGCCGGGCCAGACCGTCGCTGTCTTTCACATCAAGGGAGTTTTCCATGGAGGACATGCCTAAGGAAGGCCCCCGCACAGGGCAAGGGCGAAAGCCGGGGCTGGGGACAGATTTCTTGCTGAAATCGAAGCCCGCATGACCACCCAGCCTTTTGACCAATCCCCGACCCGGACCCGGGCCAACTCCCCCGGCCGGTCGGGTGCCCAATCTGCCGGCCAATCCCCTGGCCAATCCCCTGGTCGCATCATCATCGAAGCAAATTGCGTGGAAGAGGGCGCAAAATGGCTTGCCGCCAATGACCCGGTCATGCGGCATATCCTGTCGCAAACCGGGCCCTTGCCGCTGCGCCGGTCGTCTGACGGCTATGCGGCGCTCCTCGATGCCATAGTGGGCCAGCAAGTCTCTACCGCCTCGGCCCGGGCGATCTGGGGGCGGCTGGAAGCGGCGGGCTTGACCGATCCTGACCGCGTGGCCGCAACCTCGGAAGTGGATCTGCGCGCCCTTGGCCTGTCACGCCAGAAAGCGCGCTATGCCAGGGCGCTGGCCGAGGCGCGGCTTGACTATGACGCGCTGCGCGCGGCCCCCGATGCCCATGTGCTGGCCACCCTCACCGCCGTCACGGGGATAGGCCGCTGGACGGCAGAGATCTACGCCATGTTCGCGCTTGGCCGTGCCGATGTCTTCGCAAGCGGCGACCTCGCCCTGCAAGAGGCGGCACGGCTGGCCTACGGGCTACCCGCACGCCCCTCAGCCAAAGTGCTGGCGCAGATGGCGGAAGGCTGGAGCCCGTGGCGCGCTGTTGCCGCCCGCGCGCTTTGGTCCTACTACCGCGTGGCAAAAGCGCGCGAGGGCATCAGGTGACAAGACTTCTTCGATTCGGCCGCAAACCGGCAACTTCCGGCAATCCCAAAAGCCTTGTTGTCTTCCTGCACGGCTACGGCGCCGATGGGGCCGACCTTTTGGGCCTCGCCGATGCGCTGGCCCCTCACCTGCCCGACACCGCCTTTGTTGCCCCCGACGCCGCCGAACGCATCCCCGCAGCACCCTTCGGCTTGCAATGGTTCGCCATCCCCCGCTTTGACGGCGCATCTGAAGAGGTCGCAGAAGCAGGTCTGCACCGCTCGACCGACGATCTGAACGACTTTCTGGATCAGCGCCTGAAACATGAAAACCTTGGGCCCCAAGTGCTGGTGCTGATAGGCTTTTCCCAAGGTGCGATGCTGGCCCTGCACGTTGCCCCCCGCCGCACCGTCAAGATGGCTGGTGTCATCGCCATTTCAGGCCAGTTGCTGATGCCTGAAAAGCTGGCCACCCAAGCCACCTCCAAACCCCCGGTGCTGGTGATGCATGGCGACGAGGATCAGGTCGTCGATTTCACCGAGATGACCGCCGCCTGCAACGCGCTGTTCAGCGCCGGGTTCGAAACCTACGGCCATGTCATGGAAGGCGCAGGTCATGGCATAGCGCAAGACGGACTTGCCAAGGCGCTGGCCTTCCTCAAGAAAGTCCTGCCACGTTAGCTTTGCTCGCACCAAAGCCGGAGGGGTTTCACACCCCTCCGGACCTCCCCGTGGGATATTTGCGCAGTGTGAATGGAAAGAAGCGTCGTGCCCTTTCATACTTGTCCAAATATCCCCGCCGGAGGCGCAGATGTCAGCCTTGCCCGCCGTTGGCCAGATAGGCCGCACAACCGGTCAGGGCGGCGTAATCGTCTTCCACCACCCAGACCGGGAAGCTCGACAGGAAGTCGTGGAAGCGCCCCTTGTCGGTCAGCGACCGTGCCAGCCCCATCTCGGCCAAATAGGGTGTCAAAGCCCGCGCCATGCCGCCAATCAGGAAGATACCGCCATAAGGCAGATGGGTCAGCGCAAGGTTGCCCAAGGTGGAACCGAGGATATGCACATAAAGCCGCGCCGCCTCGGTGGCCAATGCGCCACCTGCTGTCAGGTCGGCCATGATCTCGGCCGACGAGCGGTGCAGGGGCGTGCCCGCTTCCTGTGCCACGAAGGCATGGATATGCTCCAGCCCGCGCCCGGCCAGCGCATCTTCAACCCCGGCGAAACCATGGGCATGGTCGCCGTAGCCTTCGATGAACTGCGCCAGCGCCAGATCGCGGGCGCCCCGGATCGGCATCGAGGTGTGGCCGCATTCCGACGGCGGCACCACGCGGCCCCAGGGTGTGTTGTGCACCGGGGCCGCGTTCACCCCCGTCCCCAGCCCCACCACCAGCATGGACGAATTGGGCACCGCCGACCCGCTGACGATGGGCCGCAGATACTCGGGTGCGATATGCCCCAAAGCCTGCCCCTGTGCCTGCAAGTCGTTCAGGACGGCAACCTTGGTGGCCCCGGTCGCCCGCGCAAGCTGGGCATGGTCGATGATCCATGACAGGTTGGTCATCTCTGCCACGCCGTTCTTCACCGGCCCGGCCGCCGCCACGCAAGCGCCCTCGACGCCGGCAATCCCGGCCTCTTTCAGATAGCGCACCAGGATCGGCTCCAGACTGTCGTAGTCCGCATTCAAGAACTTGGCGATGGAATTGGGGCGCACCACCTTGCCGTCGGCCAAAGCCACGCGTGTGTTGGTGCCGCCGATATCGGCGAGGATGGCGGTCATGATTGTTCCTCAGTTTCAGCTTTATGTTGCATTCATCTTGGCACAAATACTCTCGGGGGGGGCCGGGGGGCAGACGGCCCCCCGGCCGGGTCCGCCGAGCGCGTTCCGTCGTTTCTGGCCAGCGCCCGCGCATAAGCGTGGTAGGACGATTTCGGGGTACGGGCTTGCGTCATGAAGTCGACATGCACCAGGCCGAAGCGTTTGTTATAGCCTTCCGCCCATTCGTAATTGTCCAGAAGCGACCAATAAAAGAAGCCCTGCACATTGGCGCCCGCCTCAATCGCCCGCCTGGTGGCGGCGAGGTGGGCGAAGAGGTAGTCTTCGCGAATGGCATCATTCACCGCGCCATCTTCCACCACATCCGCATTGGCCATGCCGTTTTCGGTGACAAAGATCGGCATGTCGCCGACATAGTCGCGGGCCATGCGGACAAGGAAGCTTTCAAGGCCCGCCGGATAAATCTCCCAGCCCATCTGGGTCTTGGGCAGGCTGCCCGGCACATTGCGCACCGAAGGCCACGGTGTGCCCGGCGCATGAGCCACGGAATTGCGCGTGTAATAGTTCACCCCCAGCCAATCCAGAGGCTGGCCGATCAGGTCCATATCCGCCTCCCAGTCTTTGGGCATATGGGGGCCAAGGCCCGCCAGAACCGCCTCGGGGTAAGTCTTCCGGGTGATGCCTTCGATGAACCAACGGTTGAAGATGCCATCCCAGCGATCCGCCGCCGCCACATCTTCGGGTGCGCCAGAGGCCGGATCGGTGTGGTCGAAGTTCAGCACGATGCCAAGGTTCTTTTGCCCCATGCCGCGCAGACGCTCCACCGCCGACCCATGCGCCAGCAAAACGTGATGCATGGCGCGGGCGGCGGCGCGGATGTCGCGGTGGCCGGGGGCGTGGATACCCAGGAAGTGGGAAAGCCACGCCACGCACCACGGCTCGTTGATCGTGGCCACAGCGGCCAAACGGTCGCCGATGCGGGCCGTGATCACTTCGGCAAAATCGGCGAAACGGGCGGCCACGTCGCGGTTGGTCCAGCCGCCAATATCCGACAGGGCCGAGGGCAGTTCCCAATGGTACAGCGTCGGAAAAGGCTTCAGGCCGCGCGCCAGCATCCCATCAACCAGACGTTCATAAAAATCAAGCCCTTCCGGGTTGACGTTCACCCCGTCCGGCATCACCCGCGCCCACGAGGTGGAAAAGCGGTAGGCGTCCATATGGGCGTCTTTCAGCAGGTCCAGATCGGCGGGCCAGCGGTGGTAGTGGTCGCAGGCCACCGCGCCATCCTCGGCGCGCACCACGTTGCCGGGGCTGGCGGCGAAGCTGTCCCAATGGCAGGGGCCGGCACCGCCGAAGCTTGAACCCTCGATCTGATAGGCGGCGGTGGCGGCGCCAAACTGGAAACCTTCCGGGAAATCGAACCGGGTCAGTTTATTTTCATAGGGCAGGGACATGGCAGGCATTCCTTACACGGCACGTCAAAGGGCAGGCGCGGGGCCGGTAGACTGGCCAAGGATCAGTTCCGCCTCCAGCAGGCGATGCTGTGGAGGACTGTCGGGCTGGTTGATCACGGCCAGCAGCATTTCCGCCGCCAGCTTGCCCGCCTCTTTCACCGAAGACCGTGTTGCGGTGAAGATCGGCACATCCTCGCCATTGCGCAGATAACTCAAGTCGTCGTCGAAGATGATCACCGACACATCGCGCCCCATCTTCAGCCCCCGCCCTTCAATCGACCGCCGGACCCCCATACCTTGCAGCATCGAGGCACACAGGAAGGCGGTGGCAGGTTCAGGATGGCTCAACGCCGCCTCGGCCGAGCGCCAGCCGCTTACCTCGGTCATCTCGGTCGAGGACATCAGGCGCACCTCAGGCTCCAGGCCGCGGGTGTGCAGCGCGTCGGTGTGGCCGATCCGGCGACGGACGGCGAAATCCATGATCTCAAGCCCGTTGACCAAGGCTATCCGGCGGTGGCCAAGGTCCAAAAGGAACTCGGTCGCGCGCTGAAAGGCGCGGCGGTTGTTCACATCGACCCAGTTGTAATCCAGTTCCGCCCCGGTCGAGCGGCCATGCACCACGAAGGGCAGGCCAAGGTCCTTCAGGGTGCGGATGCGCGGGTCATTGGTCTTCGGCGCATGGACGATCACGCCGTCCACCGTGCCGCGTGACATCAGGTCGCGGTAGGTGCTTTCCTCCAGCTCATCCGGGACAATCGACAACAGCATGTCAAACCCATTGCGCGAGTACACCTCACCCGAGCCTGCGATGAAATCGGAAAAGATCGGGTTCATGATTTCGGACCGGGTATCAAGCGGGATCACATGCCCGACCGCCAAAGCGCGCCCGGTGGCCAGACGGATGGCGCGGGCGTTCGGGCGGTAGTTGTGGCGGCGCGCGGCTGATACCACCCGTTCCCGCGTGGCCTCGTTCACCTCTGGGTAGCCGTTCAGCGCCCGGCTGACCGTCGTGGGGGACAGCCCAAGCTTGGCAGCAAGTTCCTTGAGGTTCATCGCGGGGGGCTCTTTGCCAAAACGGTTTTCACAGCAGCTTCCACAACGCTTTTCTCGGCGGGTTTTCACAGGTTAGCCCGAAAAACGGGCGGCTCAACGCAAAGTGTAACTTCCGTAAACGATTTAGATTGGCTTGGATAGCATTTTCTTTGCACTGATATGCCAGTTTGAAGCGCTTTGAGGTGGGGCGCGGTCCCTATAAAAGCGCTTTGGGGCCGAAAGCTGCCATCGGTGTCATGCGCTCGGTCAGGAATCGGGATATTTCGGCCACACCTGCGGGTTCCGGTGTGGCAGAAGGCCGGGCGAGAACGACAGGTTCGGTCCCGGCATCCAGCACCGGGCGCAAGTTCAGGGGCTTGCCGTCATGGCTGATGCGCGGGGCGGGCTGGGTGTAGGACAGGCCTATCCCAAGGCCATTGGCCGCAAAGCTGCGCATCAGGTCCAGCGTCGCACAGCGGTGGGCGATGTGGCAGGGCACGCGTGCGTTATGGAACAGCACTTGCAGGTGGGCGATAGACAGGTCCTGATCGGTTAGCACCAAGGGCTCGCCCGCGAGGTCGGCCAGCGTCAGCGCGGGCTTGGTGGTCAACGGATGCCCCTCGGCCAGCACGGCATGAGGGGCAACGCGCGCCAGTTCGGTCAGCACAAGGCCGTCCGGCAGACCCAAGCCCCAACTGACCGCCGCATCGACGGTGCCGGCCTTCAGCGCCTCGGCAAGCGCTGCAAAGCCCATCGGGCGGGCGTGCAGGTCCAGTCCCGTCCGGGTCGCGTGGGCCATCAGCGGGGCAAGCAGGGCGGGGGCCAGATCCTCGAACACCGCCAGCCGCAAAGGGCTGCGTCGGGGGCCGGTCATCAGCGCGGCAAGACGGGCAATCTGCGCCTCGGCTTCAGCCAGCCAATCGGCACCAAAGCCAGAGGGCACCAGCGGACCACCCGGGCGGCGCCGGAACAGAGGCTGCCCCAAACGACGCTCCAGCGCCGCCAGCGCCACCGAAAGGGCCGGCTGGCTGACATGCAGGGCTTCGGCGGCGGCACTCAGGCCACCGTGATGGCCAATGGCCACGGCGTATTCCAGTTGGCGCAGGGTTAATGATAGCATGGGATTATGGCTGCCTTCAAAAGGTATTATTGGAATGTATGCTTAAGCCATGCCAAGACTTCGGTCCAGCCCAACAGGAGATGGCAATGGTTCAGGTCACCGGGACTTTGGTAACAGAACAGATGGTTGAGGATTTCCAGCGCGATGGCGCCGTGCTGATCAAGGGCCTGTGGAAAGACTGGGTGCCGCAGATCTCCACCGGAATCGAGCGCAACATGGCAGAACCCGGGCCCTATGCCTCGGAAAACCTGAACCCGGGCGAACCGGGGCGGTTCTTTGACGACTATTGCAACTGGGAGCGTATTGCGGAATTCCGCGAGGTGATCTTCCGTTCGCAGGTCGGCGAGGTGGCCTCGCGCCTGATGCGGTCCCCCCGCGTGCAGATGTTCCACGACCACGTGCTGGTCAAAGAGCCGGGCACCTCCAAACCCACGCCGTGGCATCAGGATGGGCCGTATTACTTCGTGACCGGCCGCCAGACGATCAGCTTCTGGAGCCCGGTTGACCCGGTGAAAGAGGCGTCCTTGCGCTGTGTGGCGGGCAGTCACCTGTGGCCGAAAGAGGTGCTGCCCAAGCGCTGGCTGTCAGACACATCGTTCTATCCCGACCATGACAAATACATGCCCGTGCCGGACCCTGACGCCGAAGGTTTGCGCGTGCTGGAATGGCAGATGGAGCCGGGCGACGCGGTGGCCTTCGATTACCTGACCCTGCACGGCGCACGGGGGAACGCGACTGGCACAAGGCGCCGGGCGTTCTCTTTGCGGTTGCTGGGAGAGGATGCGCGGTACCTCGAGCGCCCGGGCCGCACCTCGCCGCCCTATCCGGGGCACGGGATGGTGGCGGGGCAGCGGTTGCGAGAGGACTGGTTCCCGCTGCTGCGCGCGTGACCAGCGTCGGAGGTCAGTGCCGCCCACTCCGCCATACGCGGGGGCCAGCCCCCCGCACCACGCCAGACGCGGCGGGCCGGCCCCCCGCACCACGCCTGAAGCGGGGGCCAGCCCCCCAGCACGACGCCAGGTGCGGGGGGGGGCCAGCCCCCCGCACCCCCCGGGATATTTGTGCCAGAATGGAAGGGAAAGGCTGCGGAACGAGGGTTGGTGGACCTCGCGCTTGTTTTTGGGCATGGAGGGGTGAAGGAGCCCATGATGCCCGCAGACCAACATCCAGACCGCCGTCCGCCTCAGTTTCCACCACCGCAGTTTCCGCAACGCAAGCCGAAGCTGTTCGCCACCACGCCACCAGCGCTGTTTCCGGTGCTGCTGGGGCTGTTGGGGCTTGGGCTGGCCTTGCGCAAGGCGGCGTCCGTGACCGGCCTGCCCGAGGCGCCGGTCGAGGCGGTGCTGGGCGCCCTTATCGGCCTGTGGGGCTTTGCCGCAATAGCCTTGACGGTCAAGGTGATCCGCCGCCCCCTTGTGCTGATCGAGGATATGCGCCCCCTGCCCGGCAGGGCCGGCCTTGCCACAGCCACGATGAGCGGCATGGCCGTCGCGGCGGTTCTGGTGCCCTATGCGCCGGGTGTGGCTCTGGGTCTGACGCTTGCCACGCTGCTGGCCCATGGCGTGATGGCGCTGATCCTGATCAACGTGCTGGCGCGCGAACCCGAGGGCAGATCGGTCAACCCGTCATGGCACCTCAGCTACGTGGGCTTCATCGTGGCCGCTCCGGGTCTGGTGCAACTGGGCTGGCCGGGTCTGGCACGGGTGATCTTCGCGCTGACCTTCATGGCCGCGCTGGGGATCGGCCTGATGTCGTTGGTGCAGCTGACCCGCCGCATCCCGCCCGCCCCCCTGCGCCCGATGCTGGCCATCCACCTGTCAGCGGCAGGCCTGCTTGCGACCACAGCCTCGCTGATCGGTCAGGACGGCTTGGCCCTTGGTCTGGCCATGGTCGCAGGGCTGATCCTTGCGGTTCTCGTCATCAGCGCGCGCTGGCTGCTCGTCGCTGGCTTCACGCCGCTGTGGGGTGCCCTGACCTTCCCTGTGTCCGCCAGTGCCACAGCCTTCCTGACCCTTGGCGGGCCCTTTGCACCGTCAGGCATGGCTTTGACCCTGGCAAGCCTCGCCCTCATCCCGCCCATCGCGTGGCACGTCCTGAAGCTGTGGCCCGGTGGCCGCCTCGCCGCCAGAACCAACGCCGCCGAAGCCTGACCTTGCCAGCCCTTTCATTCAGGTCCAAATATCCCAAAAAACGGAGACAAGCAGGCCTCTGGCCTGCGCTGGCGACCTGAAAGGCTTGCGGCTTCAGCCGCTCCGCTGGATTACGGGGGGGCTGGACCAAAGAGGCCTGGACCAGGGGGGCAGGATTGCAGGAGGATGGATCAGCCGGTTCGGATCAGGCGACTTGGATCAGCCCGACCCAGGCCCGTGCCAGCGCCAGGCCATGCGCGTCTGCTGCCGTGCCATGGGTTGCTTCCAAAGACGCCAGCGCCTCCAGCCAGCCCGGGGCAATCCGCGTGATCACCTCGGGGAAGGTCCGCGCCCAATCGCGGGCCACGGCGCAAGACGCCTCGAAGTGAAACTGCATGCCATACCCCGCCCGGCCATGGCGAAAGCATTGTACCGCCGCCACCGCCGTTTGCACCAGATGCACCGCACCGGGCGGCAGGGTGTAGGTGTCGGCATGCCATTCAAAGATCGGGAAACGGTCGGGCAGGGCGGCCAGCACCGGATCAAGGCCCGCATCGGCAACCCGCGTCACCTCGCACCAGCCGAACTCGCGTGCCGTACCAAGGTGATTGGTGGCGCCCAGCCCCCGCGCCAGCACCTGCGCGCCAAGGCAGATGCCCAGAACCGCCGTCCCCGCTGCCGCCTCATCCGCCATCAGGGCGGCCAGAAGCGGCAGGTAGGAGTGCGTGTGGTCATCCAGCGCGGATTGCTCGCCGCCGAAAGACACCAGCGCGTCGAAACTGCCCGGTTCCGGCAGCACGCCATCCCGCCACGGGCGGTAGAGGTCGATCAGCGCCCCCACCTCATGCAGTGCCACCCCAACCTGACCGTGATGCGTGATCCGCGTATTCTCGACAATCGCCACCCGCATGCCGCACCCCCTTTTGCCTGTTTCGCGCACCATGCCCAAGCCCGCGCCACGCGCAAGCGAATTTGCCCCTTTGGCCCTTGCCATTCCGCCCGTGAAGTGAAAAGGCAAGCCGTCAAACGAACACTCCCGCCCAACCCGCCCAACCAACCCGAATGGAGGCTTACATGGAGATTCGCGAGGCATTGACCTTCGATGACGTGCTACTGGTTCCGGCGGCAAGCTCTGTCCTGCCGTCTGATGCGGATACGTCGACATTTGTGACCAAATCCATCCGCATGAATATCCCGCTGCTGTCGTCAGCGATGGATACCGTGACCGAGGCCCGCATGGCCATCGCCATGGCGCAGTCGGGCGGGATTGGCGTGATCCACCGCAACCTTGATCTTGTGGCGCAGGCCCGTGAAGTCAGCCGGGTCAAGCGGTTCGAATCCGGCGTCGTCTATGCGCCGATCACGCTGCGCGCCGATCAGACCCTTGCCGATGCCAAAGAGCTGATGAACCGCTATAACATCACCGGTTTTCCGGTGGTCGATGGCGATAACCGCGTCGTGGGGATCGTCACCAACCGCGACATGCGCTTTGCCACCGATGACAAGACGCCGGTCTCGGTGATGATGACAACCGACAAACTGGCCATGCTGCGCGAGCCGATTGACCGCGCCGCAGCTATCGGCCTGATGAAGCAACGCCGCATTGAAAAGCTGCTGGTCACCGATGGTGCAGGCCACCTGACCGGTCTTCTGACCCTGAAAGACACCGAGCAATCGGTGCTGAACCCGCACGCCTGCAAGGACGCCATGGGCCGGTTGCGCGTCGCCGCCGCTTCTACCGTGGGGGATGCAGGCTTTGAACGTAGCCAGGCCCTGATCGAGGCCGGTGTGGACATGGTTGTGATCGACACCGCGCATGGCCATTCCGAGGGTGTGGCCCGTGCCGTTGAACGCATCAAGCGCCTGTCCAACACGGTGCAGGTCATCGCCGGCAACGTGGCGACCGCCGAGGCGACCCGCGCCCTGATTGGTGCCGGTGCGGATGCCGTCAAGGTCGGCATCGGCCCGGGTTCGATCTGCACCACCCGCATTGTCGCTGGCGTCGGTGTGCCGCAACTGACCGCCATCATGGACTCGGCCGGTGCGGCTGGTGATATCCCAATCATCGCCGACGGTGGCATCAAATACTCCGGTGACTTCGCCAAGGCGATTGCCGCAGGGGCCTCTTGCGCCATGGTCGGCAGCGCCATCGCTGGCACCGACGAAAGCCCGGGCGAGGTGATCTTGTGGCAAGGCCGCAGCTTCAAGGCCTACCGTGGCATGGGGTCACTGGGCGCCATGGCACGCGGTTCGGCGGATCGGTATTTCCAGAAAGACGCCGCCTCTGACAAGCTGGTGCCCGAAGGGATCGAGGGCCAGGTGCCCTACAAGGGTTCCGCCGCCGCTGTCATCCACCAGATGGTTGGCGGGTTGCGGGCGGCCATGGGCTATACCGGCAACGGCACGATTGCCGCGATGCAGACCAACTGCCAGTTCGTGCGCATCACCGGCGCGGGCCTCAAGGAAAGCCATGTCCACGACGTGCAGATCACCCGCGAAAGCCCGAATTACCGCGTCGGCTGACCGCTTTGGAAGGGGCCTCTGGGCCTCTTCCCCCACGCTGGCAGGACGCCTGTTGCCCTTGATGTCCCGCCTGCCTCACGCCCACACCCATTTCTCCGGTGCCCAACACGCTGCAACCCCACAGGACCTTGCCCATGACCCCCGCCGCCCGCGTGGCCGCCGCCATCGAGGTCCTTGACCTGATCCTGTCCGGTGCCCCTGCCGAAGTGGCGCTGACCAACTGGGGCCGCGCCAACCGCTATGCCGGATCAGGCGACCGCGGGACAATCCGCGATCATGTCTTTGCCGCCTTGCGCTGCCGGTCATCCTTCGCGGCCTTGGGCGGAGGCCTCACCGGTCGCGGCCTGATGTTGGGTGCGATCCGCACCAGCGGTCTGGATGTGGCGGGCATCTTCTCGGGCGAGGGCCACGCCCCACCGCCGGTCCACAATGAACCCGGTCTGGTGCCTGACGGCTACACCGCCCTCGACTGCCCCGACTGGCTGGGGCCCCGGCTGGAGGCCTCGCTGGGGGCTGATTTCGCGCCGGTCCTGCAAGCCCTGCAATCGCGCGCCCCGGTCTTCCTGCGCGTCAACACCGCCAAAGCCACGCGTGAGGCGGCACAGGCGGCATTGCTTGCCGAAGGCATCGCAACCGCCCCGGTCGCTTGGGTGAATACAGCGCTGGAAGTCACTGCAAACGCCCGGAAAATCCAGACCTCGCAAGCCTATCTGACCGGGCTGGCAGAGTTGCAGGATGCGTCATCTCAGGCGGTTATAGCCAGCCTGTACCTGACGCCCAACGCCAAGGTTCTGGACTATTGCGCAGGCGGCGGCGGCAAGACGCTGGCGCTTGCGGCACGGGGGGCGAAAGTCTGGGCGCATGACGCTTACCCCGCCCGCATGGCTGACCTGCCCGACCGTGCCCAGCGTGCTGGGCTGCGGATCATGATCACCCAAACGCCCCAGGATACAAAGCCTTACGATGTGATCCTGACAGACGTACCCTGCTCCGGCTCGGGCTCGTGGCGGCGCGATCCGGCCGGCAAATGGGCGCTGACCGCCGCACGGCTGGCCGAACTGACCCAAATTCAGGCGCAAATCCTTGATGCCGTCGTCACCATGGTCCGCCACGGCGGCACGCTGGCCTATGCCACCTGCTCGCTGCTGGCAGACGAGAATGAGGCGCAGATTGCCGCCTTCCAGGCCCGCCATCCCGGCTGGACCCTGAAAACCCAGCGCCGATTCTCACCCCTGTCGGGCGGCGATGGTTTCTTTCTGGCCACCCTGACGCGCGACTAATCGCCCAGTCGCAACTGAAAGTTGTTTTTTGGCAGAATCTGCGCCACGATCCGATACGGGTTAAGGTCGGCTTAACACTTCTGCGTCGCTATAGGGTGACGAGGATTGCGGAGGGTTGGGGTGGGCGGTTCAGGGGCTGACGTAAGCACCGCATTTGATCGGCGGCAATTGGTGCAGCCAGTGCTGCTGTTGCTGGCGGCGGCTGTGGCTTGCACCGTGGCTGCGGTGTTGGCGCCTTTTGCCATGATCCGGGCCGGGGCAACGATTGCGGCGCTGACCTTTGTGTTCCTGATCTTTGGCCTGCGCCTGCGTCAACGCCAACTCCGCCGGGCAGGGGTGCTGCGCAGCACCCAGTTGACCACGCTGGTCGGTCAGGATGCCACGCCCTGCTTCATGACCGACCGTCTGGGCCAGATCCAGTACCAGAACACCAGCGCCGAAACCCGCTTTCAGGCGCAAATCGGGGCCACGCTGGTCTCGGCCCTGGCCGAGCAGTTCGCCTCGCCCTCGTCGGTGCTGTACCGCTTGCAGAACCGGGCGGGCCATTCGGGTGCCGGGCGTGAAGACGTGGTGACACGGCGCGGCCACACACGGCTGTCCGTCCACAAGATCGCCGATGACAACTTCCTGTGGCGCCTGGAAGAGTTTCAGGACAGGGGCGGCAATTCCCGCGGCGCAGATACGCTGTCTTTACCAATGCTGACCGCCAACAAGGCGGGCGTCGTGCTGTATACGAACGAGGCGATGCGCAGGCTTCTGGGGGGCCGCCCCAAGCGGCTTGACCGGATCTTTGCCAACCCCATCCTGCATTCTGGCGAAGAGGTGCAGATTGCCGGCGTCGACGGCCCGGTGCGCGCCATTCTGGCCGAGGTTGAAGGCCCCGGCGAACGGCGAGAGATTTACCTGCTGCCGGTGCCCTTGGGTATTCAAGAGCCTTCGGCGATGGCCGATTTCGAACATGTCCCGGTGCCCCTGGCCAAATTCACGCCCGAGGGTCAGATGATCATCGCCAACGCCGCCGCCCGCACGATTCTGCATCTGGGGGATGACACGGGCCTGATGTTCCATGACCTGTTCGAGGGGCTTGGCCGTCCGGTTTCCGACTGGCTGGCAGACATCGTCAGCGAACGCAGTCCCTCGCGGTCCGAAATGCTGCGGGCGCGCAAGGTCGAGGGTGAGGTGTTCCTGCAAATCACCCTGCGCCGCATCGTCGAACAGGGCAGGCCGGGGGTTCTGGCCGTGCTGCAAGATGCCACCGCCCTGAAAACGCTTGAGGCGCAGTTTGTCCAAAGCCAGAAGATGCAGGCGATTGGCCAGTTGGCGGGCGGTGTTGCGCATGATTTCAACAACCTGCTGACGGCCATCGCGGGCCACTGCGACCTTTTGCTGTTGCGCCACGAACGCGAAGACCCTGACTATGCCGATCTTGTGCAGATCCACCAGAACGCCAACCGCGCGGCAGCTTTGGTCAGCCAGCTTCTGGCCTTCTCGCGCAAGCAGACGCTGAAGCCCGAACGGCTGGACCTTGAGGATGTGCTGTCAGACCTCGCCCACCTGCTGAATCGGCTGGTCGGTGAAAAGGTGCGGATGCAGTTGAACCACGCCCAAGGCCTTGGTGCGATCCGCGCCGACAAGCGGCAACTGGAACAGGTGCTGATTAACCTTGTGGTCAACGCCCGCGACGCCATGCCACGCGGCGGCACCATAAGGATCGAGACAGAGGGTGCAACCCTGCCCGAACCGATGACCCGCGACCGCGCCACCGTGCCCGCCGGGGATTATGCCGTGATCCGGGTGTCAGACACCGGCATGGGCATCCCGGAAGACCGGCTGCAAAAGATATTCGAGCCGTTCTTCACCACCAAGAAGGTCGGTGAGGGTACCGGCCTTGGCCTGTCCACCGCTTACGGTATCGTCAAGCAATCCGGCGGCTTCATTTTCGTCGATTCGACGCCGGGAGAGGGTTCTGTCTTCCAGTTGTACTTCCCAATCCACACGGGTCCTGCCGAGGTGGTCGAAGACGTCATCAAGAAAGTCGTTCTGAAACAGGGCGAAGGCGTGGTCCTTCTGGTCGAGGATGAGGCTCCGGTGCGCGCCTTCGCCAGCCGCGCGCTTCGGATGCGCGGCTATACCGTGCTTGAGGCCGAGAATGCCGAAGAGGCGTTGAAGGCGCTGGAGGACCCCTCGCTGTCGGTCGACATTTTTGTGACGGATGTGGTGATGCCCGGCATGGACGGCCCGTCCTGGGTGAAACTGGCGCTGGAAAGCCGCCCCCACGTCAAGGTTATCTTCGTGTCCGGTTATGCCGAGGATTCGCTGTCGGAAACCCAGGCGCGGATACCGAATTCGGTGTTCCTGCCCAAACCCTTCTCGCTGGGCGATCTGACAGCGATGGTGCAGTGCCAGCTTCAGTAACCCGTGGCGCAAGAATTGCGGGGGTGCGGGGACGTCGGCGCGCATGTTTCGGCGTTGCCATAGGTATTCGTCGCCGCCAACCTTCCCGCCGCGTGTTCCCCCAGAAGAAATCGCCGCTCCCACTCACATTCGCCGTCTGCCTAAACCATTCATTAATCATTCCGCGCAAGGATGACTTCAGACGAATTTGATTGAAATGTTCTTGTTTTGATCGCATAAAAGCGAAACAAAGCGGGAACAACTCCAGCGATTGCCGCAGGCACGCGGCTGTGAAATAAGGGGAAGACGATGACTGTGGCAAACCTCTTCGAACTGGACGGAAAGCGCGGAATGGACAAGAAAGAGGCTGAAAAAGCCGCTGAGAAGGCCGCTGAAAAAGCCAAGGCACTGGAATCGGCGCTGGCGCAGATTGAACGGCAGTTCGGCAAGGGTTCCATCATGAAGCTTGGGCAGAACAACGCCGTGATGGATGTTGAGGCGATTTCCACAGGTTCGCTGGGTCTGGACATTGCTTTGGGGATCGGCGGCCTGCCCAAGGGCCGTATCATTGAAATCTACGGGCCGGAAAGCTCGGGTAAAACCACGCTGACGCTGCATGTGGTGGCCGAGGCGCAAAAGACCGGTGGCGTCTGCGCCTTTGTCGATGCCGAACACGCGCTTGACCCGCAATATGCCAAGAAGCTGGGCGTCAATCTGGACGAGTTGCTGATCAGTCAGCCCGACACCGGCGAACAAGCGCTTGAGATTGTCGATACCCTGGTCCGTTCCGGCGCTGTCACCACCATCGTCGTCGACTCGGTGGCGGCTTTGGTGCCGAAATCGGAAATTGAGGGCGACATGGGTGACATGCAGATGGGCAGCCAGGCCCGTCTGATGAGCCAGGCGATGCGCAAGCTGACCGCGTCGATTGGTCGTTCAAACTGTATGGTGATCTTCATCAACCAGATCCGCATGAAGATTGGCGTCATGTTCGGCTCCCCTGAAACCACCACCGGCGGTAATGCGCTGAAATTCTACGCCAGCGTGCGTCTCGACATCCGCCGCACCGGCTCCATCAAGGACCGTGACACGGTCATCGGCAACTCCACCCGCGTGAAGGTCGTCAAGAACAAGGTCTCCCCGCCGTTCAAAGAGGTCGAGTTCGACATCATGTTCGGTGAGGGCATCTCGAAGGTTGGCGAAATCGTCGATCTGGGCGTCAAATGCGGTGTCGTCGAAAAGTCGGGCTCGTGGTATTCCTACAAGGATGAACGCATCGGGCAGGGCCGGGAAAACGCCAAGGTTTTCCTGCGCGCCAACCCCGCAACTGCGGCCGATATCGAGGAAAAAATCCGCACGGCCTCGGGTCTCGATTTCTCGATGTCAGCGGCAGAGCGTGATGCGGTGGTTGACGAATAAGTCTTTGACCGGACAGTCAAATCCTGCACCCATAACGGGCCGCCGCAAGGCTGGCCCGTTTCTTATTCATAATGGACAGCCGCCCCCCTTGGGGCTAAACGGTTGACCGACCCCAAGTGCATTTCGCAAAAGGACCGTAGCCCGACATGCCCTCGCTGAACGACATCCGCTCGACCTACCTCGACTTTTTCGCCCGCAATGGCCACAAAGTCGTCGATAGTTCCCCCCTTGTGCCGCGCAATGACCCGACGCTGATGTTCACCAATTCGGGCATGGTGCAGTTCAAGAACTGCTTCACCGGGGTGGAAACGCGGGAGTACAAGCGCGCCACCACGGCGCAGAAATGCGTGCGGGCGGGCGGCAAGCACAACGATCTTGATAACGTCGGCTACACGGCGCGCCACCATACCTTCTTCGAAATGCTGGGAAATTTCAGCTTCGGTGACTATTTCAAGGAACAGGCGATCAGCTTTGCGTGGGAATTGTTGACCAAGGACTTCGGCCTGAACAAGGACAAGCTGTGCGTCACGGTTTACCATACCGATGACGAAGCCGCAGCCCTGTGGAAAAACATCGCCGGGTTGGCCGATCACAAGATCATCCGCATCGCATCGGACGACAACTTCTGGCGCATGGGGCCGACGGGTCCCTGCGGCCCCTGCACGGAAATTTTCTACGACCATGGCGACAGCATCTGGGGCGGCCCGCCGGGGTCAGCCGAACAGGACGGCGACCGGTTCATCGAGATCTGGAACAACGTCTTCATGCAGAACGAACAGTTTGCCGATGGCCGTCTGGTTCCCTTGGAGATGCAAAGCATCGACACCGGCATGGGGCTGGAGCGGATCGGCGCCCTTCTGCAAGGCAAGCATGACAATTACGACACCGACCTGATGCGCTCCTTGATCGAGGCCTCGGCCCACGCCACCTCGACCGACCCGGACGGCGCTGGCAAAACCCACCACCGCGTGATCGCCGACCACCTGCGCTCGACTTCGTTCCTGATTGCCGATGGTGTCATGCCGTCGAACGAGGGCCGCGGCTATGTCCTGCGCCGGATCATGCGCCGCGCCATGCGTCACGCGCATATGTTGGGCACGCAAGACCCGGTGATGTTCAAGCTGGTCCCCGCTTTGGTCCGCCAGATGGGCACCGCCTATCCCGAACTGACCCGCGCCCAAAGTCTGATCGAGGAAACCCTGCGGCTTGAGGAATCCCGCTTCCGCACCACGCTCGACCGTGGCCTGAAGCTGCTGGATGAAGAACTGACGCGCCTGCCCGACAACTCCGCTTTGCCGGGGGCTGCCGCGTTCAAGCTGTACGACACCTATGGCTTTCCGTTGGACCTGACACAGGACGCCTTGCGCGAAATGGGCCGTGAAGTTGACGTTCAGGGCTTCCAATCCGCCATGGACGAACAGCGCAAGAAGGCGCGTGCGGCTTGGTCAGGTTCGGGCGAGGCGTCGGATGCCAACATCTGGTACGAACTCGCCGAAGCGCATGGCAAGACCGAATTTCTGGGCTATGACACCGAAACGGCTGAGGGCGAGATACACGCTTTGGTCCGTGATGGTGTGGCGATTGGGTCTGCCGACACTGGCAGCACGGTGCAGATCGTGGTCAACCAGACGCCGTTCTATGGCGAAAGCGGCGGTCAGGTTGGCGATCAGGGCTTCATCCGCACTGAGACTGGGCTGGCAGAAGTGACTGATACCCGCAAGGCTGCGGGTGTTTTCATCCATGTGGCATTGGTCACCAAAGGCACGATCCTGAAGGGACAGCCCGCCAAACTGGACGTAAGCCATTCGCGACGCTCGCAAATTCGCGCCAACCACTCGGCAACGCACCTGCTGAACGAGGCGCTGCGCCGGGCCCTTGGCGATCATGTGGCGCAACGCGGCTCGCTCAATGCGCCCGACCGGCTGCGCTTCGACTTCGCCCATTCCCATGCCATGACTCCGGCTGAACTGGCCACGGTCGAGGCCGAGGTCAATGGGTTCATTCGCCAGAACACCGCCGTCGAGACCCGGATCATGACCCCGGACGACGCGCGCGGACTGGGGGCGCAGGCGCTCTTTGGCGAGAAGTATGGCGACGAGGTTCGCGTTGTCTCGATGGGTGCGCTCGATGGGTCTGGTAAGGGGTCCGATGGTCGGACCTATTCGCTGGAACTGTGCGGCGGTACCCATGTCGGGCGTCTGGGAGAGATCGGGGCGTTCCTGATCCTGTCCGAAAATGCCTCGGCATCCGGCATCCGCCGGATCGAGGCGGTGACCGGCGCGGGTGTGTTACGCGACATCCGCGAGAATTACGCCTATCTCGACGCGGCTTCTCAAACTTTGGGGGCTGTGCCCGCCGAAATGGCCGGGCGGATCAAGACCCTGATGGCCGAACGCCGCACCTTGCAGAACGAGGTGGCAATGCTGCGCCGTGAACTGGCAATTGGTGGCAAGTCGGGCGGGCCAGAGGTTAGGCAAATCAACGGGGTGAATCTGATAGCGCAGGTTCTTACGGGGGTGTCGGGCAAGGATCTGCCAGCCTTGATTGACGAACTCAAGATCAAGATCGTCTCGGGCGCCGTGGTCTTGATCGCTGACACCGGGGCGAAACCGGCGGTGGCGGCAGGGGTTACCGCTGATCTGACCGCGCGCATCAGCGCCGTAACCCTTGCCAAGGCGGCGGTTGAGGCTTTGGGCGGCAAGGGTGGCGGTGGCCGTCCGGATATGGCGCAGGGTGGCGGCGCGGATATCGCGCTGGCCGATGCCGCCTTGAAAGCGGTCGAAGCCGCGCTGGAGGCGTAGATGCCCGCAGCCCTTTGGATCGCCCATGTCACGGTGACCGACCCGGTCGCTTACGCTGAATATGCCAAACGCGCCACGGTGGCGATTGCAGCGCATGACGGGGTCTTCCTCGCCCGCGCCGGTCGTTATGTTCAGCTTGAGGGCAGGGACCGCCCGCGCAACGTGGTCGCCCGCTTCCCCAGCCTGGAACGGGCGGTGGAGTGCTATCACTCCGCCGCCTACCAGGAAGCGCTGTCTTATGCCAAAGGGGCTGCGACGCGCGAGTTGCTGGTGGTCGAACAGGCGGATTAGGTAGGATTGTCGTAACCGGCCGGGTGTTGCTGCGGGGGGTGGTTCTTGCTGTGGGTGATGGTGTCGGGGTTTGCGGCGAAGTGGCTCAGGACGTCGTGCCGGTCTTTGGTGGATCGTCGGGCAGCGGCCAGCATGTCTTTGATTTCGCGGATGCCGTCATCGGTGAGGGCGGTGATGGCCGCGTCGGTGCAGACGCTGACGATGTTGTCTTGGGTCGTGTTGTCGTCGTTGCAGATGATGGCTTTGAGACGTTGTTGATTTTCGCCCGGCATTTTTGCCCGCTGCATTTCCTCCAGCAACTTCGCCCGGCATTTTTGTGACGTGGTCGATGGTGCTGACATGACTGACGGTTGCCATCAGGCTGCGCTGGCGCGACAAGCTGCGGTGGGCGCCCGGTTCCAGGGCCGCAGCTTGTCGGGGCGGTTGATCTTGTGATTGTTGATGCGGCTGAAGATGTCCGTCAGGCAGGCCTGCGGATCAAGGCCGTTCATCCTGGCGCTTTCAATGATGGTCTTCGTGCGCGCCAGGGTTTCGGCGCCGGCGTCCGCGCCCGCGCAGAGCCAGTTCTTTCTTTCGATTCCAATCGGATGCAGGGCGCGCTCTGCCACATTGTTGTCGATGGCCACGCGCCCATCTTCGGGGAACAGGGTGAAGCCCGGCATCCGGCTGAGACCGTAACGGAAGGCCCTGGCCAGATCGCCCTTGCCCGGGATGCCGGGCAATTGCTGTTCGGACCACGCAAAAACCGCTTCAACCTTTGGCCGGCTGTGCATTCTGCGCGGCAAGACGCAGTTCAGCGGGTTGGCCGGTGATGTCACGTTCCATGTCGTAGAGCACCCCAATCCGGTCCAGGGCCTCACGGGCGATCTCGGATTTGGTTGCCGCCCGGATGTCATGGAAGTCACGGCGCAGATGCGCCCAACAGGCTGCTTCTCGGAACCGGGCAGTCCCTTCAGGTTCGCAGAGCTTGGCATAGCTCTTGTAGCCGTCAGCCTGAAGGATGCCTCGGGTTTGTCTGCGATGCTGGTGGACGTGGTCTGCCTTCCAATCCGGGGCGAAGTGATAGACGGGCCCGGCGGCGCTGATCCCGGCGGCGCTGATCCCGGACATCGGCCCGGATCCTGCCTTTCCTGACGCCCTTGCCCAGCCCCATGTCGCCCAGGGACCGGTCCAGCACCCGGATCGGCGTGTCGTCAGCATGCAGAAGGTCGCTTGCCATGATCCTGGTTGCGATCCGCTCAGCCAACGGGGCGAGCACCTGGCACGCCCGCCCGCACCCATCGACCAGCGTGCTGTCAGGGGTGAGGAGGAGCAGAAATCGATCCGGGGAATCGATTTCCCGACGAACGGCTCCCAATCGGGCGAAGATCTCGTTCTGGTGATACAATGGCAGATGGTCAGCGAATTTGGCGACCAGCACATGGGCCGGCAGACCCGCGCCCGCCATGCTGCCGGGGGGGGCTGCTGGGTGCCGGCACCTGCACCATCTTTTCATCGCGGCGGCAGGATTTTTCCAGGCGGGCGGTTTGAACGACCTTCATCTGCGCCGCGATCATCAGGTCTTCAAGTGTCAGTTGCAGGTGTCCGATCTCGCGCCCGATCTTTTCCGAGGCCCCATTTTCGAAACAAGTCGGGCCGACGACCTGCTTCCCGAGCCTGGCAATGCGCAGCCACAGGGTCTGGATCGGCGGGTCATGGGCGCGCAAGGTGGCGGATATCCTGGCGTTTTCCGCCGGCAAAGCCACGATCATCGTAAGCGGTGCGGCCGGATCATCAGGAAGATTTTGGGTGTTGCGCGGCATGCGGCTGACGACCACACGTCAGGCCAAAACGCCATAAAAGCAAGGGTATTCAGATGGATAAATCACCAAGGCACGCGCGGGCGGCGCACCCCGATCCGGCCTGCGCCAGTCAATGGCTTCCCACAACATCGCCAGTTGCGCCGAGGTCAGACGCACCCCGCCATCACCCGCGTTCGGCCATGGAAAGCGGCCGTTCTGAAGCACCTTGTCGTAAAGGCAAAAGCCCTGCTTGCGCCATTGGCCCTCGGACCAATGGCGTTCCAATGGCTTACCCAATAAAGCAGCTTCAGCCGGTCGCGCGTAGGCCCCCGAAAGGCAAAGGCCGCACCCGCTGTCGGCTTTTGGCGCAGCCCATCTTGCGTCAACGCCGCCAAGCCCTTGATGCCCTTGCACATCTCAGTGATGCCGCAGGCGGGATAGACCCGAACGCCAGTCCCCGGCCCGATCCTGCCGCCGCACCCACGCGGACCAAACGCGCCAGGATCAACCGCGCGGATCAACCGCGCCAGGATCGCCGCATCCATGGCGCCGTCAAACTGAACGGACCGCCCATTCTGCAACCGGACTTCAACCAGCAAGGGCGCAACCGGTATATCAGTCTAAGCCTCCGGCGAC
>JAYSQA010000190.1:0-8820 GCA_043721775.1 Rhodobacterales bacterium
GGTTGGACAAACTTGGCCATGCGCCCGGCACGATCGACGGCCGCTGGGGCGAGCGGACCGCTCGTGCCTTGCGGCAACTGATTGCCGCCAACGGTCGCGCGGCTTCTGTTGCACCACAAGGCCCGTTGCCCTGGATCACCGAAGCGAAAACTGCCCTCGGCCGCAATGAGGCCCGCGACCGCACTTGGCTGATGGACTGGCTGAAGCGCGATGGCCGCAGTTTGGGCGATCCGGCCAAGAACCCCTGGTGCGGAGATTTCGTCGAAACCTGCATTCGCATGGGGTAGCCGGATGAACCCCTGCTGGGCGCGTTTGGTGCCAATCTCTACTGGGCGCGCAACTGGTTGCTGTTCGGGCAGGAAACCAAGCCGGTCACCGGCGCGGTGCTGATCTTTGAGCGCGGCGCCGGCGGCCATGTCGGCTTCGCCTTGGGCCAGGATGACACGCTTTTCTGCGTGCTGGGCGGCAACCAATCCGACGCTGTCACCATCGCCCGCATCGGCAAATCCCGCCTGCTCGGCGCGCGCTGGCCCGCGACCTACCCACCCCGCCTGCCGACCATGAAGCCGGGCGAATTCCTCGCCACCACCAATGAAATCTGAACAGGAGAACACGATGATGAAACCTGCAATTCTGGCGCTGATCCGCCAAATCCTGACCGTCGCGGGCACCGCGCTGGTTGCCAAGGGTCTTGTCCAAGCCTCTGATCTGGAGCCAGTGATCGGTGCGCTGCTGACCATCGGCTCGGCAGTCTGGTCCGTCGCCGACAAACGTGGGAGATGACCAATTGTGCGGCCAAGGTATGCTGCGTAATTTCGCTCATATTCCCGCCCACTTGATCCATGTCAACGCTTATGGCCACCGGAACCCGTAGCGTCCCAGACGTGCAGTTTGATTTTCGGTGACGTCGTTCTGATGATCCCCAGTGGTCTCATCGGCACTTTTTTTCTTGAGAGTCATTCTCCGAACGCCCCACCCCTGACACCGAAGGACACTCCATGACCATCGAAATCCTCGTGCCGTTGCATACCTACCCCGACGGGAACTCTGTCAACATCACCGCTCATGTCGGTGCAATTGCCAGGCACTTGGGCGCGGATGTTCATGGGCTTGTTCTGAACGCCACGTTTCCGCCAGCCTCGTCGCTGATGGGCAACATGATTATAAATGTCGACATCATGGTGCGTGAAGTGACGGCCAAGTGCCATGCCCGGGGTGCGGTGCTGGTGCGCGCGATGGAAGCGGCCCTTAAACCGATTGGCATCAATTTTCGCAGCACACAGCTTGACTGCACCATGGGAACCATTGGCGGTGCTGCCGAGACATATGCACGCTACTGTGATCTGATCGTGACCGGGCTTGGTGCCAACGACGTGTCGATGGAGGCGACTGCCGAAACCGTGGTATTCGGATCAGGCCGCCCGACTCTTCTGGTCCCGCAAGACGCAGATCCATCGCAATACCAGCATGCCGTGATTGCATGGGATGGCAGCCGAGTCGCCACGCGTGCCGTGGCAGATGCGCACAAATTTCTGCGTCTTGCAAAAACTGTGACAATCGCCGTAGTCACAGATGAGAAGTTGCTGCCAGAAGGAAATCCGGGCCTGAAACTGGTCGATTACCTCGACCGACACAATATCAATTCGACGGTATTGCTGGTCGAGGCCAAGCGTCGGCCAATCGCCCAGGTGCTGCAGGACCATGCACTTGAAATCGGGGCCGACATGATGGTCATGGGGGCCTTTGGCCATTCCCGGATGCGCGATTTCGTGATGGGCGGGGCCACCACGGGCATTCTGCGCGATCTGAAACTGCCGGTGTTGCTGTCACATTAACTCCCATCGCTTGCGCCGTAGGTAGCGCCCATTGGCTCTGAAACTTTCCACTTTGTCAGAAAGGTAAAGCGCTTTGAATACCAATGTACCAGGCATGAAGGCCGTCGACGTCGGTCGACCCGGCTGTTTCGTTGCTATGTGTTGGCTCTGTTGATGCGCATAGCTGTCATTGGGGCCGGTGTCTGGGCCCGCCCGGCATCAGGACTGATCATGGCGCGCCATGCCGATGCCGTATCCGGCGAGATGTTGAACGTGGTTGAGGATCTGCGCATGATCGTTCGGTTTGAACCGGGTAGCGCCCCTGATCTTGAAGCATTGTGGGCTGCCGTGACCGCAGCTGTTTTCCGATGAACGGCAGGGCCGGGCTTTGGCCATTTCCTGAAATACTTCGCCAAACCCGAAGGGGCCGATAAATGCAAATGATGCGCGCTGCCATTTTCGTTGGACCGGGCCGGATCGTGCTCGAAGACAAACCCATCCCCAATGTCGGGCCGTTGGACGCTCTGATCCGGATCACCACCACCACCATCTGCGGCACCGATGTGCACATTCTGAAAGGTGAGTATCCGGTCGCGCGCGGTCTGACAATCGGCCACGAGCCGGTTGGCATCATCGAGAAACTCGGCTCCGCCGTGACGGGGTTCAGCGAAGGGCAGCGGGTGATTGCGGGGGCGATCACGCCGAGCGGCCATAGCAATGCTTGCCAGTGCGGGCAGGCGTCGCAGGATCGGCACGGCTCACCCCATGGCTGGAAAGCGATGGGGGGCTGGAAGTTCGGCAACACCATTGACGGCGCGCAGGCCGAATATCTGCTGGTGCCCGACGCGATGAGCAATCTGGCCCCTATCCCGGACGGTCTGACCGACGAACAGGTGTTGATGTGCCCTGATATCATGTCGACAGGCTTCAGTGGCGCGGAACGGGCCGGGATCAGGATCGGCGACATGGTGGCGATCTTTGCCCAGGGGCCGATTGGTCTGTCGGCGACGGCGGGGGCAAAGCTGATGGGCGCATCGACAATCATTGCGGTTGACGCCTTGCCGAACCGGCTGGCAATGGCACAACGGTTGGGAGCGGATTACGTGGTGGACTTCACCAAGGTTGACCCGGTGGAGGAGATCATGCGCCTCACAGGCGGGCGCGGCGTCGATGTCGCGATCGAAGCGTTGGGAACCCAAGGCACGTTCGAGGCCTGTCTGCGGGTGCTGCGGCCGGGCGGAACCCTGTCAAGTCTCGGGGTCTATTCCGCCGGTCTGACCATCCCGGTCGGGGCCTTTGCCGCCGGTCTGGGCGATCACACCATCGTCACCTCGCTGTGCCCGGGGGGCAAGGAGCGGATGCGCCGCCTGATGGCGATCATCGAAACCGGGCGGGTCGATCTGGGTGCAATGGTCACGCACCGGTTCAAACTGGATGATATCGACGCCGCCTATGAGTTGTTCAGCAACCAGCGCGACGGGGTGTTTAAGGTGGCGATCACGCCGTAAGACCGGTAGCGAGGTTCCACCGCCATGACGGTGTCCGATAAAGCTGTAACCGACCCGGCCCTGCGCTCGCAGCTTGACAGGCTGCTGGCGCAGGTCGCAGCCCATGCGCCGATCCGCACCGGCATCGTCCATCCCTGCGATGCGGCCTCACTCGGCGGCGCGATGGAGGCCGCGCGAATGCGGCTGATCGTGCCGGTGCTGATCGGACCCGCCGCCAAAATAGCAGCGGTGGCAGCACAGGCACGCGAGGATCTGACCGGGGTCGAGATTATTGCCACAGCCCACAGCCACGCCGCCGCCGAGGCAGCCTGCCGGTTGGCGCGTACCGGCGTAGTTGAGGCGATCATGAAAGGCAGCCTACATACGGATGAGTTGATGGCCGCCGTGATTAACCGCGACACCGGCCTGCGTACTGACCGCCGGATGAGCCATGTGTTCATCTTCGATGTGCCGACCTATCCGCGCCCGCTGTACATCAGCGACGCGGCGGTCAATATCGCTCCTGATCTGGCGACAAAAAGGGACATCGTGCAGAATGCCATCGATTGCGCGCTGGCCTTGGGCACCGGTTTGCCGCGCGTGGCAATCCTTGCTGCGGTGGAAACCGTCGATCCGGACATGCCAGCCACTATTGATGCGGCGGCACTTGCCAAGATGGCGGATCGCGGCCAGATCATCGGCGGGCTGGTGGATGGGCCGCTGGCGTTTGACAATGCAATCTCGAAAACCGCCGCTGCGATTAAGCATATTGTTTCGGATGTGGCAGGCGTGGCCGATGTGCTGATCGTGCCCAATATCGAGGCCGGAAACATGATCGCCAAACAACTGACCTATCTGGCCAAAGCGCAGTCGGCGGGCATCGTGATGGGCGCGCGGGTACCGATCATCCTGACCAGCCGCGCCGATGGTCTGCTATCGCGCTTGGCATCCTGCGCCGTGGCGGTGTTGGTCGCCCGGCACGAACGATCAAAGCCGCCCCGGTAACGCGGGCTGATCGACTATGGGTCCAGCGTGTGCAGCACGCCAAACCGGCGCATCAGCGCTTTCTCAATCTCCAGCACCAGCAGAACGCCAACGCCAATGCCAAGGATGACTGCACCTTCAAAGATCGTCAGCGTTGCGCTGTCGAAAAGGGAATGCATGAACGGTGCAAAAGTAAAGGCCAGCTGGGCCACAATCACTACGCCCACCGCAACCAGCACCGCTGGCGTGCCAAGGGCGCCGCGCAGACTGAACGAGGTCATGTGTAGATAACGCACGTTGAACAGATAAAACACCTCCATCACCACCAGCGTGTTCACCACCATCGTGCGCGCGGCAGCCACACCGCGCCCGTTCAGCATGGCGTATTCGAAGATACCGAACGTCCCCGCCATGAACAGCACCGACACAAACCCGATGCGCCACAGCAGGAACCGCGACAGCAGGGGGGCATCGCGCGGCCGTGGCGGGCGGCGCATCACGCCCGCCTCGGACGGCTCGAACGCCAGCACCAGCCCCAGCGTGATCGCCATCATCATGTTGACCCACAGGATCTGTACCGAGGTCATGGGCAGCGTCAGTCCCAGTACCAGCGCCAGCACCACGCCCAGGGCCACCCCGCCATTGGTGGGCAGCGTCCAGGCGATGACCTTGCGGATATTATCATACACCGTCCGCCCTTCATGCACCGCCGCGACGATGGAGGCGAAGTTGTCGTCGAGCAGCACCATCAGCGCGGCCTCTTTGGCGGCCTCGCTGCCCTTATGTCCCATCGCAATGCCGACATCGGCCTGTTTCAGCGATGGCGCGTCATTGACCCCGTCGCCGGTCATCGCCACCACATGGCCGCCGACCTGCAACGCCCTTACAAGGCGCAGCTTATGTTCCGGGCTGGTGCGGGCAAAGACGCTGACGGTTTCGACGGTCTGGCGCAGGTCGTCGTCCGATAGGCCGTCAAGCTCTGCCCCGGTCATCACCTGCGGATTGTCGGCCAGGTTCAGTTGCCGCGCGATCGCCCCGGCGGTTCCCGCATGATCGCCAGTGATCATCTTGACCGCGATACCTGCCGCGCGGCATTCGGCGATGGCGGCAATCGCCTCGGGGCGCGGTGGGTCGATCAGGCCGGTGATGCCCAGAAATTCCAATCCTTGGTCGAGTGCCGCGAAACCCAGCCTTTCCGTCGCGGAGTCAGTACGCATCGCGGCAAAGCCGAGAACGCGTTCGCCGTTGTCGCCCGCCGCTGCTATACGATCATGCCAATACGGGACGTCTGTTGGCTTGCCGTTGTCCCCCGCCTGCGTCTGGCACATCGCCAGCACCTGCTCTGGCGCACCTTTGACGAATATCCACACCTCGCCCGCGGAGTTGCGATGCAGCGTCGCCATGAAACGGTGTTGCGCATCGAAGGGAATTTCATCCAGGCGCAGCCATGCATTGCGCTCCGTTTCGGGGTGCAGGCCGGACTTGATCGCCAACGTCACCAGCGCGCCTTCCATCGGGTCGCCATGCACGCTCCATTGCCCACCAGATTCCACCAGCTGCGCATCGTTGCACAACAAAGCCGCCCGGATCAGATCGGCCTGCACCGCTTGGGAACTCGCTGCTTCAGGACCAGTCAACTTGATCTGACCTTCCGGAGCATAGCCTGCCCCGTCCACCAGATATTCCGCCCCCGTCACCACAATCCGTCGCGCAGTCATTTCATTGCGGGTCAGCGTCCCGGTCTTGTCCGAACAGATCACGGACGTTGATCCCAGCGTTTCCACCGCAGGCAACCGCCGCACCACCGCATTGTGCCGCGCCATGCGCTGCACGCCAATTGCCAGCGTGATCGAAATAATCGCGGGCAAGCCTTCGGGCACGATGCCAACGGCAAGGGCCACTACCACCATCATCGCATCTGGCCACTGATAGCCGCGTACCAGAATGGAGTACGCAAACAGCAGCCCGGCCAAGCCGATTGCGAACCAGGTAACCAGCCTGCCAAACTGATTGATCTGGCGCAGCAGCGGCGTGGTCTGGGTTTGCACCTGCCCGATCAGCGTGGCGATCCGGCCAATCTCGGTCTGGGCACCTGTCGTGACCGCAATGCCCGTCGCCTGGCCAGTGGCGATCAGCGTGCCGGAATACAGAATGCCTACCCGGTCCCCCAGCGGTGCGTCAACGGCAACCTCGGCCTCGCTCTTGGTCGCCGGAAGGGATTCCCCCGTCAGGATGGCCTCATCCGCGAGCAGATTGCGGGCCCGGATCAGCCGCAGGTCGGCAGGAGTTTTGTCGCCTGCCTCGACCGCCACAAGATCGCCGGTGACGATATCCCGTGCATCTATTTTGTGACGTTTGCCGCCCCGCAACACAGTCGCATGCGGGGCAATCATATCCCGAATCGCCATCAGCGCTTGTTCCGCCTTGCCCTCTTGCACAAAGCCCACGCTTGCGTTGATCAGAACCACCGCGACAATGACGCCCGCATCGACGATATGGCCAAGAAGCCCCGCCGCCGCTGCCGCCGCCAACAGGAACCAGATCAACATATTGTTGAACTGCGCCAGAAAGCGCAGCACCGGATGGGTGCGCGGCGGTGCGGGCAACTGGTTCGGACCGTTCAGGATCAGGCGGCGTGCCGCTTCTGCCGGGTCCAGACCTTCGGTACTTGTATCCAACGCCGCAAGAACCGCACCTACCGCCAAACTATGCCACGGGCTTGCGCCGCTTGGCCCGGCATCACCTGGTTCAATCCGCATTCCGAGGGCAGTATTCATCTGCAATCCTTGCTTTCAATATCTCGCCGCATCGCCCCGCCGCGCATCAAACGCGCCCCGCAAGTGGCTCGATCCGCAACACCCGCAGCGCGTTTAGGATATCCGTCACATCAATCGCCTGTTGGAACAGCGCGCCCGTAACTGGCGTGAGATAACCCAGTGCTGCAGCGATCATGCCCACAAATGACAGGCCGATCCCGGCGTAAACACTTTGCTGCGCAATGGCACGGAACCGCTGGGCGATCTCCATCCCCGGGAGCATACGGTCAAGCCGGTCGACCAGCAGCACCACATCTGCAGCCTCGGCACTGGCCGCAGCGCCACGTGCCCCTATCGCCACTCCCAGATCGGCTGCGGCAAGGACCGGGGCGTCATTCACCCCGTCGCCGACCATCATTATTAGCCCGCCCTCGCGCTCAGCCAGGATCAGTTGCACCTTTTTGTCGGGCGAAAGGTCGGCCCGCACCGCATCCAGCCCCAGCCCTTTGGTCACTGCATCTGCCACGGCTTGCCGGTCGCCGGTTGCCATCACGATCCGCGAAACACCTTGTTGTCGCGCCCCTGCCGAAAACTCCGCAGTTCCTTCGCGCAGCGCGTCAGCCATCAGGATTTGGCCCGTCAACACCAGTGCCACCAGCATCGAACCCACCTGCCGCGCCGCCTTTGCTGCATCCGATTTCGCCACGGAGGCCAGCCCCACCTCGCCCCGCAGCAGACCGCGCGTAATCTCGACGATCAGTGCCATCAACACCGGGATCGTTGCCAGCAGCCCGACCCAGCCCGCCAGATCAGCGCAACCGGTCAGCCAAAGCGCCACGCCAGCGGCCAATCCGATGGCAGTCAATCCCAGCAAGGACTTTGAGAAGTTTGGTCGCCGCAAATCTGATGGCATTTGGTGCATCCTTCACGGCGTGGAACAACACGAAAAGCCAACCCGCTCGTTCGACATTAGATGACCGGGACAGTTCCCGCTTTGATGTGCATCAAGTTAACCTATGAGACCCTGTCAATGCGGCCGCTTTTCAAGGGGGACTCGTCAAACGTTGAGGTGGCGTTAAGGTAAAACACACAAGCCAAAACCCGACTGCTTAGGTCGGGTTCTATCTATTTGGTATGTTTGGTTTTTTTGGTTGCGGGGACAGGATTTGAACCTGTAACCTTCAGGTTATGAGCCGAAGAACCCCGGAAATAGCTTTTCCTTTGATGTCAGCAGGTTACACGATAACCCTTTGATCTGAAATCCGTTTCTCGCCGCAATCAGCCGCAATCAGCCGCAGCCAACCGCAGCCGACGGGTCTAAACGGGGAACAAAGTAGTTAGACAGGTTGACCTATTGTTGACCCGCCGAAAGGCGATTGACTAAGGAAAGGGTTCATGGCGCGGATGTCATAGGGCGATCAAACGTGGCGGCGAAAACAGTATCGGTCAGCCATCTCTTGAATTCCGGGTTGTCACTGAACTGTTTGAACAGTTCGGTATCATCCTTCATCAAGCCGATGATCACGCCGGAAAGCGCCTTGTCGTGCTCAATCCGGGCGTTTTGCTTGTCTGAATTCTGTTTCGCATTCTGATAGGCTGGGTTAGCGGCGACCTTGTCGGGAATCTCGGTTGCGATTAGCCGCCGAATGCGGTCGGTGTCAGCCCAGGTGATGTTCCCGAAGTGAGGTGGTTCGGTTTGTTTGAACAGGTTTTGGGCGTTTTCCAAGTGGATATCCGCCTTGTTTATGCCGCTGCCGCTTCCAGCATCAGCGCGTTGAA
>JAYSQA010000191.1:0-2941 GCA_043721775.1 Rhodobacterales bacterium
GGGCATCGGTCAAGCACATGCGATCCATGAAAATCGCCTTTCGGAGCTTGAATCACAAACGAGGCAGGGTGGAAATCCTAAACCTCAACAGACCCTGGAGCATGTCCTTACTTGATTGAATCGGGAAGAGGGGCTTTCTTGCAGTGAGATCGAACGACAAACTGGCTTCAGGCGCCGCAGAGTAGCAAAGTGGCTTGCTTTCAAGACGCCACCCGATCACAGGAGAGCAGCATTGAAGCCGACGTCGCCTTGGTATTTCGAAGAATCCCTGGCCCGATGCTGGAAAGACGGCAATCGACGCGGTCGGCAATTATTTCACGAGATCCAGCAGCAAGGCTATGACGGCAGCTACTCGCATCTTGAACGCCTGTTTGCTGGATGGTGCAGTTCTAACTCCCCTCCGTGCCAACAAGCGTGAGACATTCGACTGTCTGAAGTTAACACTCGAGAGCGCGGGAGAACGATCTGATGGTTATGCCCGACCGCCTTCCCAGCCCTTTGCCTGCTTCGCCTGAGGTTCGTGCATATGCGACGGCAGGTGCCTGCGTTGTGGTGGCGCCTGTGGTGGCTGCGGCCGAATCCACCGACGCGCCGAAGCTGAGCAGTTTCACCGCGAAATACAAGCTGCAGATTCTGGCTGAAACGGACCGCGCGACGAATATGGGCGGCATTTCAGCCATCTTGCGTCGGGAGGGGCTGTATTCCTCGAGCCTTGAGCGGCTGGCGGGGCCAGCGCGAAGCAGGCACACTGGGGGCGTTGCAGCCCCGCCCGCGCGGTCCGCAAAAGCCTGCCACGAACCCTTTGCAAGCCGAACTGGCCAAGGTCAATCGTGAGAATGCCGCCTTGCGCCGCCGCCAGGGTCAGGCGGAAGCGATCATCATCCTCCAAACAATGTATGGTCCGCCCGCTATTGCAAGGTTTTCGTGGGTGACGGACCGGCTTGCGTAAATGTATCCGGCCTCTGATCAGTCAGCCGCTTTTGGCGACAAGGCCTTGATGAGATCCGCCCCTCGGGTTCCAGATTAGTGGCACGGGATCATGTCCCGTTTTTTTCGCGTGGCTTAACCCGTGGTCGATCAACCGTTTGGTCATCACGTCCCCTGCAATGGGTTTTGCGGTGAAGGGTCAGTTCAGGCAGCCGCGTCTTTTGACCGCAGATACACGGTGCCAGGTTGTGTCCGGATGGCCCAGACAATTCGCGTGAGCTTGTTGGCAAGGGCGACAACAGCCTTGTCGCGATGGGTTCGAGCTTCCAACGCGTTCAGCCAGTGGCCCAAAGCATGGTTTTTGCGGTTCAGGTGCAGAAGGCAGGATCGCGCTCCGTGGATGATCAGACGGCGCACATATCCGTTTCCGCGCTTGCTGATCCCAAGAAGGGTCTGCTTTCCTCCCGTCGAATGTTCCGCGGGCACAAGGCCCAGCCAGGCGGCCATGTCTCGCGCCTTGTGGAATTGGCGGCCATCTCCCGCTGCCGCCACAAGCGCCGTTGCAGTCAACGCGCCGATCCCGGGGATTGTCAGCAATCTGCGGATCGTCTCATCTTCGTTGGCGATGGCTTCGATCCTGGCGCTCAGGGTTTTGACCCGGTTCTCGATACAGGCAAGGTCATCCAGAAGATCGTTCAGCAAGGCCCGCATGGTCTGTGTCAGATCGTTCTCGCAGTTGCCAAGGTGGCGGCGGATGTCGGCATGAAAGCCACCGGACCCAGTCCGCATGGCCAGTCCGTATTCCAAACAAAAGGCCCGCGCCTGGTTCATTAACCCGGTGCGCTCTCCGATAAGCCGGTTCCGGATTCGGTGGAGCGCCTGCAGATCAACCTGCTCTGCGGCTCGCGCTTCGACAAATCGCATCGTCGGCCTTGTCACGGCCTTTGCAATCGCAGCGGCGTCGACCGTGTCCGTCTTGTTCGACTTCACATAGGGCTTCACAAACCGCGCCGGGATGGTCCGGGCGTCGTGCTCCATTTCGGCCAGCTTTCTGGCCAGCCATTGCGATCGAGGGCAAGCTTCCATGCCGATCAAGGCTTTGGGAGCAAGATTGAAGAATGATTGAAGGGTCTCACGCGCAAACTTGGCACGTTGGCTCACGGCGCCTTCACGGTTGACGGCCACAACGTGAAACACGCTTTTGCCAATGTCGATCCCATAGGCGAAGGCTTCGGGCAGAGGTTTGGTTCGCATCCTTTCTCTCCATTTGGTTTGCTATGCAGCAATACTGACGCTGGAGTGCGGGGCGGACCATCCCATTAGTGACCGGGCCGTCTCAGCGCCGCGAGATGGCCGAGAATGCAGTTGCGCGATGCGGGGCGAGCATTGCCTTGGCCTGTCGGGCTTTCGGGGTCAGCGAGACCTGCTATCGCTATGGTCCAAAGTTACGGCCTGAGAACGAAGAGATCGCCGATCTGCTTGTCGGGTTGACCGAGGCCCGGAAGACCTGGGGGTTCGGGCTATGCTTTTGCACCTGCGCAAAGTCAAAGGGCCCCCATGGAACCACAAGCGCGTTTACCGCATCTACTGCGAACTGGAACTGAACCTGCGCATCAAGCCTCGCAGGCGGTTGAAGCGTGACAAGCCCGACGCGCTGGCGGTGCCCGAGGCAACAAATGTGACCTGGTCAATGGACTTCATGGCAGATCGCCTCGGCGACGGCCGCCAGTTCCGGCTGTTGAACGTCCTGGACGACTTCAACCGCGAAGGGCTGGGCATTGAGGTCGATTTCTCGTTGCCAGCCGAACGGGTCATCCGCGGCCTGAACCGCATCATCGAGTGGCGGGGCAAGCCCGGCATCATAAGGGTCGACAACGGCCCAGAATACATCAGTGGCAAGCTGCTGATCCGGACCGGCTCTGTTGCACAAATCGGGTGACGACGGAACTGCCCCTTCTCGCGGACAGACGTATCCCGCGACCTTCGTGGCGGGTATGCCGGGTGCGGTGAAGCC
>JAYSQA010000192.1:0-14739 GCA_043721775.1 Rhodobacterales bacterium
GGCATCGGTCAAGCACATGCGATCCATGAAAATCGCCTTTCGGAGCTTGAATCACAAACGAGGCAGGGTGGAAATCCTAAACCTCAACAGACCCTGGAACGGCCTCGGTCACGCGCACCTGAATTCCCAACCGTGCCATTCCGGTCGCTGCCGTGCGGCGCAGATCGTGAAAGGTCCAGTTCGGGATTTCGACAGGTTCCGCGCCCTCGGGGAGGTCCTTATTGGCCAGCTTCACCATTGCTTCGCCGATGGTGGTGCGCGCCTTGCTGAAGCCCTTGACGGCCCCTGCGCCCGTGGTCGTGAAGAGATGTAGCCAGCCTTGCCCGCAATGCGTTCCTTGCCCTTCAGAAGGGCCTGCATGGCCTCAGACAGAGGCACATCATGGGCGCGCCCGTTCTTGGTCCGGCTGGCGGGCAGATGCCACACCTTGCCGTCAATCTCGGCGTCCGTCATTTCCGATACTTCGCGAAGCCGCTGACCGGTCAGGAGCAAGGCCTTGCCAAGCGGCCCCCACGGTTCGCCAACCGCATCACAGGCCAGCATGAACAGCCGGATTTCGTCGTCAGACAAAGCGCGGTCGCGGGTGACTTCCTTGCCAGGTGCCTTCACGCCTGACATGGGCGATATGGCGATGATGTCGCGCCCAACGCACCAGTTGAGGAAGGATGACAGGTGCGCCTTGACGCGGTTCGCCGTCGTCGCCTTGCCGCTGTCCATGATCCCGTCCAAGAGGTCGATCACGTCGCGCTTGGTGATAGACTTGATGTCCCTTTCGCCCCATGCCTTCACGACAAAGCGGGTCAGGAAGTCCAGCGCCTGAGCGCCGCTCCTGAGTGTGGAGAGGTGGCGCTTGTTGAACTGAGCGATCAAGGTCTTGATCTTGTCGCGGTCTGCAAATGCCGGATCAACCACGGCCACCCCTGCGGCCTTTTCGGCCTTCTTTTCGGCGGCGGGGTTGTTCCCATGCTCAACAGCGCCAAGGGCAACACTGGCGGCGGCTCTGGCGGCTGCAAGTTCCATCTTCGGCCAGGTGCCTACCGTGAGCTTCACCGGCTTGCCGTCAAACCGATAGCGGACAGCCCAAGTTTTCGCGCCGGAAGGCTGCACCACAAGGTAAAGCCCGGTCAGGCCAGGGTCCGGCACCACAAGCCGCTTGTCGGGGTTCGGCTTCATGTTTTCGACAGTCTTAGTCGTGAACGCCTTTGCCATCGGAAACTCCTGAGTGGTCATCAAATGGTCCGTCCGGGTAACAGCCGGGTAACAGAAATGGGCGGTTGTTTCCGTTACCCCGATGTTATCAACAATAGATAACGCCGCCTCACATTTCAATATAGCGCCTTGTAAAATATGGTATTTTTCGTCCGCAGGGACGTCAGATCGTTTTACATTCTTGGACCTCGTTTGACCGATTTTTTTGATTTGTAAACAGGGGGGCCCGGGTTCGATCCCTACCGCCCGAGCCAAATCCATCAAGGGTTTGAACATGATAGGGCGTCTCGAAAAAGACGCTCTTCATTTTTCCTTTCCGGGCTGGAGTTTATCCGTCAGGCCGCATCGGCACGTCCAGTGGCCCGGCGCAGCGCCAAGGCACAGCCCTTCCGCACCATACCCCGGCACCACTCCAAGGCTACGCGGCACGCGTCAGACAGCCGCAAGGCATTGCAGGCCGCTTTCCGCTTCGTCCGCCCACCCACCTCTGCAAATTCATCCAGCGCTGACTTTTGCGGCCAAACTGGCGCGACATCGCCGGTGAACCCTCTGCCCCGATCCATTGCAGAAGACGCGGGATGACCCGAATTTATGCCGACACTGCGCTGTTCATCGGACACATGCCCCTGATCCGGCTGAACCGCATCCTTGATGGCGCTGCCGCCATCGTGCTGGCCAGGATCAAGGGCGCAATCCGGCCTATTCCGTCAAATGCCGGATCGGGGCCGCGATGATCTGGGATGCTGTGGAAAAAAGGGTTTTCTCGGCCCCGGCAAGGAACTGGTCGAACCCACCTTGGGCAACACCGACGTCGCTTTGGCCTTCGTTGCCGCTGCGCGTGGCATATCCATTGCCCAGACCATGCCCGAAACCATAAGCGTTGAACGCCGCAAGCTGCTGTTCGTTTACGGTGCAAAACTGGTGCTGACCGAGGGCGCCAAGGCCATGAAGGGCGCTATCGCCAAGGCCTGCGAAATCGCCGCCTCTGACCTGAAATACCTGTTGTTGCAGCGGTTTCAGACCCCGCCATCCACGAACGCACCACAGGCCCGGAAATCTGGGAGGATACCGGCGGCGTGGTCGATATCTTGGTCTCGGGCGTCGGCACCGGGGGCACGATCACCGGAGTCTCGCGCTATCTGAAACACATTGTCGGCCACCCCGTCATCTTGGTCGCCGTCGAACCGGCTGACAGCCCGGTCCTGACCCAGACCCGCGCGGCCTGCCGCTGCAACCTGGGCCGCACGAAATTCAAGGCATCGGCGCGGGGTTTGTGCCGGGGGTGCTGGACCTTTCACTGATCGACACGGTCGAGACCGTCTCCACTGCCAAGGCCATCTCCACCGCCCTGCGCCTTGCGTGGCAAGAGGGCATCCTTGCGGGCAAATCCTGCGGAGCCGCGACCGCCGTCGCCCTGCGTCTGGCCCATCGGCCTGAAAGCGCGGGGCAAACCATCGTCGCGATCCTGCCGGCTTCCGATAGGTGTTACCTCAGTTCCGCCCTGTTCGAAGGCGTCTTCGACGCGACCGGCAGCGCGCCGACCTGACCAAACCGCAGCCAGCCCCTGCTTTGGCCCCCCCACCGCCCTCCCGGCCCCCGTGACGTGCAAGGCGGCCTGACGTGCAGGGCCACCTGGTCTGCCCGGTGCCGCTGCCTCGGCGCAATCACCGCCTTTGGCTGCGTTACCCAAGCCGCCATGCCCCATCGCCAAAGCCCCACCACCATGGCATGATCCCGCGATATCGTGTCATAAGGCGGCCATGTCCTTTCAGAACACCACCAAGCTGCGGCGCCTTGCCGAACTGGCCGCTTCTTGGTGTGGCGACGTCAGCCAGAACGGTATCGAGGCCACCAGTCACGCCAACCGCTGTACCGCTCAACTGATGCCCAAGGTGCTGAAGGGCACCTTGCCCCAAGTCACCACCCGAACCGCCGACAACCGCCGCAAGGTCGGGAAGCTGACCCCGCAGGTCGCCCGCCCAATGCTGCCCCAAGGCCTGCGTGACACCGAACGCACAGCCCTTGGCCTGCCCTTCCGCCAGCCCCAGCTTGACGGCGGGCGTGACGGCGGGCGTGATAAAGTCTCAGGCGATGGCGCAACCCGCTTTACCCTGCGCAACCGGCTTCTGGCCGCCAAGCCTGCTGCGCATACCCGCAGGGCCAAGGTCATGGCGCGGGTCTGCGGTTTCGCCTGGTGCCCATGCCGCAGGGTCAAGGATGCCAGGGCCCTGCTGGCCCAAGCCCACACGAAACCGCAGTTGCGGCCCCTGCCCTGCGCAGGCAGCGCCCTCAGGCTGGGACCCTGCGGCCTAATTCCCGGCGCCCGAAGCCATCTGGTGACCAAAAAGCAGGGCGAAGCCAAGATCCGGTCCTTCCGCCTTGACCTTGCCTCAGATGGGTAACTGCAAGCTGACAGCCATCGCCGTGACACGAAGTTTGACCTTGCCCTCCAAACCGCCCGCCCCATCTCCAACATTCACGACGCCGCCGAATATCCCAAAGAGGCCTGGCACTTCCCCCCCACCACCGGCACCCGAGACTTCGCCGCCCCCCTGTCCCAAACCATCACAAGGGCTCCCGGCAGCTGCCCCGCTGTTTGCCTTTACGCCGATGGTCAGCCAAAGATGGCATGGCACCTGTACCAAACGGGCGGCGCGGTAGGGGTCCCGGCCCCCGCAGGCCAGCGCCAACCGGTCACCAGCCTCCGCCACAACGATTTCAAGGTGCTGTCCCAAAGAGTGACCCGTTTCACAGCCCCGGGGACTTAAAGGCACTGCCCAAAGCGCCTGTCCCACCCCATCTGCCCAAAGCAACGCTGCCTGAATTCTTCCTGCCCAAATTCTTCCTGCCAAAATCCTGTCTGTCCAAGGCTCCCCGCAACTCAAGCCCCTTTTCTCAATCCCTGTGCCAAAGTTGCCCTGTTCTAACCCGCTGTTGAAAGCCTCTTTCCAAGCCCCATTTGCCCAAACCCGCTTCCTGCCCCTTACCCAAGCCCCCTGACACCCCCTATCAAAGCCCCTCTGCTCAAACTCCCCTGATCCAGGAAAGTCCCCATGCGCATTCTTCACACGGCCGACTGGCATATCGGCCAGACCCTTGCGGGCTTCTCGCGTGAGGCGGAACACCGCGCCTTCCTGGACCATCTTGGCACCCTGATCGTCAGCCATGACGTCGATGCGCTTCTGGTTGCAGGCGATGTCTTCGACGGCATCAACCCCTCGGGCGAGGCGCAGCGGATGCTGTATACGGCGCTGGCAACCTATCTGCACCTGCGCCCCGGCCTGACGATCGTGATGATCGCGGGCAACCACGACCCCGCCGCCCGGCTGGAGGCACCCGAGGCCGTCCTGCGCGCCCTTGGCGTCCATGTCGTGGGCACCATCAGCACCGGTCCTGACGGGACCGACCTTGCAAAACACCTGATCCCCCTTGCCGATGCCACCGGCGTCAAGGCCCATGTCCTCGCCATCCCCTTTCTGCGTGCCGCCGACCTGCCCGGCCTGACGCTGGGTTCTGCAACCGGCCCCGAGGGCGCTGTCGTCGCCGCCGTCCGCACCTTGCACGCCACCCTGACCGAAGCCGCCGTCGCTGCCGCCCAAGGCCTGCCCCTCATCGCCATGGGTCACCTGACCTGCATCGGGGCCGAGCCATCCCAAGGCGCCGAACGCCCGATCCGCATCGGCGGCGAGGATGCCGTGCCCCCCAGCATCTATCCCGCCGCTCTGTCCTACATAGCCCTCGGCCACCTGCACAAACCGCAAAGCCTTGACGGCGGCCGCGTGCGCTATTCCGGCTCTCCCTTCCCCCTGTCGGCCAGCGAAATCCCCTACGACCACGGCGTTACGCTGATTGAACTTGGCCAGCACGACGTGGTTGGGGAAACTATAATTCAACCCCTTTCAGACAAACAGGAAACGGACAGTCACGGGATTGGCCATCCGGAAACGGGCCATCAGGAGATGGACAATCGAGAAATCGACCATCCGGAAATCGGCCGAACACGGAATGTCGATCCCGGAAAGGGCCGGCCTCTGTCCGACCAGCCGGAAACAGTCCAACCAAAGATGGATCACCCCGGGATCGGCCCCGCAGAGATCGGCCAACCGGGCAGCAGCCAACCTGGCCCGATCCAACCGGGCTCAATCCAACCGGGCTCGTTGCATATGCACTTGGGCCAGTCTGCGCCGGGCCAGTCTGCGCCGGGCCAACCAGTCACTGGCCAATCGGATACCAACCAACCAACCGCACGCCAAACGCTGTCCGGCCAAATGACCATAACCCTCACCCACCGGCACATTCCGCTGCCCCGCCTTGTGCCGAACCTGCGCCTGCCCGCCAAAGGTGCCATGGCCCTGGCCGACCTGCCCGCCCTGCTTGCCTCGCTTTCCCTGAACCCCGCCACCCCGCGCGACCTGCAACCTTTCGCCCATGTCACCCTGATCGCCGACCGCCCCGCCAGCCAACTGAAAGCCGAGGCCGAGGCGCTGCTTGACCAACACCCCCTCCGCGTCGCCTCCCTGATCATCGACCGCGCCATTGCCCCCTTGCCAGCCACGGCCCCGCCTTCGCTCTCTGAAACCACACCCGAGGCGCTTTTCGGCCAGGCCTTCCGGCAAACCCACGGTCAGGACCCCGCCGCAGCCCACCTCGCCGCCTTCCGCGACGTGCTGGCCGAGGTCTGACGATGCCCACCTTGTCCATCCCAACCCAGTCCATCACCCACCCCGCAGCCCTGCGCATCCCCCCTGCCAAAGCCGGATCATGCGCATCCACCCCAAACTACCCCACCGCCCTGCGCATCACCCCTGCCAAGGCCGGATCATGCGCATCCATCCCAACCCAGTCCATCACCCACCCCACCGCCTTCCGCATCACCCTGGTCGAGGTCTGATCATGCGCATCCTTTCCATCTCTGGCCAGAACATCGCCAGCCTGGCCGAGCCTTTCCTGATTGACCTCGCCAGCGAGCCCCTCCGCTCTGCCGGCCTTTTTGCCATCACCGGCGAGACGGGGGCGGGCAAATCCTCGATCCTTGACGCCATGTGCCTGGCACTTTACGGCGATGCCCCGCGCCTGTCTTCGGGGGCGCGGCAAGACGAAATCCCCGATGCGGGCGGCGAGACGATAAAGGCGCAAGACCCCCGCGCCATCTTGCGCAAGGGTGCCGTCTCGGGTTGGGCAGCGGTCACCTTCATGGGCATTGACGGCAAAGCCTATGAGGCGCGCTGGTCCGCCCGCCGGTCCTATCTTCGGGCAGACGGTCGATTGCAGTCGGTCTCGCGGCATGTGTCGCGTGTCTCGGACGGGCAGATCCTGTCCAGCCAACCCACGCTTGTCACCGAACAGGTGCAAGCGCTTACCGGCCTGTCCTATGACGAATTCCGCCGCACTGTCCTGCTGGCGCAGGGCGATTTCGATGCCTTCCTGCGGGCTGACACCAACGACCGCGCGGCCTTGCTGGAAAAGGTCACCGGCACCGGGCTGTACCGTGCCATCTCTTCGCGCGTGTTTGACCGCACGGCCGGGGCGCAAGCCGCCCTTGCCTCCCTGACCCTGCAACTGGGTGCCCACCACCTGATGTCGGATGACGCTATAGCAGACCTGCACGCCACCCGGCAAACCCTGCTGACCGCCATCGACACAGCCAAGGCCGATCGTCTGGTGCTGGACGCCGACCTGTCCCGGCACACAAGCCACGCTTTGGCGCAATCACGCCTGACACAGTCGCTTCATGCCCTCACCCAAGCCCAAACCGGGCGCGGGTCTGCCGCAGCCTCACGGGCCCGCCTTGCCACCATCGACCGCGCCGAACCCCTGCGCCTGCCGTTCGAAACAGCCCGCGCCGCTGAAGCCGCCCAGTCCAAAGCCGCAGCCGCCTGCGCCAGCGCCGAAGCGGCCCTCGCCGGGGCCAGTGCCAAAGCGCAAACCCAGCGTGCCCTGACCGACACCGCCACCGAAACCCTCGCGACCGTCGAGACCCGGTATAAATCCCTTGGTCCGGTCTGGAGCAAGGCAACCGGCCTCGACTCTGACATCAAAACCGCGAGGGCCGAGGCGCAAACCGCGTCCGACGCCGCCCGCAGCACCTTTGACGCCGCTCAGGCGGCAGGCGCCAGAGCCAAAGCCTTGTGCCAAAGGTCTGAAGTCATCGAAGCAGACCTGACCGGGGCGCAAACCCGCCGTGCAGCACTGGCCCACCTTGCCCCCCTGGCGGACCGCTGGGATCAGGTCGCCCGCGACCTGGCCCAACACGCCACGGCCAACCAGACCCGCCACACGGCACAGATCCAATCAGCCACCCTTGCCGCTGTGGCAAAAGACACCGCCCAAGCGCAAGCGAGCCTTGAAAGCGCCGATGCGATTGATCGCGAGGCGCGCGGAAGGCTGGCCGAAAGCGCCACCACCCTGACCAACCAGATCGCCGATCTTGACGCCACCCAGCCGCAAGACCGCCTGACCGGGCTGACCGACCTTGCAGCCATTCTGACCGCCCTCGACCGCGCCGGCCTTGACCACGCCGCAGCCCTTGCCCGTCAGGCCGAAGCCACCCACCACCTGACGACCGAAACTGCGGCCCGCCAGACCGCCCACATGGCCGGCATTGCCGCCGAACAGGACCTGACCCGTACCACCGCCGCGACCCTTGCCCTGACAGCCCCCGCCGAACAGGCCAACCTTGCCGCGTCCGAGGCCGCCCGCCAGTTGCGCCTGCGGCTGGTGCCCGGCACCCCTTGCCCGGTGTGCGGCGCCACCGCGCACCAGACCCACGCGGGCGACGCCCTGACCGCCCTTGCCGCCACCCTGCGCGCCGACCTCGCCCGCGCCCAAGCCGCAGCCCAAGCCGCCAGCAGCGCCCTGACTCAAGCCAAAGGCCAGACCGCCACCGCCGAAGCGCGCGCCGCCCAAAGCCTGCAAACCCTCACGGCCGAGGCGTCCAGGGCCGAAACCGCCCTGACCCTCTGGCGCGCGGGCCTCGACACCGCGCGCAACCATCCCCTCTGCCCCCCCCTGCCCGACATGCCGCTGCCCGACACACTCCAACCAGACGCCGCCAAGCCCGACACGACCCTGCCCGACACGACCCTGCCCGACGCCCCCCTGCCCGACATGCCTCTGCCCGGCCCCCACCTGCACACCCAAACCCTGACCCGGGCCCGCAACAGCACGCAAGCCGCCCGGCAAGATGCGCTGACCGCGCTGACCAGCCTCGCCGCCCTGCGCGCCCGCAAAGACACCACCGAACGCCAGCTTGCCGCCCTGTCGCAGGCCCTAGACACCCGCGCCCTGCAACGCCAAAGCCTGAACCGGGCGCAGGCGCAACAGGCGCAAGACACAGCGCTGGCGCAGCAAACGGCAGCCTCTGCCGACCTGCGCTGCGCCGATCTTGCCGCCGAACTAGCCCCCCACCTTGCCTGCGCAGGCGAACCGGCCGCGGCCCTGACGCAAAACCCCAATGCCCTGCGCACAAGGCTGCATGGCCAGGTTCAGGCCCATGTCGCTGCGGTTGCGGCGCAAACCAGCCTCTCGCAGGCCTTTGCCGACCTGCGCCCGCATCTGGCCACCACGCAGGCGCAGGCCGCCGATACCGCCCGCCTCGCCGAACAGGCCCGCCTTGCCGAATCCGCCCGCCTGCACGCCCTGCAAACCCTGACCCAATCGCGCGCCCTTCTGCTGGACGGCGAGCCGACCGAGGCCCACCGCACCCGCCACAACCACGCCCGCCTTGCCGCGCAAACCGCCAAGGCTGCGGCGGATGCCGCCCTGTCGCTTGCCTCGTCTGCCGAAAGCCTGACCAAAGGCACAAGCGACAGCGCCGCCCTTTTCCTGTCGCACGCAGCCACCACCGTCGAAGAGGCGCATGACCGCCTGCTGTCGGCCCTTTCCGCCACAGCAATTGCAGCCGACATCGCAGCCGACATTGAACCTGACACAGCAGCCGACTTTGCCACCAACTTTGCCACCGGCATTGCCACCAACTTCGCCCCCGCCTTGCCCCCCGCCATCAGCGCAGAGTCGCTGCCCGGCCTGTTCGCCCTGCCACGGGCCGAGGTGGAAGCCCTGCGCCTTTTTCTGCGCGGCCTTGAAGATGCCGTCACCGCCAGCCTGTCCGCCCACGCCGCCCGCAAATCCGACCTGACCGAGATTGAAGCCGCAGGCCTGCCCGACCGCCCGGCGCAGGACCTGACCGAAGCGCTAAAGACCCTCGATGCCATCCAAGCCACCCGGCAGGAACATACAGGCGCGCTCAATACCCAGCTTGCAACCGATGCCGCCACCCGCGCCAGCCTGACCGGCCTGCAAACCCGCATCGACGGCGCCACGGCAACCTTGAACATCTGGGCGGCGGTCAATGACGCCATCGGGTCGCGGAACGGTGACGCCTTCGCCCGCATCGCCCAATCCATCACGCTGGATCAACTGGTGGATCACGCCAACCACCACCTTGCCGACCTCAAACCCCGCTACCGCCTGCGCCGGGCGGCCAGTCAGCCCGGCAGTCAGCCCGGCAATCTGGCCTTGCAGGTCGAGGACCTTGACATGGGTGCCGAACCCCGCGCCACCCGCAGCCTGTCGGGCGGCGAGCGGTTTCTGGTCTCGCTGGCGCTTGCGCTGGCCCTGTCGCGGATGGGTGACAAGGGTGGGCTGGCGGCCACGCTGTTCATCGACGAGGGCTTTGGCTCGCTGGATGCAACAAGCCTTGACTTGGCGATAGATGCGCTGGAAACCCTGCAAAGCCAAGGCCGCATGATCGGCGTCATCAGCCATGTCGAGGCGATGAAAGACCGCATCCCGGTACAAATCCGCGTCCACCGTCAAGGCGGCGGCAAAAGCGTCATCAGCATTGAGGGGCCGAAATAGCAGCCACCGCGCAAGCACGGCATGTCCGGCACGGCACACCGCAACACGCCACCAAAGACATTCCACGGCAGAACGCCTTTCAGCGTCAGCCGCCCGATGGCGCAATCCACACCAAAACCGTGGCCGCCCCAAAACCCTGGCCGCCGGAACCCTGGCCGCCGGAACCCTGGCCGCCGGAACCCTGGCCGCCGGAACCCTGGCCGCCGGAACCCTGGCCGCCCTAAGGCGCAGGCCGGGCCTGATCCTGCCGGGCACTGCGGACCTGCCTTACGGCGAAAACCGCCCGCAGCTTTTCGCCCAGTTCGCGCAACTGGTAGGGTTTGGCCAGAAACTGCACCCCCTCATCCAGCCGGCCATTGTGGATGATGGCGTTTTCCGAATAGCCCGAGGTGAACAAAAGCAAAAGCCCGGGGAAATCCTGCAAGGCCTGCTCGGCCAACTCCTTGCCGCTCATGTTGCCCGGCATCACGACATCCGAGAACAGCAGGTCAATGTCCGCCGTCTCACGCAGGATGCGCAGGGCCTGATCGCCGTTCTCGGCCTGACTGACCCGGTAGCCCAGACGCAGCACAAGGGCCGCAACGAAACGGCGCAGCATGGGGTCATCTTCCACCACCAGCACATGCTGCCCCTGCCCCTGCGCCAGACGCGCCAAAGGGGCTGGCACCGGATGGCTTGCCACGTGGCGACTGCGCGGCAGGAACATCGAGACGGTGGTGCCGATGCCGGTTTCCGAATAGATCTTGGCATGGCCGCCCGATTGCTTGGCAAACCCCCAAACCATCGACAGCCCAAGACCCGAGCCTTTGCCCAGCGGCTTGGTGGTGAAGAACGGGTCAAAGGCGCGGGCCTGCACGTCAGCGTCCATGCCTTGCCCGGTATCGGTGATGTCGATCCGCAGGAAATCGCCCAGCAGCGCCTCGGGATCGGCGAGGGCATAGCCCTCGTCGATCACCCAGTTGCGGCTTTCCATGATGATGCGGCCGCCGTCGGGCATGGCGTCGGCAGCATTGACACACAGGTTCAGCACGGCGGCGTTCAGTTGGGTCGGATCGGCCTCGACCAACCACAGATCGGGCGGCAAGGCGGTGTCCAGCTTGATGTAGGCGGGCAAGGTGCGGCGCAGCAAACCCTCCATCTCGGCAAAGATCGCAACCATGTCCAGGGCGCGCGGCGCAAGGGGTTGCTGGCGGGCAAACGACAAAAGGCCCGAGGTCAGTTCCGCCCCGCGCCGGGCCGCAAAGGCCACATTGCGCGCAAGGTCACGGTGGTCTGGGCCAAGGGCGGCATCGCTTTCCAAGAGGTCCGCACTGGCAATGATCACGGTCAAGAGGTTGTTGAAATCATGCGCCACCCCGCCGGTCAGCTTGCCGATCGCCTCCAGCTTCTGACTTTGGCGCAGACGCTCTTCGGCCTCATGTTCGGCTGTCACATCCTCGATGCCGCCAATCACCTTGACGGCCTTGCCCGCATCATCGCGCAGCGCAATCATCCGCTCTCGCACCCGCGCCCATCTGCCATCGGCGCGGGCAAAGCGGTATTCCAGCCGGGCATAGCGGTCGGTCGAGGCCAGAAAGCGCAGAAATTCGGTCTTGACCCTGTCACGCTCATCAGGGTGCAACAGATCAACCCACAGCACCATCGCGGGCTGTGCGCCCAACCAGGCATGGCCAAAAGTCTTCTGCATGCCTTCCGAATAAAAGAAGGTGTCGGCCGCCAAGTCGTATTCGTAGACGACGTTGGCTGCGACCTCGACCACGGCCCGCACCCGCTCGGCCTCGTCGCGCAAAGCGGTGACGTCGATGATGGAGCCCGTGATGCGCAGCGCCCGCCCCGCCTCGTCGCGGATGATCTGCGCCCGGTCGATGACGGACGCATACTGCCCATCCGCCCGCCGCAACCGGTAGCGCAATTCAATACGGCTGCCGCTGCCGCGCAATGTCTCGGCGCGGACCAGCACGTATCCCGGACGGTCGGCCAAAAGGACAAGGTCAGTCCAGCCATCTGCGGCGGTGGCATAATCGGCGGGGTCATGCCCGTAACGCGCCATGAACGCCTCGTTCAGCCACAGGGTGCCGGCCTGCAAGTCATGGCTGTAGATGACATCCTGCGTGGCTTGCGCGGTCTGGCGGAACAGTTCGGTGATCTCGCGCAGTTCGGTCACATCGGTCAGCGACGAGATCGAGCGCGCCACGCTGCCGTCCGGCCTGCGGAAAAAGCGCGCCCGGTCGATGACGCGGGCATAGCTGCCATCGGCCTTGCGCAGGCGGTATTCATCCTGCCACGTCTCGACCAGGGCCTGACGCGCCGCACTGTGGCTGGCCTTGATGCGCGGCTGATCGGCGGGATGCACCAGATCAAACCAGCGCTCTACCGCGTCGGGCGTGGCAAAGGGCTGATGGCCGAAGCTGCGGGTGAAGGCGTCCGACCACCAATGTTCGTCGGTGTCAAAGTCCAAAAGAAAGATCACGTCGCTTGAGGCGGCGGTGGCCATGTTGAAGCGTTCGACAACCGAGGCGAGCGGCGAATTGTCGGTGATGGTCACCAGATAGCGCCGGGGCAGGTCAGGCGATGCCGCAGGATCGGGGGCGATGACGGTGCCAAAGACGGTAATCGGCATCATCGGCCCGCTGCGCCGCGCCAGCCGCGCCTCAACCTGAAAACGCGGCAAGGCATGACGGTGGGCGGCCACGACCGTTCTGGCAAGAACGGCCGCGTCGTCGGAATGCAGCATGGCCAGAAGATCGCCAAGCGCCGTCGTGTCGGCCCCGGGGTTCTGCGCGCTTTGCAACGATCCGGTCACCGGGTCCAGTTCGAACAGCAAGGGCAGGTCGGACGCCAGATAGGTTCGTGACACGTGACCCGCCCTCCAGAGCAATGCTGGCGCGGGCTGGAAGGAGGCCCGCACCATGACTGTTCTACTCTTGCGGGAAATCAAACCGAAATCAAACCGCTTTGCGTGTCCTTTGCAGAATATTCAACGGGGCGTTGCGCAAAGCGCACGGCACGCAAAAGACGCTTGGCCCGGTCCCAGACAGAAGGTGGCAGGCCCCCCACCCCGCAGGAAGCGGGGGGCCTGCCGTGGGATGTGGGCCCACGGCATCAGGGCGTCGATGTTCTTTTCGAGGTGGCCGTTGGCCAGCCTGGTGAAGAGATCGCGCCGGTAGGCGTAGGGCTCGACGCCGTTCATTTCGTAGGTGCCGATCAGGCTGGCAAAGCGGGCCCAGTTGCGGCCACCCTCGTCATGGTCGGCGCAGAGGGCGTTGCGGCGGTTCATGGCCGGGCTGCGGATTGCGTTCTCGACCAGGTTCGAGTCCATGTCGACATGACCATCATCGAGGAACAATCGGAATCCGTCCTGTCGCCGGAGCATATAGGCCATGGCCCCGCCGAGGTCGGATTTGCGCGAGACGCGTTTGGATTGCGCGGCAAGCCAGGTGAAGAACGCGTCGGCCAGTGGGCGGGACAGGGTCTGCCGGGCTTCGTGACGCTGATCGGGGTCGGAGCCCAGGATGGTATCCTCGACCTTGTAGAGGGCTGCGATGCGCAACAGGGCTTCGTCCACGATGGGTGATCCCTTTTTGGGCTTGGCGGCGATCAGTTTTCGGCGCCACAGATTTGGGCCCATGTGCCCAACAGAAGGCCAGCTTCAACGGTTTGCCGCCCTTGCGGTCCGGTTTTGCCAGATGCCTGTAACCACCATAGGCGTCAACCTGGATGGTGCCGTCGAAGCCCATCAGGATTGTATCGGCATATTCGCCTTTTCGGCCGGGATGGTAGTGGAACACGACGCCCGGCGAAGCGGGGCCATACCAGCTCCGGTCATCGCGCATAACGGCCCGGAGATAGCCTGTTTTCGCCTGACCCAGCTACTCTTGGCCCCGCCCCGGATCAAGGACCGGAGCCGTGGTCTCAACGACACAGAGCCGTGAACTGCCGGTCATCACGCAACACCGCCATGCGATCCACCACCGGCGCAATCAAGGCGCCCGTCCGACCCATCCAGTCGGCCAGAACCGATCGCAGGGTCGGCACCCCGAGCCTTGCCATGGCCACAGCTTGCCGGTTCAGCGCCATGTGCCCGGAATGTTTGGCCATGGCGATCTGGGCCAGGAGCGCCCCGGTCGGCCAGCTGCCTTCCAGAAGATGCGCCGGGGCCTTGGCCTGCACCACCCCGATGCGCCCCTTGGGACAGGCATATTTCGGGCGGACCGTGACGATGACCTGGTAACTTGCCGGGATGAAGTCGCGGCGTTCCGTCCGGTCTTCGCCGATCCGGACCATGTCGCCGCAGCCGCAGGGACAGGCGATGCTGTCGGGCTCAATGATGCGCAGGGCGCGTGGCAGGTGCTCGGGCAGAGCCCGCGCCTTGCGCGGTGCACGCGGGGCGGCCATGTCAGGATCGATCGCACGGGCAGCGATCCTGTCCTCGACCGCAGCGATCTGCGCCTGCGTTTCGGCACTGGCCGTCTCAAGATCCTCCAGCGCCAGTTCCAGTTGCGCCGGGTTCAATTTCTCGGATTTAGAGCGTGTCAGACAAAAGTGGACACCGGTTTTGTCGCCAGACAGACTCTAGAGTTTGTCTGACTTAGATTGAAGCATGCCCTGCATGTCGAAGGTAGTTTTGGCACTCATCTGGGTCGAATGTGTCGAGTAGGGTTCCAACCCGCC
>JAYSQA010000193.1:0-22363 GCA_043721775.1 Rhodobacterales bacterium
TGTTGTTCGCCGCACTTTCGAGATGCTGCTGGGGCTGGCGCGGTTCAACCGCCGGATGCATGGCAAGTTGTGGATCGCGGACGGACGGTTGGCGATCATTGGCGGGCGCAATATCGCCGACACGTATTTTGGCACCCGGGACGCCGACACCCGCAACTCGGTTGACGCCGACATGCTGCTGGTGGGGCCCAAGGTGGACGCAGTGGCGGCGCTGTTTGACAGCTATTGGAACCTTGGGCTTTCGATGCCGATCCTCGCGCTGTGGCCCGGATTCAAGCTGAACCGGACCGCCTTTCGCGACCGGCTGGCCCGCCACGTCGGGTCGGCCCCGTCACGCCGCTATCTGGCCCGGACGCTGGACAGTCGCACGGCAGAGGCTGTGCTGGCCGGGCGGATGCACTGGACCGACAAGGTGCAGCTTCTGGCCGACCCGCCGGACAAGGCTTACGGCAACCACTCTGCCCCCTGGATGTCGACGGCCATCGCCGATATTCTGACCAACGCCCAGACCGAGGTTCGGCTGATCACCCCCTATTTCGTGCCCGGTCAGGCGGGCATTGCGGGGTTGACCGCGCTTGCGGCGCGGGGTGTCAGGGTTAGTCTGCTGACCAACGCGCTGGCGGCGACGGATCTGCTGTTGGTTTACGGCGCGTACCGGCGTTATCGCGGCGTGCTGCTGGCGGCGGGAGCGTTCATCCATGAATTCTCGCCGGTGCCGAAGAAGGGCCGCAAACGCGATATGCTGCATTCCAAGGTGTTCGTGATCGACGGGCGACAGGCCATCGTCGGCTCGCTCAACTTCGATCTGCGCTCGGCCTTCACCAACACGGAGTTGGGGCTGTTGTTTGAGCACCCCGCTCTGGTGGCCGAAATCGCCCGGATGATCGACGGGCTGAGCGCCCCTGATCAGGCCTATGCTGTATCGCGCCCCCAGCATGCGCTGCAGTGGGCCGTCGCGCGCCCCGGTCTGCCTGCCGTGATGTTCGTGGAGCCCGAGGCGAGCAGGCCGCAGCGGGCGATTTCATGGCTGGTCGGGCTGTTGCCGATACAGGCCTATCTGTAATTGTCAGCCCGGCTCAGGCTGACACCGCGAATTCGGTCATCATGCCGGTCGACAGATGCGGCATGTGGTGGCAATGCAGCATCCAGCGCGTCGCCTCGCCCGCATCTACCGCTACGGTAACCATCGCCATCGGTGGCACCTGCACGGTGTCGCGCATTGCGCCCGCAAGGCGTTTGCCATTGAGTGCCACCACCTGAAACGTATGGCCATGCAGGTGCATCGGATGCGCCATCATCGACATGTTGTGAAAGGTCAACTCGACCCGCTGGCCTGATCTGGCGGTGATCGGAGTGTGATTGCCCCAGGTTTGCCCGTTAATCGTCCACAGATAGGGCTGCATCGACCCGCCGAGCATCAGGATCTCGGATATGTCGGCGGGACGCTCTGCCAGCGGGGTCATGGCCCGCAACGCCGCCTCCTGTGACAGATCGCTGTCGAAAGCCGCCGCCGCCGTGTCGCCAATGCCCGCCAGTTTTTCAATTGTCGCCCCCGCGGTTGCGAGGATGATCCCGGTCCGCTCAACGGCACCTTCGCGCAGCGCCAGCACCGGAAATGCGCCTTCGCCGTTCGGCAGGTCCAGTTCGATATCCAGCCGCTGCCCCATGGCGAGACCAAAGCGGCGACCGGGCAACGGCTGCACCTCATGCCCGTCCACCGCGACCAGCCGCCCCTCAACCGCACCCGTGTCGATCCAGAACACCGTGGCGGCGGCGGCGTTGATGACGCGCAGCCGCACCCGCCCGCCATTGTCGACCCGGATCATTTCGGGGTCATTCAAGGTGCGGTCATTCGACAGATAGGCGTCAAAGCTGAAATCGTTCAGGTCCATCGCCATGCCCGGCATTGCCATGTCGTGCGGGGCATCTGGGGCCGGCGTCGCCGCACCCGTGTCCATCCCGGCCATGCTGCCGTCGCCGCCGGTGATTTCGGCCAGAACCTCGGCGGCGGGGCGAAAGCTGAAGTCGTGCAGGAACATCACCACCTCTTGCCGGTCGGCGGTCAGATCGGCGGCGCTGCGCACGATCAGGGGGGCTGCCAGCATTTGCATTTCCTGCACCGGCACATGGCTGTGCATCCAATAGGTGCCGGGCATCGGCTCAAAGTCAAACGCCCGCATCTCGCCGGGTTTCAGCATCGGCTGCGGAATATCCGGCACACCGTCCTGGGCATTGGGCGGGATCTGGCCGTGCCAGTGGATGATCGTATCTTCGTCCAACGCATTGGTCAGATCGACGCGAAACCGCTGTCCGGGGTCAAGCGTCAGCCCGCTGCCCCCCTGGGCATTGACCAGCCCCCAGACAGTCGCGGCCCGCCCGTCGATGTCCAGCGTGCGGCTGGTGGCGGTCAGCAGCAGCGGCTGGTGGGTTGCCGCCCAGGCGCCGCGTGACAGGCCAAGGCTTGCAGCCGTCAGGGCGGTGGTGGCGATAAAACTGCGGCGTGTCAGGGTCGGGATCATCGGGATCATAATGCATTCCTTGAGATGATATTGATCTCCACCATGGCGGGCGGCCGGGTTCTGCGCCTTGATATGGATCAGGCTTTTGCCCCCCCCCATCAGCGCGCCAGCCGACTTTGACGCATTGATGGCACCACTTGATGCAGATCAACGACGCCTGCCGCCCAATTTGATTTGATTGCCGGATAGAAACAGGAGCAGCACGATGAAGAAAACACAGCTTTATTGCCTTTGCCTGATCGCAAGCCTTGGCTTCGCCTCGCCGGTTGCGGCCCAGCAGGGCATGATGGACGGACGTGATGGCATGATGGGCGGCATGATGGGCGGCATGATGTCGGGCATGAACAGCTATGCCATGCGAACGTTCGATGCCAACAAGGATGGCACCCTGACGCCCGAAGAAATGACCAAGGGCATGCAGGCCGAGATCAAGACCTATGACACCGACACCAGCGGATCGCTGTCGCTGGCAGAGTTCGAGGCGATGCACGCCGCCCACACCCGGACGATGATGGTTCGGGCCTTCCAGATGCATGACGAAGACGGCGACGGTCAGGTGACCGAGGCTGAAATAGCGACAATGGCCGCGATGATGCAGATGATGATGGCCGGATCAAAAGACGGGCCGGGCATGCATGGCGCGGGCAACGGCAACATGATGGACGACAACTGACACCTGCACGGGCCTTGGCGCATCGCACCGGGGCCCATTAACACCCGGAATCGGCAACACCCGGAAGGGGCAACACATGATGAACGGTTATGGCTATGGCATGGGATACGGCGGCATCGGGATGATCCTGGTCGTCGTTCTGGTGGTGCTGGGCATCTTAGTTGCGCTGAAATATCTGCGCAAATAACAAGGGAGACAACGTCATGGGCTACACAATTGACCGGCTGATTACCGGGGCCACACTTGACGAGGTGGACGCGCGCACCCGCGCAGCGCTGGCCGCGAACGGGTTTGGTGTGCTGACCGAAATCGACGTGGCGGCCACGATGAAAAAGAAGATCGACGTGGATATGCCGGCCTATCTCATTCTTGGGGCGTGCAATCCCAAGATGGCCTGGCAAGCCATCGGGATGGAGTCGCGCGTTGGGGCGATGCTGCCGTGCAATGTCATTCTGCGGGCAGTCGACGGCGGGGTCGAGGTCAGCGCGATCGATCCGGTTGCGTCCATGCAAGCGATTGATAACGAACCACTGCATGCGGTGGCGGCGCAGGTCCGCGATCTTCTTGCACAGGCGGTCGCGGCAATCTGAGGTGTAGCGCTGGCACCCCGGCCTGCCCGGAACCTTGCCCGCGCGCGTCATGGGTGGGCAAACATGAACGCCATCCGCCAGCGCGTTAATCAGGGTTCGGCCGCCAGACTGCAGAAATCCAGATACGCCTCGCACTGATGAATCTTTTCCTGGCCATCGGCATGGTCAGGATCGTTTGCGTGGGCTGGGGTCCAAGGTAGAAAGGCGAAGTCATGCCTCGCGCGTGGGTTACGCAACAACGCCTTCCTGCCACCACATCGTGACCTATGGTTTGGCCTTGCCGTTGGCATGGAACCACGGGTCGGCCCTGAATTTCGCCTGACACTTTTTTGAACAAAAATTGATATAATTGCGCGCCGTGGGTCTTAGTGCGGCTGCCCGGTTTCAGCATGACAAACATGCCGCAAACCGGATCAATCGCCGCTGCGCCAGCGACGGTGGCGACGTCTGCCATTTTTTTTGTCACTTGCGCAGGTATTTGACCAATGCTGCGATGGCAAGGACCGCCAACACCAGCACGACCCACAACCAAAGCTCGCCATAGCCCATGTCATATCCGGTCATCATGTCACAGCTCTTTTCAGTTATTGTGGTATGATCTGACCTTATCTGTGCCATCATGTCGTTGACGCAGATCAACCTTTGGCGGACTGATCCAGATCAAGGTGATGCTGCCGCGAACGGCTTAGCACAGCGTGGGGCTATGCAGTGTCCCCGCGATACCACGCCAAAACTTCAACTCGCTTCGGATGGATGAGGGAACTGATGACAACTGATCCCTACGCCGCACTTGGCCTGACCAAATCCGCCACCGCGGCCGATATCAAAAAGGCCTACCGTAAGCTGGTGCGCACGTCGCACCCCGATCTGCACCCCGATGATGCCGGGGCCGAGGCGCGGTTCAAGGCGGTGACCGCAGCCCATGACCTGCTGAAAAACCCTGAAACCCGCGCTCGGTTTGATGCCGGAGAAATCGACGCATCGGGTACTGAGCGGCCGCCCCGGACCTATTACCGCGATCACGCCGAAGCGCCCGGGCAGGGCTTTGGCCAAGGATCACCATTCGGCGATTTTGGCGATCCGGCAGACATCTTCGCTCATATCCTGCGGCAGCGTGCCCGGGGTAGTCGGGGTGGCGGTGATGCGGGCTTTTCCCAACCGGGGCCCGACCTGCGCTACACCCTGAACGTGGCGTTTCTGGATGCCGTGCGCGGGGCCAAGACCCGCATTACCTTGCCCGAAGGTGGCAATCTTGAGGTGCAGATCCCCAGGGGGATGCGCGATGGCCAGACCTTGCGTCTGCGCGGGCGTGGCGCTGCGGGGTATGACGGCGGGCCTGCGGGCGATGCGCTGGTGACGGTGCAGGTGCAATCACACCCGGTGTTCCGGCGCGTGGATGACGACATCGCCATCACGCTGCCGATCACCATCGACGAGGCCGTTTTAGGCGGAAAAGTCACCGCCCCAACCATCGACGGGCCGGTCAGCGTGACCATCCCCAAAGGCGCCAGCAGCGGGCGCATCTTGCGTCTGCGCGGGCGTGGGGTCGCGCGGGCCAATGGCAATGCGGGCGATGCGCTGATCGAGTTGCGGATCGTCGCCCCGCAACTGGCCGACGCAGCCCTTTCGGATTTTCTGCAGCAATGGCGCAAGACCCACGCCCATGACCCCCGCAAGACGATGATGGAGGACATGCCGGAATGACCACCTATTTCACATTCAACCAGACCATCGCCGCTGTTCCGGGTCTGTCGCTGCCGCAGCTTGTAGCGTTTCTGGACGTTGATCTGGTCCGGCCGACATTGTCCGCCGATGGCCCGGTGTTTCGCGCGGCTGATCTGGCACGCCTTGAGCTGCTGTGCGATCTGGCCGACCAGTTCGATCTGGCTGCCGACGCCCTGGGTGTGGTCATCGGGCTGATCGACCAATTGCACGACACACGCCGCCAACTGCACGCCATGGCAGCGGCGATGGAGGCCGAACCGCAGGATTTGCGCCAGCGGATCGGGGCGCGGTTTGTGGGCATACTGACCGTCTGACCTGCAGACCAAAGCTTGGCGCCTGCGCCCAAGAATTTCCCCCCGCCAAGGGCGAGCACTGTCGCGGGTGCTGACGACCTCTGCCAGGCAGGTTGGCCTGAGGTTTGGCCGAGGTTCAATGACTGTGCACGGATCGACGTTTGCTTGCCGCGCTTTCGTCAGATTTCTTGTGGCCTTGTTTGGCTTTTTCCGGGTTGCTTGCGGGTTGCAAACTTACCTGTGTGCCCGCCCGGCCTTCAAGAATGGCGCGCGCGTCTTGCAGGGTGCCGATCCCGGCCAGACCGCCACCGCCCCGCACGAAAGCGCTGGCGGCAGCAATTTTGGGGCCCATAGACCCCGCCGCAAAGGTCATTTTGTCCAACGCATCCGGCGTAATCGATCTGATGGCCGCTTCCGATGGCGTGCCCCAGTCGCGCATCACCGCTGCAACATCCGTCAGCATCAGCAGGGCGTCGGCGTGCAATTCCTGCGCAAGCAGAGCAGCGGTGCGGTCTTTGTCGATCACGGCTTCCACCCCTTCAAAGCCGCCCGCATCATTGCAGATGACCGGAATGCCACCGCCGCCCGCACAGATGACGCAAATCCCGGCATCGACCAGCACCTTGATCGCGGCCAGTCCCAAAATGCGTTGCGGCAGGGGTGACGGGACAACACGGCGCAGGCCCCCCTTTGGTTCTGATACCAGGGACCACAGGTGTTCGGCGCGCACCAGTTTGGCCTCTTCCGCCGTATATACCGGCCCGATGGGTTTGGTAGGCTGATCAAAGGCAGGGTCTGCGCGGTCCACCTCGACCCGGGTCAGCAGAGTGGCACATTCGGCCCCCTGCGGCAGCGCGTTCATCAGCTCCTGTTCGATCAGATAGCCGATCATGCCTTCGGTTTCGGCCCCCAGCACATCCAGCGGCCACAGCGTCTGCGGCGCATAGGCTGCCGCTTGCAACGCCAGCAGACCCACCTGCGGCCCGTTGCCATGTGCCACGATGATCTGGTGATCCTTTGCCAGATCGGCCAAAGCGACCGCCGCGATCCGCACATTGGTGCGCTGCGCTTCATACGTCATCGGCTCGCCACGTTTCAGCAGGGCATTGCCGCCAAGGGCCACCACGATCCGCATCTATGCTTCCCCCATTTACTGGCCAAGCGTGGCGACAAGCACCGCCTTGATGGTGTGCATCCGGTTTTCGGCCTGATCGAACACCACCGATGCGGGGGATTCGAACACCTCCTCCGTCACCTCCATGCAGTCGATGCCATAGGTCTGGAACATCTGTTCGCCCACTTCGGTATCACGGTTGTGGAAGGCGGGCAGGCAATGCATGAACTTGGTGTGCGGATTGCCGGTGGCGGCCATCACGGCGGCGGTGACGCGGTAGGGGGTCAGCAGTCTGATCCGTTCCGCCCACACCGTATCCGGCTCGCCCATCGACACCCAGACATCGGTATAGATGAAATCACACCCTTTGACAGCCTGCGCCACATCGGTGGTCAGCATGATCTGCCCGCCGTTGGCGGCGGCCAGCGCGTCGCATTGCGCCTTGATCGCCGGGTCCGGCCACAGGCTTTCAGGGGCACAAAGCCGGATATCCATGCCGATCAGAGCCGCTCCCGCCATCAGCGAGGCTGCCATATTGCCGCTGGCATCGCCCATATAGCAAAAGGCGATGTCTGACAGGTGTTTATGGGTAAATTCGTGCATGGTCATCAGGTCGGCAAGCACTTGCGTCGGGTGGAAATCATCGGTCAACCCGTTGTAAACCGGCACCCCGGAAAACTCGGCCAGCGTTTCTGCATCGGCTTGCGCAAAGCCCCGGTATTCGATCGCATCATAGAACCTGCCCAGCACGCGGGCGGTATCCTTCATGCTTTCCTTGTGCCCGATGTGGCTGCCGGATGGACCGATATAGGTGACATGCGCGCCCTGATCATAGGCCGCCACTTCGAACCCAGACCGGGTGCGGGTGCTGTCTTTCTCGAATATCAGGGCAATATTTTTGCCGTTCAACTGTGGCTGTTCGGTTCCCGCCGCCTTGGCGCGTTTCAGGCTTGCGGCAAATTGCAACAGCTGACGGATTTCGCCGGGGGTGAAGTCGAACAGTTTCAGGAAACTGCGGCCATGCAGGTTTTGTGGCATGTCGTCCTCCTATACCGGATCGCGGATCAACGGGCAGGTCATGCAATGCGACCCGCCGCGACCCCGGCCCAGTTCGGCCCCCGGAATCGTGATCACCTCAACCCCGGCCTTGCGCAGCAGAGTGTTGGAATGCGTATTGCGCTCGTATCCGACGACCACGCCGGGACTGATGCACAGCAGGTTGTTCGCATCATCCCATTGTTCGCGCTGCGCCTCGTATGCATCGCCACCGGTTGGCACGGTGCGCAGGGCCCTCAGGCCCAAAGCCTCGGCCACCACGGCCAGAAACGGCAGCGTTTCCTCGGTCACGTCGATCTTGCCCGCTTTGCCAGGGCGCATCGAATAGGTCTGGATCGCGTCGGTGACTTCGGCAAATACCGTCACCAGATCACGGTCGCAAAAGGTAAACACAGTGTCCAGATGCATGGCAGACCGGCTGCGCGGAAACTGGCAGGCGATGACCCGTTTGGCGGCACCTGCCGCAAACAGCGCCCGCGCCACCTGCCCTACCGCCTGCGGCGTGGTGCGTTCGCCCATACCAATCAGCACAGCGCCATTGCCAACCGGCATCACGTCGCCACCTTCCAGCGTGGCGGCACCATGATCGACCAACGGGTCACCCCACCAGATCGGAAACCCCGCATCCTTGAAATCGGGATGGAACTTGTAGACGGCAGCAAGATTAAGCGTCTCCAGCCGTCTGGCTGCCCAGTGCATCGGGTTCAGCGTGACACCGCCATAAATCCAGCAGGTCGTGTCGCGGGTAAAGATATGGTTGGGCATCGGCGGCAGCACAAAATCCTGCGGGCGCAGCATCGGAATCAGCACACCTGCACGGGGAATGGGCAATTCGGCGCGGTTCATGCCGCCGATCAGGATGCCGGACAGCGGTTCGGCGTCCATCTCCATCAGGCAGTCCAGCAGATCGTCCGACAGACCGACGCCCACCGAATTGTCATTGATCCGCGCCTCCAGCAGCCAGCGCCGTGCGACCATGTCGCGCAGCGCCTCCTCCAGCAACTCGCGCAGGAACACCACCTCGACCCCGCGCTCGCGCAGGATGTCGGTAAAGGTCATATGCTCGACCCGTGCCTGTTTGACCCAGATCACATCGTCGAACAACAGGTCCGCACGGTTCTCGGGGGTCAGGCGGGCCATCTCCAGCCCCGGCCGGTGGACCATGACGCGCCGCAGGGTGCCCGCCTCGGAATGAACGCCATATGTCAGGGTCATGGGATTTCCTATGCTGCCAGAACCGCAAGGCTGAGTGCCGCCATGATGATCACCGTCAGCGCCAGCAGCAGCGGCCAGATGAACCGCAGCCAGCGTTCATAGGGCACACGGCCGATCGCCAGCCCGCCCATGACAACCGCCGAGGTGGGGGTGATCAGGTTGACGATGCCGCTGGCGGTGGCAAAGGCGGTCACCACCAAAGGCCGCTCGACACCCGCGAAATCCGCGACCGGCGCAAGGATCGGCATGGTCAGCACGGCAAGGCCAGAGGTGGAGGGCACGAGGAACGACATCCCCACCTCGATCCAGTAGATCACGTTGATGAACACCACCTTCGGCAGCCCGGCGACGGATGTTTCCGCCGCATGCAGGATGGTGTCGGTGATATGCCCCGCATCCATCACCACCACGATGCCGCGCGCCAGACCGATGATCAGTGCCACGCCCAGCAGATCGCGCGCGCCGGTCAGGAACGACTCGACCAGCCGCGCCTCGCCCAGCCGCGCGACAAGGCCGATCAGGATCGCGGCCGCCAGGAACAGCCCGCTCATCTGCGCCATCCACCAGCCCTGGCTGGACACGCCCCAGATCATCACGGCGAACGTCAGGCTGAACAGCCCCAACACCACCTGTTGCAGCCGGGTGAAATCGGTTTGCACAGCCTTGCCGCCCAGAAAATGCGCCTCGTTCGCGGCCTTCTTGTCGTAGACCAGCGACTTGGACGGATCCGCCTTGACCCGCGCGGCATAGCGCATGACGAAGGCCACCGTGACCAGCCAGCAGACACCCAGAATGATCAGTCGCAGCAGCATCCCGTCGGCAAAGGTCACCCCCGCCGCATCGGACGCGATCACGGTGGAAAACGCATTGATGGTGGACCCCAGCACGCCGACCCCGGCACCCAGCAGGATCACCGCTACAGCCACGACAGCATCATAGCCCGCCGCAATCATCACCGGAATCAGCAGGACATAAAACGCCAGCGTTTCCTCGGCCATGCCGTAGGTGGTGCCCCCCAGCGCGAACAGCGCCATCAGAATCGGGATCATCCAGTTTTCGCGACCGCGCAGACGCACCATTGCCCGCCCGATGCCTGCATCAATCGCGCCCGTGGCCGTGACCACGCCGATAAATCCACCGATGATCAGCACGAACAGCGACACGTCGATAGCATTGGCGGTATAACTATCGGGATCGTAAAATCCGGCTATGGGGGCCAGGATTACGTCGAACACACCCTGCGGATTGGCGTCGGTCAGGGCGTAGCTGCCCGCCACCGGGACATCCTTGCCCAGCGCCTCGGACGGCACCCGGTCATACAGCCCCGCCGGAATGATCCAGCTCAGCGCAGCCACAAGAATGATCAGCGCGAACAGGATCGTGAAGGCAGAGGGGAAACGAAAGCCAGTCTGCACCGGCAGCGCGGCATCGGGTTCGGCGGGCATAGCATGATCCCTTTCAATCGCAGCCAGGGCTTTTGACGGCCGCGGCGTTTCAGCTTGCGTGATGCTGCCTTCCATAGCCTGAACCCCCTTGGCGCGGGTTGATGCAGATCAATGCTGCAACTGCAAAATTCGGGCATCGCTTGTTGCAAATTCCGGGACTGAACAGCCAGGGAGTTGCAAATGTCAGAAATTGACCTTTTCTCACAACTCGCCGTGGCACTGGCCATCGGCTTGATGGTAGGAATTGAACGCGGCTGGCGGTCCCGGGACGGCGAGGAGGATGGCCGCGCAGCAGGCCTGCGCACCTTTGGCCTGTCTGGCCTGATGGGCGGGGTTTGCGGTGTGATATCCGAGCCGCTGGGGCCATTAATCGTGGGCATCGCCTTTCTGGGCTTCAGTGCCGCGTTTGGCGCCTTCAGCTGGCTGGAGGCAACGACCAAAGGCACGGCCAGTGTCACGACCCTGATCGCAGGGATGCTGACCTTTCTGCTGGGCGCTTTGGCAGTTGTGGGCGATACTACCGTCGCCATCGCGGCTGCGGTCAGCATGACCGTTCTGTTGGCCCTGCGCACGCAACTGCACAGCTGGCTCACCACCGTGACATGGCAGGAAATCCGGGCCGGACTGATCCTGATGGTGATGTCATTCCTGCTGCTGCCACTGTTGCCGAACCGGACGATTGATCCCTGGGGCGCGGTCAATCTGCGTGAGGTCTGGTTGCTGGCGATCATGATGGCGCTGATTTCCTTTACCGGATACGTTGCCGTGCGGCTGTTTGGCGACCGGCTGGGGATCATCGTGACAGCGGCGGCGGGCGGGCTGGCGTCCTCGACGGTGACCACGCTCACCTTTGCGCGGTTGGGGCGGGAACAGCCGGGGGCGGTCAATCTGCTGGTGGCGGGCATCCTGATCAGCGGGGCAGTGATGGCGTTGCGCGTGGGGGCAATTGCGGCGGCGCTGAAGCCGGCGCTGCTGGGGCCGCTGGTGCTGCCGCTGGCCGTCGGCTCCGTCACGCTGGGGGCGATGGCCGGGCTGTTCGTGTTCGGCATCGGGGGCAAACCGGCGGATCAACCGACACCGCATCTGGCCATCGCGAACCCGCTGGTGGTGGGCACCTCGCTCAAGCTTGCGGGCTTTATCGTGGTGGTGATGCTGGCGGCCACGCTGGTGCAACGGGTCTGGGGCGATGCCGGCGTGCTGGCGGTGGCGGCCGTGTCGGGCATCGCCGATGTCGATGCAATCACCCTGTCGATGGCGCGGATGGAGACGTCGGTGCAACTTGCCACGCAAGCGATCTTGCTGGCAGTGGCCGTCAACACCGCCTCAAAGGCCACGATGGCCGCCTGGGTCGGCGGGTTGGCCGTGGGTCTGCGCGTCGGGCTGGCCAGCGCGGCGGCCCTGACGGCGGTGGGTGCTGCGTATGTGGGGTTGGGCTGAGGTTCATCTGGCAAGCATGGCCCCCGTTGCGGCGTCTGCTCAGAGGTGGTTCGGCAAATCTGAACAGGTGGGATAAGTGGATGTTCCGCGCAACGTCGGCATGATTGCCGCGAGCGAGGAGATGGCCATGACGAGACGACCGCGCCGGAACGGCAGATCGTGCTGAGTCAATTATGGTCACACTTCGCGGAGCGAATGCCGTAGACTCGCGCTACACGCGGTTTAGAATCAAAGTGCAGAGGTCCAAATGGCATTTCACGAGACCCTGAAGCAGCATCAAAACTGCGCCAATTGCCCGATCCACTACCGCGCGATCTGTGCGCATTGCGAACCTGACGAGCTGCGGCTGCTGGAGGAAATCAAGTATTATCGCAGTTTTGAGGCGGGGCAGACGGTGATTTGGGCCGGGGATCGCATGGATTTTGTGGCCTCGGTCGTCACCGGCGTCGCCACATTGAGCAAAACGATGGAAGACGGGCGCACGCAGATGGTGGGTCTGATGCTGCCTTCGGATTTTGTCGGGCGGCCGGGACGCGATACGACACCCTATGATGTTACTGCCGTCACCGACCTGCTCATGTGCTGTTTTCGCAAGAAACAGTTCGAGGCAATGATGGTCCGCACGCCGCATATTGCGCACCGTCTGCTGGCAATGACATTGGATGAACTGGATGCCGCGCGCGAATGGATGCTGCTGCTCGGCCGCAAGACAGCACGTGAAAAGATCGCCAGCCTGCTTGCAATCATCGCGCGGCGCGACGCCGATCTGGCGGCACCCCAGCACGCCAGGCAAAGAACATTCGATCTGCCACTGACGCGCGCAGCGATGGCCGATTATCTTGGCCTGACGCTGGAAACCGTCAGCCGTCAGATCACCGCCCTGCGGCAGGACGGCGTAATCGTTCTGCAAGGCTTGCGGCACGTCATCGTGCCCGATATCGACCGCCTGCTTGGTGAAGCTGGGGCGGATGACTTTACAGGAGTGCAGGTCTGAGGGCGGCAACGACCGGCAAAGCCAGCCTTATAGCATGATGATGTTTGATAGAAACATCATCATGCTATAGATTCTTAGTGGTCGCGTGATGGGTGAGGAAAACCGGATTCCACTTTTCCTCATCACGCTCTAATGCAGGTTACCTTTGATCCAAGCCGATGAGATCGCTTTCAGCTTTTGTTTCAAGGCGAAACGCATGCGAAAAACCGCATCGCACTTTTTTGAATTGCCGTTTAATGCGCCATGAATACCGGAACTTCCGCCAGTTCCAGCATATCGCGCGTGGCGCCCCCCATGATGGCCTCGCGGAACCGGGAATGCCCGTAAGCCCCCATCACCAGCAGATCGGCTGCCTTGTCGCGCACCAGCCGGTTCAGCACATCCGTCACACGGGGCAGGGTTTTGGCCAGCACTGCCACTTCGACACGAACGCCGTGCCGGGCCAGCATCTGTGACAACGCACCGCCGGGATCGGAGCGATGCGCACTTTGGGACGACGGGTCAATGATCGCAATGGTCACCTGTTTGGCGGCACGCAGCAGCGGGAGTGCGGCGCGGATGGCCACCAATGCCTCGGCACTCTCATTCCAGGCCACCACGATTTCCTGACCCAGCGTCGTTGTCCCCAGCGCCTCGGGCAGGCCGGTCGCAGGCACCACAAGCACCGCTGCGCGGCCCTGGAACAGCGCCGCCTCGATCAGCAAGTCAGCATAGTTGGATGCGTTTTTGCCGTATGGTATGGGCAAAATTACAAGATCGCTGAACCGCGCTTGCCGGGCGATCAGATCGGTCAATCCGCCCATCAGCGCGATCGCTGTTTCCACCGAAAAGCGCAGTCCCTCGGTGCCCAATCGGTCTGTGACCAACGTTTGCAACGCGGCTACGTCCGCTTCTGCGCGGGCGACGTCGTCAAGGTTGTACACCGGCCCTGCCTCCGGATAGTAATAGCCAACCTGAGAGAGGTCGATGCCCAGACAAAGCACCTCAAGATGCGCATCTTCGCGCCGCGCCAAGGGAATCGCAGCGCCCAAGGTCGCCGCGACGTCGCTTGGATTGATGACAACGGTTAAAAGCGATTTGTAGGCCATGACAGGTCTCCTTTTTGGGAATGCTGCGGCGCCAGTTTGCCGGGGCCGATATGCCGACACGTTGCAGCGTCCTGCCACTGCGCGCACTGACGTGGATCAATCCGTCACTGGGACGTCAGGCACCCTATCCCCGCGAACCGCCCCTCGAGCCGCCCGTCCAACCGCAAGCAAGAGGCGGCTGTCGAAAAGTCGGCGCTTTGTCGGTTTTCCGGCCCGCTTGATCCATGTCAATGACCCTGTCCGTCCGCACAGGTATGGTCTGGGGCAGGTCAACGTCTGTTGATGACGGTGGTTTGGTAATTCTGCGTAGTAACCGTGCGCTCGTACATTTGCTGAAATCCACGCGATCCAATCTCATTCCTATCATTCAAAGGACAAGTTATGACCCTGCAAATTCTCGTGCCCCTTCACACTTACCCCGACGGGAACTCTGTCAGCCTTGCAGAACATGTCGCAGCCGTTGCCCGACACCTGAAGGCTGACGTTCATGGATTGGTTCTGAACGCCACGTTTCCACCAGCGTCGTCGGTCATTGGAAACATGATCATCAACGTCGACAGCATGGCGCGTGAGATAACAGCCAAGTGCCACGTCCGGGGCGCGGCATTGGTGCAGGCGATGAAAGAAGCACTTGAACCGATTGGCATCCAATTCCGCAGCACCGAACTGGACTGCGCATTGGGAACCATCGGCGCTGCTGCGGAAACATATGCGCGCTATCATGATTTGATCGTCGCCGGGATTGGCATCAACGATGTGTCGATGGAGGCAACTGCCGAAACCGTGATCTTCGCATCCGGCAGGCCGACCCTGTTGGTGCCACAAGATTTGCCGCCGTCGCGTTATCAACACGTCATGATCGCGTGGGATGGCAGCCGCGTGGCCACCCGTGCAGTGGCCGATGCGCGCGATTTTCTTCGGCTTGCAAAAACTGTAACGATTGCCGTGGTGACCGATGAAAAGGCGCTGCCAGAGGCGAACCCCGCCCTTAAGCTTGTCGATTACCTTGGCCTGCACAACATCAACGCGGCGGTGGTACTGGTGCAGGCCAAGCGGCGCCCGATTGCGCGCGCCCTGCAAGACCAGGCGCTGGAAATCGGGGCTGACATGATGGTGATGGGCGCATTCGGTCATTCCCGCATGCGCGATTTTGTGATGGGCGGCGCTACTGCCGGCATTCTGCGGGATCTGGAGCTGCCGGTGCTGCTGTCACATTGACCCCGTCTTTACCACTGTTCCCCCGCCCGTTGTCCAAAAGGATGGCGCGCATCAACCCCAAGGAGCAACCCCATGCAAATGATGCGCGCCGCCATTTTCGTTGAGCCGGGCCGGATCGTGATTGAGGATAAACCCATCCCCAATGTCGGGCCGCTGGATGCGCTCATCCGGATCACGACCACCACGATATGCGGCACCGATGTGCATATTCTCAAGGGCGAGTATCCGGTGGTGCGCGGCCTGACCATCGGCCACGAACCGGTTGGGATCATCGAAAAGCTGGGCTCCGCCGTACTGGGGTTCAGCGAAGGCCAGCGGGTGATTGCGGGGGCGATCACCCCCAGCGGGCACAGCAATGCCTGCCAATGCGGGCAGGCCTCGCAGGATGGGCACGGCTCACCGCATGGCTGGAAAGCGATGGGTGGCTGGAAGTTCGGCAATACCATCGACGGCGCGCAGGCCGAATACCTGCTGGTGCCCGATGCGATGAGCAACCTGTCGCCGATCCCGGACGGCCTGACCGATGAACAGGTGCTGATGTGCCCCGATATCATGTCAACCGGGTTCAGCGGCGCGGAACGCGGCGGCATCCGGATCGGCGATATGGTGGCGATCTTTGCGCAAGGGCCGATTGGCCTGTGTGCCACCGCCGGGGCGAAACTGATGGGAGCCTCGACGATCATCGCGGTTGATACACTGCCAAACCGGCTGGCGATGGCGAAACGGCTTGGCGCGGATCACGTGGTGGATTTCAGCAAAGTTGATCCAGTCGAAGAGATCATGCGCCTGACGGGCGGCCGCGGTGTCGATGTCGCGATCGAGGCACTGGGCACTCAAGCCACCTTTGCATCCGCCCTGCGCGTGCTGCGTCCGGGTGGCACCTTGTCCAGCCTCGGGGTCTATTCCGGCGATCTGACCATTCCCGCCGCAGCTTTTGCCGCTGGTCTGGGCGATCATACCATTGTCACCTCCTTGTGTCCGGGCGGCAAGGAACGCATGCGCCGCCTGATGGCGATTATTGAGACCGGGCGGGTTGATCTGGGCGCGATGGTGACGCACCGGTTCAAGCTGGATGATATTGAGGCGGCCTATGATCTGTTCAGTCATCAGCGCGACGGGGTGTTCAAAGTGGCAATCACGCCGTGAGCCCGCGATAATGGCTCCGCCACCATGACTGGGTCCGCTGATCCGGCAGCCGACCCCGGGCTTGCGCTCGCGACTTGACCGGCGGTTGGTGCTGGTGGCGGCCCTGGCGCCGATCCGCACGGCCATCGTGCATCCCTGTGATGCGGTGTCGCTGCGCGGCGCGACGGAGGCCGCCCGGATGCGGCTGATCGTGCCAGTGCTGATCGTGCCAGTGCTGATCGGTCCGGTGCTGATCGGTCCGGCGGCCAAAACTGCTGCGGCAGCGGCACCGGACCCAGCGCCATGTGGGACGTGCCAATGGGCGCAAGAAAATGTGCCACCACGCGTTCTCGTGCCACTTGGTGTGTACCCGGGCCGCGCTATGGCGGTCGGTTCCTGACCCGTCACTGTTGCACTTACCCGGCACACCGCCCGCTTCCCGTTTGTACAAGCACTTGCTGCCGGTTCGACGACGGCACTTGACGTTGTCATAAAGACTACCTAAATCGCGCAGCAGCGACCGGGCCCCTCTGACAGGTATCCACATGCCTGTGATGTCGGCGCTGATCGACCGGGTCCGTTCATCTTTCACGACATGCCCCGTCAAAAAGCAACGAACCAACCCCGGGGAAAACCATGGATTTTCTATTTTTCGAAGTGATCAGCAAGCCTCTTTGGCTTTGGCTGATGTTCCTGACGATTGTCGTCACCCTGATGATCTTTGACCTTGGCGTGTTGCACAAGGAAGACCATGAGATTGGCGTCGCCGAAAGCCTGAAGTTGTCGGCCTTCTACATCACGATCGCGATCGCGTTCGGCGGCTACATCTGGTGGGCCTGGTCGACCGGCACCCTTGTCACCAGCGACGGCACCAATCCGGTCGCCTCGTATTTCCAAGGCTACATCATCGAGAAGGTGCTCTCGATCGACAACGTCTTCGTCATTTCGCTGATCTTCGGCTATTTCGCCATTCCGCGGCAATACCAATATCGCGCGCTGGTCTGGGGCATCATCGGGGTCATCATCCTGCGCGGCATCATGATCGCGATCGGCGCGGAACTGGTGTCGAATTACAGTTGGATGACGCTGGTCTTTGCGGCGTTCCTCGCCTTCACCGGGATCAAGATGCTGGTGGTCAAGGAAGGCGACACTGATGTGTCGAAGAACCCGATGGTCGGGCTGGTGGCACGGGTCATGAACGTGACCAAAGAGTTTCACGGCCAGAAGTTCTTTGTCCGCCAGCCACATCCGGTAACGCAAAAGCTGGTGCTGTTTGCGACGCCGCTGTTCGTGGCGCTGGTCGTGATCAACTTTGCCGACGTGATCTTTGCGGTTGATTCCGTGCCGGCGATCTTTTTGATCACCACCGACACCTTCATCGTCTACACCGCCAACATCATGGCGATCCTTGGTCTGCGCGCGCTGTACTTTGCGCTGGCCGCATTGGTGCACCGCTTCCACTACCTGAAATATGCGTTGGCTCTGGTCTTGGTGTTCATCGGGTTGAAGGGGTTCTACAGCTATTTCTTCGGCAAGTTCGACCCGTACCTGTCGCTGGCAATCACTGTCGGGATCATTGCGTCCGGCATCTTCTATTCGCTGTGGAAGACCCGGAACAGCGCAGTGGATTCAACGCACTCGTCGTAACCCGGGGGCCTTCGTGGCCGACCGCCTCGTTGGTCAAGATATCGTGCCGCCCAGCTGAAAGGCTTTGGGCGGCATTCATATCGGGCCAAGCTTCAACCGACACCCGCCGCAGGGTCAGGTTGACGCGGGCCGACTGCACGCGCCGGGGGGGGCCGCACGATTGTGGCGCATCTGGGCAGCGGTGCCAGCCTGTGCGCGATGAATGCGGGGCAAAGCATCGCCACCAGCATGGGATTTTCGGCGCTCGATGGTCTGGTGATGAGCACGCGCTGTGGGGCGCTTGACCCGGCCATCGTTTTGCACCTGATGCAGCGGCGGCAGATGACCGCCGAGGCGGTGCACGATCTGCTGCACAACCGCTCCGGCCTGTTGGGGGTGTCGCAGATATCGGGCAACATGGCGACGCTGCTGCAAAGCGCCGACCCGCGGGCGGCCGAGGCGATTGCGTTGTTCGTCTACCGTGCCGGTCGGGCAATCGGGCCCCTGGCGGCGGCGCCGGGCGGCCTCGATACGTTGGTGTTCACTGCCGGTATCGGGGAGAATGCACCTCGCATCCGCGCCCTGATTTGCCAAAGTGCCGCATGGCTGGGTGCCCGGATGGACACCGGGTTGAACGCGCCGGGCGAAACCGTCATCAGTGCCAGAGGCTCGGGCGTCGAAATTCTTGTCATACCGGCTGACGAAGAGCGCACAGTTGCGGCGGCTGTGCTGGCATGCATGCGGCAGGGGCCAGACGCGCCGCCCCCAAACAGCGAGGCATGCGGCCCAGGCACATAACGGGCGCCACCAGATAGCAGCCTACAGTCATCAGGGTCTGGATCTGTCCAAAAAACCAAACCGGCGCATCAAGGCTTTCTCAATTTCCAGCACTGCCATCACGAGGATGCCGATAGCAAAAATAATGGCGCCCTCCCCCAATGTCAGCGGCGCGGTGTCGAACAGATCCTGCATCAGGGGCAAGAATGTAAACGCCAGTTGTGCCACGATCACCACGCCCAGGGCGGCCAGCACGGCGGGCGTACCTATCGCGCCGCGCATACTGAACGAGGTCATGTGCAGATAGCGCACGTTGAACAGATAGAATACCTCCATCACCACCAGCGTGTTGACCACCATGGTGCGGGCGGCAGGCACGCCGCGCCCGGTCTGCATGGCGTATTCAAAGATCCCAAACGTGCCCGCCAGGAACAGCACCGACACAAATCCGATACGCCAGATCAGGAACCGCGACAGCAGCGGGGCGTCGCGCGGGCGCGGCGGGCGGCGCATCACACCGGGTTCCGGTGGCTCGAACGCCAGCACCAGCCCCAGTGTGATTGCCATCATCATGTTGACCCACAGGATCTGCACTGACGTCATCGGCAGCGTCAGGCCCAGCACCAGCGCCAGCATCACCCCCAGCGCCACGCCGCCATTGGTGGGCAGCGTCCAGCCGATCACCTTGCGGATATTGTCATAGACCGTGCGCCCTTCATGCACCGCCGCGACGATCGAGGCGAAATTGTCATCCAGCAACACCATCAGCGCGGCCTCCTTGGCGGCCTCGGTGCCCTTGTGCCCCATCGCGATGCCGACATCGGCCTGTTTCAGCGATGGTGCGTCGTTCACCCCGTCACCCGTCATCGCCACCACATGACCGCTGGCCTGCAATGCCCGCACCAGACGCAGCTTGTGTTCCGGGCTGGTGCGGGCAAAGACGCTGACGGTTTCGGCAGTCTGGCGGAGTGCTACATCCGACAGCCCATCAAGCTCCGCCCCGGTCATCACCTGCGGGTTATCAGCCAGGTTCAGTTGCCGCGCGATGGCCCCCGCAGTGCCCGCATGATCGCCGGTGATCATCTTGACCGCGATCCCCGCCGACCGGCATTCGGCAATGGCGGCAATGGCCTCTGGGCGGGGTGGGTCGATCAGGCCGACAAGCCCCAAAAACTGCAGTCCCTGATTAAGGGCCGCGAAGCTGAGGCGCTCGGTCGCGGGGTCTGCCTGCATCGCGGCAAAGCCCAGCACGCGCTCACCATTGCCGCCCGCCGCCGTGATGCGCCCGTGCCACCAGGGCGCGTCCATTGCCGTGGCGTCACCACCCGCCTGCGTTTGGCACATCTCCAAAACCCGCTCTGGCGCACCTTTGACGAATATCCACACCTCGCCTGAGGAATTGCGGTGCAGCGTCGCCATGAAACGGTGCTGCGCATCGAAAGGTATTTCATCCAGACGCAGCCACGTGCTGCGCTCGGTCTCGGGATGCAGACCGGACTTCATCGCCAGCGTCACCAGCGCCCCTTCCATCGGATCGCCATGCACACTCCATTGCCCATCAGATTCCACCAGTTGCGCGTCGTTGCACAGCAAAGCCGCCCGGATGAGATCGGCCTGCGCCGCTTGGGAACCCGCCGCTTCAGGACCAGACGCTGCGATCTGACCTTCCGGTGCATAGCCCGCGCCGTCCACCAGATATTCCGCCCCCGCTGTCACAATCCGGCGCGCAGTCATCTCATTGCGGGTCAGCGTCCCGGTCTTGTCAGTACAGATCACAGAAGTTGATCCCAGCGTTTCCACCGCAGGCAAGCGGCGCACCACGGCATTGCGCCGCGCCATGCGCTGCACGCCAATCGCCAGCGTGATTGAAATGATCGCAGGCAAGCCTTCAGGAACAATGCCGACGGCCAGCGCCACCACCACCATCAGCGCATCCGGCCATGCATAACCGCGCTGCAGGATGGCAAACGCAAACAGCAGCCCGGCAAGCCCGGTGGCGAACCAGGTGATCAGCCTGCCGAACTGATTGATCTGGCGCAACAATGGCGTCGTCTGAGTCTGCACTTGCCCGATCAGCGTGGCGATACGGCCAATTTCGGTATCTTTACCCGTCGTGACCGCGACACCCGTCGCCTGGCCCGTGGCGATCAGTGTGCCGGAATACAGCATACAGACCCGGTCGCCCAATGGCGCATCCAGCGCAACCGTCGCCTCGCCCTTGACGGCAGGCAGCGATTCGCCGGTCAGGATGGCTTCATCCGCCAGCACGTTGCGGGCCCGGATCAGCCGCAGGTCGGCGGGGGTTTTGTCGCCCGCCTCCACCACGACAACATCGCCGGTCACAATCTCGCGCGCGTCAATCTTGTGGCGCTTGCCGCCGCGCAGCACCGTCGCATGCGGCGCGATCATGTCACGGATTGCGGCCAGCGCCTGTTCTGCCTTGCCCTCTTGCAAAAAGCCGACAATCGCGTTGATCACAACCACCGCGACAATCACGCCCGCATCGACGAAGTGGCCCAAAAACCCTGCCGCCGCTGCCGCCGCCAGCAGGAACCAGATCAGCATGTTGTTGAACTGTGCCAAAAAGCGCAGCACCGGATGCGGGCGCGGCGGGGCTGGCAACTGGTTCGGACCATTGACTTGCAGACGGCGGACGGCCTCGGCTGCGTCCAGCCCCTCGGCGCTGGTTTTCAGCGCAGCAAGAACCTCAGCCGCCGCCAATGTGTGCCACGGGCTGGCCGCGCTCGTTTCCGGGTCGGATGTTGCGGCGCTCATTGTGGCACGGGTTTCCATCTCCAGTCGCGCATTTCCGGCGTATCCTCGCCATGTTCCCGGATGTCGTCGTGGTGCGCAAGCAATTTGGTCTGCATCAGGTGGTTTAGCCCGCTGCCCCCCTCCATCAGCGCAGAAATCCGCTTTAGCACGCTTGTCTGAATAGCCCCTAGATTTGTAGACGCCTTGCTTGGTAATTTTGGAAGCAGGGAGAGTCGCAAGATGGGTAAGCAGGATCGGTTTACGGACGAGTTCAAACGCGACGCGGTCGCGCAGGTTGTTGATCGGGGTTACGCGGTGCGCGAGGTGGCCGAACGGTTAGGGATCGATACGGCATCGACGATCTGACCCCGCGTCTGCCCCGCAGTCGTCGCTGTCCGGCCCCGGCGCATGATGCTGCGGCTGCGGCTGCGGCTGCGCAGATGGGCCAGCAGCTCCTTTTTAAGAACGCCCATATCTTCAAGTCGGGGTGCCTGAATGAACAGGCTTTTGTAGATCGTCTCGTGTGACACGTTCATGGAAGGGTCTCCGGGATACCGGGCCTTCAGCCAATCGGCGATCTGCTGTGGCGACCATTGGCCCGACAGCTTTCCGGCAACCAGTTTGCACAGGGCCGGGTTGAATGCCAACTGGCAAGGCTTGGGCCGCCGGGCGCGATCCAATGCCCGTTCATCAGCCTTGGCGGCGCGACAGGCC
>JAYSQA010000194.1:0-3054 GCA_043721775.1 Rhodobacterales bacterium
GCTGCGCCGGAATCACGCTGTCGCAAGACGAAATGGCAAGTGGCCTTGCTTGTAGGGCGGCCACAAACGAAGGGCCTTGCTTTTGCGTTCATCGGATGCCCTCCCCGTTGCCGACAGTTGGCAGTTCAGAAGCTTGTTTCGGCATTTCTGATTGCCCGAAATGGACGTCGCGTGGTATCGTTTCACGCGCGATCATGAACAGGGCAAGATCGGTGTCAGCGATGCGCCAGCCCTTGCCGATCTCTATGGCGCGAAGCGTGCCCGTCTTGATCCACTGGCGCACCGTGGCCTCGGCCACTTCAAGCCTGTCAGCAACTTCCCGCACCGTCTGATAGCGATCCTGCGGCATGGCTTCCTCCATTTGTTGCCGTAGCTGCAGAATAGTGACTTTGAGTTACTTTTGATTGATTTGGATCAAAGATCGCCTGTCATTTTTCTCACAGGCTGGTCTTGTCAATCAAATCGGCGCGGGGTTCGCCCTTTTGCAGCCCGGTGCCAAGCCATGCCCGTTCCCCGCAGGAGAGAAGTCATGCCCAATCGCATCGCCTACATGCCACTGAACACCTATCCCGAAGCCGCGCCCGATCTGGCAGTTCTCGCCTCGATCAGTTTTGCGGCCGCGCTGGGATATGGACTACATGTCTCGACCTTCTCCGTGGACATTCCGCCGATAGCATCGCCGCTGGGTGGCTTTCTGATCAACATTGAAGGAATGGCGCGCGCGGCGGAAGACCGCAGCAAAGCGGAATGCGAGCGCCTGCGGGCCCTTGTCGAGGGGGCTGTCGGCGCAAAACCAACCGTTCAGATTTTGAATCATAGGTTGGTGCTGGGCGCAGCACTTGACGCCGCCACAGCCGAAGCGCGCTACTTCGATCTGGCACTGCTACCTTGGGACGCCGAGACAGTTTCGGCACAGGACATGGCGCAATCGCTTGTCTTCGGCTCCGGCGTCCCGGTGATCCTGGTTCCTTCGTCGACCGCAGCAGGCACCGTTGATCATATCGCCATCGCCTGGGATGAAAGCCGTGTCGCTGCGCGCGCGCTTTGCGATGCGTTGCCGCTCCTGGCAGCCGACGGACGCGTTTCAGTCCTTACGGTCAAGGACGAAAAGGCCCTCAGCAGGTCAGGGATCGCTCAAACCCTCGCGGCTTCGCTGGAGTTGCGCGGATACACCGCGAGGGCCATTGACATAACCCTGGATGGCCGAACCATCGCCGCAGCCCTGCAGGACAGTGCCCAGAAAGAGGGCGCACAACTTTTGGCAATGGGCGGCTTTGGCCATTCCCGCCTACGCGATTTCATCCTTGGTGGAGCCACGAAGGGCGTTTTCGGCGACCTGAGAATGCCAATTCTCCTCGCGCACTGATCTCCAAGTTCTTGCGACTGCCGGGTTCCGGAAAGGAAACGTCAAATGCCTTGCATCCTTGCTGCAACAGACTTGTCAACCCGCTCTGACCGCGCAGTCCAGCGGGCACTGCGGCTGGGCGCAAAACTCAACGTGCCGTGCCGGATCGTCTCCGTTGTCGACGATGACATGCCGGGCGACATGCTGGCTGATCTTGTGAAAGACGTGGCGCATCGGTTGAAGCGTTTCACCGAAAGCCTTGCCGTGCCGGGCCAGTTGGTCACGAGCACGGTGGTCGCCGGTGACCCTCACCACGCCATTCTCGAGCAGGCCGAGGCCCATGATGCCACCTTGCTTGTCTTGGGCCTTCATCGGTCGCGGCCGTTCCTTGACTTGATCCGCGATACCACGATGGTGCGGATCGTGCGTGGATCGCTGCGGCCGGTCTTGTTGGTCATCGATCCTGCCGATCATGACTACGCGCGCGTCCTTGTCCCGGTGAGTTTCTCGCCAAGTTGCGCGGCGGCTTTGCGGATGGCCGGAACCATTGCTCCGGACGCAGAATTGCGGTCCTTCCATGCAATCCCGATCCCGTTCCAAGGCCTGACAGGTGACGGTCCTGGCAGTGCCATGGCCCGCGCATTGTGCGATGAAGCGGCGAAGGAGCGGGATGCCTGGACTGCCACGCTCGACCCGGCGACCAACCCGCCGGAAATCGAGATCATCAGTGGCGGAAGAACCGAGACCATGGCCAGGATGGCGGCTGGACGACCGGACCTTATCGCAGTGGGAGCCCATACCCGCAGCGGGTTTTCGCCGAACGTGCTGGGAAGTTTCGTTACCGATCTGATCGTTACGCCACCATGTGACGTTCTGGTCGCGCGGGGGTGACAGTGATACCCTCCAAAGAACGGACAGTGACGGAGTCCGCTACGCGGCACCCTGAGCGCGCGCGGCGGAAGACCGAAGCAAGGCGGACTTCAAGTCTGTCCCGGGTGACGCGGCAATGCCAAAGGGAAAACCCTAACAAATCCGGGGTAGTTGCTCGCCGACCAGCATGTCGACAATTCGGTTGCCGCCAAACAGGGTACGCATGGTGACCATGCCGCTTTGCCCAGAAATGGCGCGACCGATGATCGCCGCGCCAACACCTGCCGGGGTCGCGCGTATTGCCGCCAGCGCGGCCTTTGCCTCGCGCTCGGGCACGAACAGCACAAGCGTGCCCTCATTGGCAAGGTACAAGGGATCAAGCCCCAGAATCTCGCAGACCCCGCGCACTTCGGGGTGCAAGGGAACAGAGGATTCGTCGATCTCGATGCCCACCCCCGACGCTTGCGCCATCTCGTTCAGTGCCGAGGCCAGACCGCCGCGCGTGGCATCACGGGCCGCGACCGTGCCGGGGGCAGCGGCAAGAACGGCATCCATCAGATGGCCAAGACTCTGACAGTCTGACAAAATCGTTGTCGACAGCGCCATGTCGCCGCGCGCGGCCAGAATGGCGGCACCGTGGTTGCCCAGAACGCCATTGACCAGCGCCACATCGCCAGGCCGGATACTGGCGGCGGACAGATTCCGCCCGGCAGGGATCACACCGATGCCGGACGTCGTGACAAAGACCCGGTCTGCGGCACCGCGCCCGACGACCTTGGTATCGCCGGTGACGATGCGCACGCCCGCAAGCCGCGCCTCGCGCGCCATTGACGCGGCAA
>JAYSQA010000195.1:0-1871 GCA_043721775.1 Rhodobacterales bacterium
GAGCTTTTGGTGACGACCGGGATGCGGCTGAGCGAAGCAGGCAGCCTCACGCTGTCGGAACTTCCGCGATTTCGCCCCGATGGCCCACGCATATTGCCCTTCGATCTGGCTGCCGCGATCACGAAGGGAGAGCGGCCCCGGCGCATTCGTTTTCCGCGCCGGGTAATCCAACTCATTGCGGATTACGTCGATTTCGAACGCAAGATCGCCGCGGCGAAGTCCACTCTTACTGTCGCGGCACCACTGTGGCTTTTACCAGACAATACCACCGTCAGTGACGATTCCGGCAACCGTCGCCCGTTGACCCGGGTTGCTCCTCGTGATCGCAGGCGATTGCTGCGATCCAGAAGTGGCCACGCCGAGCATGCGGCGCTCTGGCTTACCGAAGGCGGTCGGCCGGTGCCGTCGGGGACGTGGGAGGTGGCGTTCCGCCGGGCCAGCCAAAGATGCAAGGAGTTTGGGTTCGACATTACCGTCACGCCGCACATGTTGCGGCACACTTTCGCAGTCAACATGCTGTCGATGCTGATCCGCGAACAGGTCGGTGCGATATTCAATCCGACGGATACGCATGGTGCCGCTTATAGGCAAATGCTCGGTGATCCACTCCGTCAACTCCAACACCTTCTCGGCCACACAAACATCACCAGCACCTATATCTATCTGGACAGCCTTGCTGAGGCGCAGGAGCTTGTCGATGCTGCGGCTGATCGCTGGACTGAGGAACTCTTGGCGGATCCCCAATGACCGGCTCGGTGAGCATTGCACGGCGCAAACCCGGGCGTCGCGTTTCTTTCCCTGAAGTTTTTCAAGATCCGGGACCGGCCGCCGCCTCGGCAATTGTTTCTCGTCGCTTCGAGGTGACATTGGCGGGGCGAACAGCGATCCTGGACCTGACCCGTTTGACAGGGCGCCTTCCGCTTGCACGCTCATTCGCGCGGGCGCTCTGGCATGCCTGTCAAGTTGGGGGACCTGCAGGATCTGTCCGCACAGCCGGTGGTTTCGCCGATGGCCTGCGTTGCCTTTGGCGATACTTCGATGCCACGCGGTCCGATGTGCAGGCGCTTGAAGATATTGATGTCGCTTCGATTGATGGTTTCGACGCATGGATGGACACGAGCGGCCTCCACCCGAACAATCGCCTCCACCAAATGGGCCATGTCCTCAGACTTCTACGCCTGGCAGAAGTGGCGGAACCGGGCCGCCTGACTGAAGCGACATCCCGTCGGCTGTTGTACACCAGTGACCGTCCGGGCGTACCGGCCAGACCGCGCGATGCCTATAGTGACGGTGTGGCAGCCTCATTGAAGGCGGCCGCCCGCGCCGATGTCGCGGCAATCATGCGGAGGTTTTCCACCCCGCCGGAACCGTGCAACGAGGGTCCGATCGCGATGTGCGTGGCCGAGGCCATGGCCGAGATCGACCGTGTCGGCGCCATCACCGCCAAAAGCCCCTTCTATCGCGACCTGGTCGAGGTTCGGCACAAAGTGGGCCTTTCAAGCGATGGGCTCAGCCACAGCCTGCACGGATCGAGACATCTGCTTCTCGACGATCTGCTTGCCCTGTTCGTCCTTTTGTCGCTGGAGACTGGCCTCGAGATCGAGGCCATCAAGACCCTGCGCGCCGATTGCCTCAGGAACCCGGTCGGCGGCTATGTCGAGATCGAATATTGCAAACTTCGTGCCCGCAACGCCGAGTGGAAGCGACTGAGGGTTCGCGACGGCGGTTCTTCGACACCGGGTGGGCTCCTGCGCCTGATGAAGCAATGGTCTGAAGCTGCACGCGCCCACATTGGAAGCGAACGTCTCTTCACATATTTCTGCCGGGGTCGGTTGTCCGACACCGTTTTGCCTTTGCAGTCGGCAAGAAAG
>JAYSQA010000196.1:0-29935 GCA_043721775.1 Rhodobacterales bacterium
CAAGACGACCTATACGATCGCGGCCAAGACGGCCCGGCCGAAGCGGGCCGAGGTGTTGTTCAGCAACTGGCCATTGACCCGACTTTGAAAATCGCTCTGCTGCCAACCCTGCTGTCAAACTGTGCCAACTCTGGTGGCGAGCCACAACAACAACAACCACACACGCTCACTTGTCCACAGAAGATTTCCGCACAAATCGCTTTACAGACTTCCCCAAGGGTCCCACTATATCTAGTAAGGACTGCACGGGTTAGCGCAGTTTCTTGCCAGACACCCAGCTGCTAGTGGGTCCAGGCCCACGGGTGGCATAATTGTGAGGCCGGGCATGTCACTTAGCGAAGACTTCATGACGTCAGACGATCTGCATCCGATTGATGTGGTCGAAACCCTGGCTGAACACCACGCGTGGGAGTTTGACCGCGTCACCGACAACCAGATCGCCATGGCGGTCGAAGGCCAGTGGCGCACCTATTCCCTGACGCTGGCATGGTCGCCGCAGGACGAAACCCTGCGCCTGATCTGCACGTTCGAGATGGAGCCGCCCGCCGACCGGCATCTGCAACTTTATGATCTTCTGAACCGCTGCAATGACATGGTCTGGACCGGCGCCTTCACTTATTGGGCCGACCAAAAGCTGATGGTCTGGCGCTATGGCCTTGCCTTGACAGGGGGCCAGATTGCGGCGCCCGAACAGATTGACCACCTGATTTCCGCCGCCGTCATGGCCTGCGAACGGTTCTACCCTGCCTTCCAACTGGTGGCATGGTCCGACCACACCCCGCAATCAGCCCTGAAAATCGCGATTGCCGAGGCCTATGGTCGCGCCTGACCCTATGGTATTTCGCGGCTTTTCCCGAAAACCGGTTCCCACCTTTCGGAAATCGCTCTAACCTGCCCCCGAAAGTTCGGAGGCGAAGATGCTCGACACGAAAAGTCTTGATCCTGTGTCCCGTGAGGGATTGGTTCTTTTAGGCTGCGGCAAAATGGGCACCGCCCTTCTGACCGGCTGGCTTGCGGCAGGTGTGCCGGCCTCGTCAGTCTGGGTGATTGAACCCACCCCGACCGACTGGCTGAAAGCTTCTGGCGTTCACCTGAACGAAGGCGTCCCGCCAAGCCCCGCAGTTGCCGTGCTGGCCGTCAAACCGCAGATGATGGGCACCGCGCTGCCTGCCCTGCAAGCCTTGGGCAACGGCAGAACGCTTTTCATATCCATCGCCGCCGGCACGTCGATTGCGACGTTTGAGGCAGCCCTGGGCGACCGGACCCCCATCGTGCGCACCATGCCCAACACCCCGGCCATGGTCGGTCGTGGCATCACTGGCATCTGCGCCAATGCGGCTGGCCAACCCGGCCTGCCGCTGGCGAAAGCCCTGATGCTGGCCGTGGGCGAAGTGGTCGAACTTGACGGCGAACATCAGATCGACGCCGTCACCGCCATCTCTGGCTCTGGCCCGGCTTACGTCTTCCACCTGATCGAGGCGATGGCCGCCGCCGGTGTCGCCGAGGGTCTGTCGCCCGAGGTTGCCATGAAACTTGCCCGCGCCACGGTCTGCGGGGCAGGGGAACTGGCGTACCGCTCCGCCGAACCGGCCGCCCAACTGCGCATCAACGTCACCTCGCCGGGTGGCACCACCGCCGCCGCACTGACCCACCTGATGGACCCCGAAACCGGCCTGCCCCCCCTGATGGCCCGTGCTGCCCACGCAGCAGCCGAACGCGGGCGGGAGTTGGGGAAATGATCACCCCAGAAATCACCTATGACGACTTCGAAAAAGTCGATATCCGCGTCGGCACCATCACCCGCGCCGAACCCTTCCCCGAGGCCCGCAAGCCCGCCTACAAACTCTGGGTCGATTTCGGCCCCGAACTGGGCGAGAAACGCTCCTCCGCCCAGATCACCGCCCAATACACACCCGAAGGGCTGATCGGTCGGCAAGTGCTGGCGGTGGTGAACTTCCCGCCGCGCCAGATCGGCAAGGTCCTGTCCGAGGTGCTTGTCCTCGGTCTGCCGGACGCCACGGGCCAGGTCGTCCTGATCGGCCCAAGCCAAAAGGTCCCCATCGGAGGCAAGCTGTTTTGAAACTCCTCATCACCCGCTGCCTGCCTGAAACGATCGTGGCCCTTGCCCGAACCCGCTTCGACGTCACCTATCGCGATGACCCCACCCCGCTTGATGCGCCCGCCCTTCGCGCGGCGCTGTGCAATTATGACGCGGTGCTGCCCACCTTGGGCGATCTGTTCCGCGCCGATGTCTTTGCCGACGTGCCGCACCCCCAAGCCAGGCTGCTGGCCAATTTTGGCGTCGGCTACAACCATATCGACACCGAAGCGGCCCGCGTCGCAGGCGTCGCGGTCACCAATACCCCCGGTGCGGTCACTGAAGCTACCGCCGACATCGCCCTGACCCTGATCCTGATGACCGCCCGCAGGGCAGGGCAGGGAGAGCGCCTGCTGCGCGCAGGCCAATGGACCGGCTGGCACCCGACGCAAATGCTGGGCATGCACGCCAGCGGGCGCACCGTCGGTATCATCGGCATGGGCCGCATCGGTCAAGCCATCGCCCGGCGCTGTCACTATGGCTTTGGGATGAATGTGATCTTCCACAACCGCTCCCCTCTCGACCCCGGCCTGCCCGCCACGCAACTGCCCCTGGCGCAGGTTCTCAATGCCGATATCGTTGTTGTCGCTGTGCCGGGTGGCAAATCTACCCATCACCTGATCTCTACCGCCGAACTGGCGCAAATGCGCCCTGATGCCATCCTGATCAACATCGCGCGCGGCGATGTGGTGGATGAGGCCGCCCTGATCACCGCCTTGCAAACCCGCCAGATCGCCGCCGCAGGCCTTGACGTCTACGAATTCGAACCCTGCGTCGCCCCCGCTCTGATCGCCATGGAAAACGTCACGCTTCTTCCCCATCTCGGCACCGCAGCGCTTGAGGTGCGCGAGGCGATGGGCATGATGGCGATTGCCAACCTTTTCGCTCATCTCGACGGTCAACCCCTGCCCAACCCGGTCTGACCCCATGCAACCGCACGCCCCCCGCATCGGCCGCAGACGTTCCAAGAGGGATATTTATGCCAGAATGAAATCGCATCTTTCCGATTTCATTCTGGTCCAAATATCCCCGCCGGCGGCATCTGTCCTTTCAACCAAGGGCCACACATGATCCTTTCACGCGGGCGCCGCTTCATCTTTGTCCATATCCCCAAGACCGGCGGCACCGCGCTGACCCTGGCGCTGGAGGCGCGGGCGATGGCGGATGACATATTGATCGGCGACACGCCGAAGGCGCGGGCGCGGCGGGGGCGCATTGCGGGGGTCAAGGCGCGCGGGCGGCTTTGGAAACATTCGACCCTGTCGGATATCGCGGGTCTGGCCAGTGACGAAGAGATTGCAAGCTTCTTTACCCTCACCCTCGTGCGCAACCCGTGGGACCGCGCTGTCAGCTATTACCACTGGCTGCGCGACCAGCATTTCGCCCACCCTGCCGTGGGCCTTGCCAAAAGCCATACCTTCGCCGATTTCCTCAACCAGCCGCAGACCCGCACTGTGCTGGCGCTGTGGCCTTACGGTGCCTATCTGCGCAACCGGTTCGGCCTTGAACGGGCGAGCCTGTTCGCGCGGATCGAACACCTTGACAGCGACCTCGCGCCGTTTGAGGTGCATCTGGGCTTTTCCTTGACCCCTTTGGCCCGAGCAAACGTTTCGACCCGCGCCCGGGATTGGCGCCGTTATTACCCCGATGACAGCGCAGCCCTGATTGCCACCCTGTGTGCCGAGGATATCGCCCGCTTTGGCTATAGCTTCGACCCCAAGGCATTTTAGCCAAACGTCGCCTAGTAGCCACATTTCGCCCACAGCTTGGCCTTCGCGAGGGCCCCTCCTGATTCTGAACAAGAGGGTTAGCCGATCATGGGCCGTCACGATCTTGCACTTGGCATTGCCCTTAGGGGCCGGGCTGGTCTTGCCAGCGGGCTTTTTGCCTCAACTCCGGTCTTGACCGCCACCGGTTGGGTGCGGATGGCTGACCTTGATCCAAAAGACCTTGTGGTCACCCGTGACCACGGCCTGTCTTCCATCGTCACGTTGCAGACCGAAAACAGGGTCGCCTTGTGGGCGGTGCGTTTCCCGGAAGGCGCGCTTGGCAATGTCGCCCCGGTGCTTCTGCCGCCCGGCCAGCCGGTGCTGGTTCAGACCCCGCACGCCTTTCCCTTTTGTGGTGAGGCGCAGGCCCTTGTCCCCGCTGCCGCGCTGGAGGGCTGGCGCGGGATCGCTCCGCATGTCCCGGACACCGCAGAACCCATCCTGCAACTGCGGCTGGCGCGCTCTGGTCTGGTAGAGGCAGGACCCGGTCTTGTCGTCGCCGTTGAAGGGGTCAAGGCACCCGGGCGCGACCTGATCCGCCAGCTTCTGACCGCCCCTGCCTTGCCCGTGCTGCCACTGGCCGCCGCCCAGCACCTGATTGCAATCCTGATTGCCAGCGAAACCGGCCGGGCCCTGCGTGCCGCCGATCAGGCCACCTTGTTCAGGCCAGAAAACCGCGCGCCGGAAAATCGGGCATAGAACCCGTCTTCCTTGGCTGCGAGGTCGGCCAAGAGGTCAGGCACGCCAAAGCGCGGACCAAGCGTTGACAGCCTTTCACACATCGCAACCGCCCCGGCGGCGCTGATCCGGTCCAGCCAGCTGAACGGTCCGCCCGACCACGGCGCAAAGCCCCAGCCCAGGATCGCCCCCACATCGCCCTCGCGGATGTCGGTCAGCACGCCCTCTTGCAGCGCGCGCACGGCCTCCAGCGCCTGAATCATCAGCAGGCGGTGATGAACGGTGGCAAGATCGGGCTGCACGTCGGACACGGGCCACTGTGCCGCCAGCCCCTCCCACAGCCCCACCCGCTTGCCCGCCGCATCGTAGGCGTAGAACCCCGCCCCGGCCTTGCGCCCCATCCGGCCTTGATCCGCCAGCGTAAACAGCACTGCGTCCACCGCATCGTCAGGGTACAACGCGCCCATCGCCGCTTTGGTCGCCGTGGCGATCTTCACCCCAAGGTCAATCGAAGTTTCATCGACCAGTTGCAGCGGCCCGACCGGCATACCCACCAGCCGCGCCGCGTTTTCAATCAGCGCAGGCTCTACCCCTTCGGCCACCATCCGGATGCCTTCGTTGATGTAGGGAATGATGCAGCGGTTGGCGTAAAAGAAGCGGGCGTCGTTCACCACAATCGGCGTCTTCTTCAAGGCACGCACGAAATCCAGTGCCTTGGCGACCGCGCGGTCACCGGTCGCATTGCCGCGGATGATCTCGACCAGTGCCATCTTGTCGACAGGAGAGAAGAAATGGATGCCAAGATACTGATCGGGCCGCATCAAGGCCCGCGCCAGACCGGAAATCGGCAGGGTAGAGGTGTTGGTGGCGCAAATGCAGTCCGCCCCAACCGCCGCCTCGACCCGCGCCGTCACCTCGGCCTTGACTTTGGGGTCTTCAAACACCGCCTCCACCACCAGATCACAGCCCGCCAGCGCTGCATAATCGTCCGTCGGCAGAATCCGTCCCAGAACCTCGGCCTTCTGGTCCATTGTCACCTTGCGGCGCTGCACTCCCTTGTCGAGAAGGCCCGCCGCATGCGCCTTGCCGCGCTCCGCCGCCTCAAGCGAGGCATCGACGAGGACCACCGTTATTCCGGCGTTGGCCGCGACATAGGCGACGCCGGCCCCCATCATCCCCGCCCCGATAACCCCAAGCCGTTGCACTGACTGATCCGGCAGGGCAGGGCGGTGGGCGCCCTTGTCCAATGCCTCTTTGTTGATGAACAGGGTGCGGATCATGGCTGACGATGACGGATCCAGCAGCACGCCGGTAAAGGCCCGCGCTTCTACCTTCAAAGCCACGTCAAACGGCACCAGGGCCCCTTCATAGACCGCCTGCAACAGAGCCTTTGCCGCAGGATAAACCCCCTGCGTGCGCCCCATGATCATCGCATTGGCACCCACAAACGTCATGAACCCCGTCGGATGATAAGGGGTGCCCCCGGGCATCTTGTAACCCTTTTGGTCCCATGGCTTGACCAGATCAGCGTCCTTCGCTGCCAGAACCCACTCTTTCGCCCGCGCCTGCAAAGCCTCCGCAGGCACCACCTCGTCAATCAGGCCCTCCAGTTTCGCAGCCCTCGGATCACACAGCTTGCCCTCCATCAGGAAGGAGGCGGCTACCATCACCCCCAGCTTGCGCACCAGCCGGGTGGTCCCACCCGCGCCGGGGAAGATGCCCACCTTTATCTCGGGCAGGCCGATCCTGGCCTTGGGGTTGTCGGCGGCGAAGATGCGGTGGCAGGCCAGTGGCAGTTCAAAGCCGATGCCCAAACCGGTGCCGGGCATGGCGCAGACGATGGGCTTGGCGCCTTTCAGGGTCTTGGCATCCATCCCCGCCCGCTCGATCTTGCGCAGCAGGGCATGGGTCGCCATCACCCCGTCAAATACCGCCTGCGCCCCGCCGTCCGTCATCCGGGCGATGACGTTCAGGTCCATCCCCCCGGCGAAATCCTTCTTGCCCGAGGTCAGGATCACCCCTTTCACGCGGGTATCGGCCAGTGCCCCGTCGATCAGCGCTTCCAACTCGGCAAAGCCTGCCATCGACATCACATTCATTGACCGGCCCGGCACGTCCCATGTGATCGTGGCCACCCCATCGTCATCGACGGCATATAGAAAATCAGTCATGTTACGGACCCTTCCGAATTGATGGCCGCGCTGCAATGCAGCACCAGCGGCCAGCGGCTGTTGGCCAGCCCGTTGCAGACAGCGGTTTCACACCAGCGCCTGCCTGCCTGCCGCGAGGTCATGGTCGATTGGAATGGCGCCATGATCCGCTGCCCGCCCGAGATGACATGCGAGACGTAAGAACCTGAAATCAGGTCTTCATCCAGCCGGATCGCCTGATCCACCAGCCGGATATAGTCGGTCACCCGAAGACTGCGCAGGGTGCTGCGGAAGTCGTCGAACCCTTCCGTCAGGTCCGCCTCTGTCATCACAAGCTTGGTTTCACGATGGGTGATCACAGCGCAGGGCAGCGTGATGCCCTTGCGGTAGGTCTCCCAATCGTCCTGAAGTATGGCGAAAGAGACCTCATCCAGATGGGCTTGCAGGATCGCACGACTGGCCATCAGCGCGCCCGCCCGTCAGCATGGAACCAGGCACGGGCGGTGCCGTCCTTGTGGGCGACAAGATCGTGGTCAGGGTAGTGGATGACGTCGCGAGGCCCTCGCGTGCCGATCACCAGATACCGCGCCTTGGCAGCACTGCGGTTGTGCAGGCAATGGCCAATCGCCAGACCGGCCGGCCAGCAGGCGACATCCCCGGCCCGCAGCGCGGTTTCCTGCTCTTCGATCAACATGACCTCACCCTCCAGCATCACCACCATCTCATCTTCGCTTTCGTGCCAGTGCCGGAACGACGACCTTGCCCCAGGCGGCAGAATTTCAAGGAAGGCGCCGAACTGGGTCAGCCCGCCGGGATCGGACAGCAGCTGACAGGCATAATCCCCCAGACCGCCGCCCAGCACCGGATGCCGATAGTCCCTCACCTGTTGCACCGGTTGGGGGGGCAGTTTGGGCATCAGCGCGGCCCCGTCCAGTCGGTGCCGTCCTTGTAGGTGAACCGGGCCTTGCCGCCCTCGATATGCACCTGAAAATCAACATCGCAATAGGTCGCCACCTCGGCCTTGCCCCGGGTGCCTACCACCAGAAATTTTGCCACCCCGTCGCTGCGGTTCACAAAGCAATGCCCATTGGTCGAGCCCGCCGGAAAGGCCGCGCAGTCGCCCGGGCGCATGATGGTTTCGCCCTCGTCCCCCAGCATGACGCATTCCCCCTCGGTCACCATGACGAACTCATCCTCGTTCAAGTGCCAGTGCCGCAGGCTTGAAACCGCCCCAGGCTGCAACAGCACCAGATTGGCACCAAATTGCGTCAGGCCCCCTGCGTCTCCAAGCCGCAGGCTTGATCGGCCCGCCATCATCCCGGCATAGGGTTCTGGATAAATGGAACCGGTCTTCACCGGCACCTTGGTCAAATCCAGTTTCGGCATTCATGCGTCCCCTTTCTTTCGTTCGAACTTGCCCTCGGCCGAGACGTCCGCCCGCCCCAAAGTCCAGTTCAGATGCCCTTCCGAGCTTTCGATCTCGGTGATCCGCCAACCGCCTTCCTCGCGCCGCACCAGCATCCGGGTGGCGAAAGGGTCGGCCAGACGCCGGGCATCCACAAGGATATGGGTGATCCAGCGCACCGATATCATACCGTCGTCCAAAGACTCATGGCCCAGAAACTGTCGGTAAATATCCGTCACGCCATGCAGCTTGATGATCGAGACATACGGGTCAAAATCCTCGCGCAGCGCCGCTTCATCCGACAGGACATAGGCCTTGCCGTCCTTGGGCGCAAAGCGCACGGGCAGAGTAAGGATTGACCGGTGCAGGTCAAAATTTCCGAAGATCAGCGCCTTGGTCAGCAAGTCTCCCAACTCGTGAAAGGCGCGCTCTGGCATGGCTACACCCGTTCCAGGATCGTCGCGGCTCCCATGCCGGACGCGACACACAGCGTGGCAAGGCCAAGAGTCTTGTCCTGTCGCTCCATTTCATCCAGCAAAGTACCAATAATAATTGCACCCGTCGCCCCCAAAGGATGCCCCATGGCGATCGAGCCGCCATTCGGGTTGACGTTCGCCGGGTCAAGGTCGAAGGCCTGCTGAAACAGCAGGACAACTGCGGCGAAAGCCTCGTTCACTTCGAACAGGTCAATGTCGCGGATGGTAAGGCCCGCGCTGGTCAGAATGCGCCGCGTCACTGGCACCGGCCCGGTCAGCATGATGGTCGGGTCAGTGCCAATCCTCGCCGTAGCCCGGATGCGGGCACGAGGGCGCTGGCCCAGCCTGCGACCAAACTCGGCATCCCCCACCAGTACCGCCGCCGCCCCATCAACGATACCGCTGGAGTTGCCGGCATGGTGAATGTGCCGGATCCGTTCAAGATGCGGGTATTTCATCAGGGCGACCTTGTCGAAGCCGGGCATGATCTCACCCATCTCCTGAAAGGCGGGTTTCAGCGCGCCAAGGGTTTGCATGTCAGTTGCGGGCCGCATGTATTCATCGCGGTCCAGAATCATCAGCCCATTGCGGTCGCGCACCGGAATGACCGAGCGTTGGAACCGCCCCTGTGCCCAGCCCACCGCCGCCCGCCGCTGGCTTTCCACCGCCAAAGCGTCGGCCTGATCGCGGGTGAAGCCGTATTGCGTCGCGATGATGTCCGCCGAAATGCCCTGCGGCACGAAACAGGTCTTCATGGCGAGGGAGGGGTCAACGGCAATCGCCGCCCCGTCCGACCCCATGGGAACCCGCCCCATCATCTCGACGCCCCCAGCAATATAGCCATGCCCCGCGCCGCCCCGCACCTGATTGGCCGCCAGATTGACCGCCTCCATCCCCGACGCGCAAAAGCGGTTGATCGACAGGCCTGGAATGGCCTGATCCAACCCCGAGGCCAAAACGGCAGACCGCGCCAGACAGCCACCCTGCTCGCCCACCTGGGTGACATTGCCCCAGATGACATCCTCGATGACCGGTCCGCTGATCCCGTTGCGCGCAGCCATTGCGTCCAGCACCTGCGCCGACAGGGCCAGCGCGGTCACCTCATGCAAACTGCCATCCGCCCGCCCCCTACCGCGCGGCGAGCGGATCGCGTCGTAGATATAGGCTTCAGTCATGGGGCCACCTCAGCTGACGGAAAGGCGCGCGGCATCAGGTCATAGGGATGCTGCCAGCCGGGCAAAGCGGCGATGCGGTCAAGCCAGGCCGCTATGTTCGGCCAATCGGCCCGATCAAAGCCGAAAGGCTCGGGGTAGTACAGGTAACCGCAGCACGACAGGTCGGCCACCGTTGGTCCTGCGCCAACAATCCAGTCGCGGTTGGAAAGATGATCGTCAAGCACGCGGTAAGCCGCCTTGAGCCGCCCCTGAAGGAAGGGGAAAACCGCCTCGGGGCGCTTGTCAGGCGCGAGAAAATTCATCAGGAACCGCAAGGTTCCCGCGTTCGAGGACAGCTTGTGATTGTCCCAGAACAGCCACCGCACCACCTCGCGCCGCTCGCCGGGATCGCGGCCGGCGAACTGGCCGGACAGTTCCGCCAGATATTCCAGCATGACGCCGGACTGGCTGAGCGTGACCTCGCCATCCACCAGAACCGGCACTTCGCCCATCGGGTTAATTGCGCGGAATTCCGGAGTTCTCGTGCCGCCGGTGAAGAAGGGCACGAACTCCAGCTGCCAATCGGTGCCGGTCAGGGCCAGCATCAAGGCTACCTTGTAGGCGTTGCCACTTTCGCCAAAGCCGTAAAGTTTCATAGCGCGTCTCCTGTCGTGGCACACCTGCCCGGCGCCGGGGGTTTTCCACCCCCGGACCCCCGGAGAGTATTTGGACCAAGATGAAGTTAACCCGAAATTTACCAAGTTCTGCGATTCTTGTCAGGCGGTACAGGCTGGAGAGCCGATGACCGCCCGAGGTGAAGCCCTGCCTCGCCGATCCGGATAGCCAAAACGGGGGTCCGGGGCAGGGTGGAACTTGCCAACTTCATCTTGGCTCAAATACTCCCCCGCCGGAGGCGTTCCACAGCGGCCGCCGGGGGCTGTCAGCGTTTTCGGTCATCAAGTTCCAGATTGAACAGGCGCAGGCGATGGGTCAGGGTTTCCAGATCGGTCACGCTGTCGAAATGTTCAAACAGGAAAGACAGCGCCTCGCCATCGTCCAGGCCGGCTTCGGCAGAGAAGCGTTTCAGGCGGCGGTAGCCGTCTTCCGTCATGGCGACAGGGAAGCGGCGGGTCAGGCGGAAGCGCTTGGGCATCGGGTCCTCGGAGAGTTGGGCGGAACACTGGCCACAGGTTAGAAGGCTTCGGCGCCCAGCGCCATAACGGTTTCGCCCCCGGTCGCGATCCGGGCAAGGTGTAGCGCACAGGCGGGAAGCTGGCGGGTCATGTAATGTCGGGCGGTAACCAGTTTTGCCTTCAGGAAGGGGCTGGCTTCTGCTTCGGGGGCTGCGGCCCGGGCCATCCTCAACCACATCAGGCCAAGGCTTACATGCCCCATCAGGTGCAGAAAATCGGTCGAGCCGGCCAAAGCGTCATTCGGCGACTTGCCTGCCACTGACATGAAATACTCCAAAGCCTCTTGCATCTGCATGGCCGCCCGGTGCAGCGGCCCGGCGAGGGGGGCCAGCACCGGATCGCCGTCAGCGGCCTGGCATTCCGCCATCACGGTCGCAAGAAACGTCCCGGTCGCCAAGCCGCCATCCGAAGAAAGCTTGCGGCCCACCAGATCCAGCGCCTGGACGCCATTGGCGCCTTCGTAGATCATCGCAATGCGGGCGTCGCGGACGAACTGGCTGGCCGGGTTGTCCTCGACATAGCCATGGCCGCCCCAGACTTGCTGGGCCTGTACTGCCGCATCAAACCCCTTGTCGGTCAGGAAGCCCTTGATCACCGGGATCAGCAGAGAAACGAGGCCTTCAGCCGCCGCGTCGCCGTGGCGGGCGCGGTCGATCAGCGTGGCGCCCCAGAAGGTCAGCGCCCGGGCCCCCTCGATGAAGGCCTTCTGGTCCATCAGGCTGCGGCGAATGTCGGGGTGGGCGATCAGCGGACCGACCGGGCCCGCGCCACCCAACGCGCGGCCCTGCAACCGATCCCGCGCATAGGTTGCGGCCGCCTGATACGCCGCCTCGGCCACCGCGTAGCCCTGCATGCCCACGCCCAGCCGCGCCTCGTTCATCATGGTGAACATCGCGCGCATGCCCTTGTGCAGGTCGCCTACCAGCCAGCCCATGGCTCCGTCATAGTTCATCACGCAGGTGGCAGAGCCATGTATGCCCATCTTCGCCTCCAGCTTGCCCACGCTCACGGCATTGCGGCTGCCATCGGGCAGCATCTTGGGCACCACGAACAGGCTGATCCCCCTGGTGCCCTCGCCACCCCCCGGCGCCTTGGCCAGCACCAGATGCACGATATTGCCCGTCATGTCGTGATCACCCGCCGAGATGAAAATCTTCGTCCCGCTGATCCGCCACGCATCAGCCTCGGGTTCCGCCCGGGTGCGGATCAAGCCCAGATCCGTGCCGCACTGCGGTTCGGTCAGGTTCATCGTGCCGGTCCATTCACAGGACGCCAGCTTGGGCAGGTAATACGCCTTCTGCTGATCCGTGCCATGCGCCCGCAGCGCCGAATAGGCGCCATGCGTCAGGCCCTGATACATGTTCAGCGCCATATTGGCCGACACAAAGGGTTCATTCACCACCGTGTGCATGAGGTAGGGCAGACCTTGCCCACCATACTCCGCCTCGCAATCAAGAGCCGTCCAGCCGCCCTTTCGCAAGGTATCAAACGCCGCCTTGAACCCGGGCGGAGTGCGTACAACGCTGTCCGCCAGAACGCAGCCCTGCCGGTCGCCCACCGCGTTCAGGGGCACCAGCACCTCGGACGCCAGTTTGCCCGCCTCTGCCAGCACGGCCCCGGTGAAGCCCTCATCCAGATCGGCATAGCCGGGAATATCAAGGGTTTGCACCTGCAAGACCCGGTGCAGCAGAAAGTCGTAATCTTGCAGCGGTGCCTTGTAGGTCATGGGTTCCCCTGTTCCGCCGCTTGCTGGAAGCTGGCGATCAGCGCCGCCCCCTTGGCAATCTCGGCGCGCAATTCGTCAATCGCAGCATCCATCTCAGCCCGCTGCGCCTTCATCTGCGCCAGCCGGTGTTGCGCCAAAGCATAGGTCCGGACCACTTGGCTTTCGCTGCCATCGCGGTCGTACATCTCCAGAAACTGCCTTATATCCTCAAGGCTGAAGCCAAACCGCTTGCCACGCAGGATCAGCGTCAGCCGCGCCCGGTCGCGCCGCGTATAAAGCCGCCGCGTGCCTTGGCGCAGCGGGGCCAGCAGTTCCTTCTGCTCATAAAACCGCAAGGCACGCGGGGTCACCTCGAAGGTCTCACACATCTGTCGGATGGAAAAAGTCTCGGTCATCGTCCTGTCTTTGGCTTGATTCATTACTTCGCTAAAAGTGACCCCTCCCCCCCGCGAACGGTAGAGGAGTTGACGTTTACGTCAACGTAACGTCACGTCATTTCAGCTTGGTCAGTTCCTCGGCAGCCGTCTGGCGCAGGCTGCGCAAATCCTCGATCGTAAGGGCCAGGTCCGCTGCCTGCGCCTGCAATGCGTCCAACTGGCGGTCGGCCATCCCCAGCCAGGTTTCCAGTTGCACCTTGGTGCCGTCCGCGGCGTAAATATCCAGCCATTGGCGGATTTCCTCCAGACTGAAGTCAAAGCGCCGCCCGCGCAGGATCAGCACCATCCGTGCCACCTCGCGCTGGCCGTAAAAGCGCTGCCGGCCCACCCGCTCAGGTGCCAGAAGCTCGATATATTCGTAATAGCGCAGTGTCCGGGGCGTCACCGCAAACCGCGCGCACATGTCTTTGAAGCTCAGCCGGGTTTCAATCACCTATGGCCTCCTGCCGCTTACCCTAAGGTCAACCGCCCGCCCACGCAACATTCGCCCCTTGCGCCCGCCCGCCGACCGGGGAAAATGGCGCAAGTGGAGGCCCCTATGCCCGACCAACTCACCGACCGTCTGACCTTGGCGAAAGCCTTCATGCAAACCCTGCCCCATGCACAAAGCCTTGGGATGCAGTTGACCTACATGGGTGAGGGCCGCGCCACCATCACGATGCCCTACGACCTGCGTTTGGTCGGAGACCCCACCACCGGCGTCCTGCACGGCGGAGCGATTTCCGCCCTGATGGATACGGCATCGGGCGCTTCCGTGATGTGCCACCCCTCGGCGCCCGCCTCCACCGCCACGCTGGACCTGCGGATCGACTACATGCGCCCCGCCACCCCCGGCCAGGCCATCACCGCCCGGGCTGAATGTCACCACGTCACCCGAAGCGTCGCCTTTATCCGCGTTACGGCCACGGATGCTGATGAAAGCCGTCCGGTCGCCATGGGCACCGGCACCTTCACCCTCGAACGTCCCCCAACTGGACCTTCAAGCGGGGTGGCAACATGACCCGCCGCCCTCCCGAGCCGGTCGAGATCGTCAAATCCCGCCGCGAAGCCGCGCTTGCCCGCCTCGTCGCCGGAGTGCCATATATCGGCTTTCTCGGTGCCCGCTTTGACCGCCGGGGGGATGAACTCACCGCCATCCTGCCCTTTCACCCCTCGTTGATCGGCAACCCGCTGATCCCGGCCCTGCACGGCGGGGCGACAGCGGCGTTCCTTGAAGTGACCGCCATCATCACCCTCGCCTGGACAACCCTGTGGGAGGATATGGAGACCGGCCGCATCGACCCCGCGTCCGAGATATTCCCCGCCCTGCCGAAAACCATCACCTTCACCGTTGATTACCTGCGCTCTGGCCTGCCGCGCGATGCCTATGCCCGCGCCACTGTCACAAGATCGGGCCGCCGCTATGCCTCGGTCCATATCGCGGCCTGGCAAGACAATCACGCCAAACCCTTCGCCGCCGCAACCGCGCATTTCCTGATGCCCGAAACCGCGAAACCCGAAACCGCGATGCCCGAAACCGCGAAGCCTGAGACCGTCAAGCCCGCCGGCCCCCCCCGCAGACCGATTTCCTGAAACCCGGGCCCTGAAGCGCCCCGATGCACTTCACCCATCGCCGCATCCTGACGATGGCCATCCCCATCGTCCTCTCTAACGCCACCGTCCCTCTGCTGGGCGCGGTGGACCACCGCCGTCATCGGCCATCTGGGCCAGGCCGCCCCGATCAGCGCTGTAGGCCTCGGCGCCACGATCCTCTCCACGCTCTAATGGCCCTTAGGCTCCCTGCGGATGAGCACCTCCAGCCTCGCCGCCCAATCCAAAGGGGCTCAAGACGCGGCGGAACTCTCCGCCACCCTGATCCGCGCCCGGCTGATCGCGGCCATCGCGGGCCCGACTCTGATCGCCGTCCACCGCCCGCCCTTCGCCCTGGCCTTCCAGATCGTCCCTGCCTCACCGCAGGTGGAATCCAAGGCCCTGACCTTCCTCAAAATCTGCATCTGGTCGGCCCCTCCATCGGCCTCTATGCCCTGACCGGCTACTTCGTCGGCACCGAAAGAACCCGCGCCGTCCATCTCCTGCAACTTTGGCAGAACGGCCTCAACTTGGCGCTCGACCTGTGGTTCGTAATCGGTCCCGGTCCCGGTCTCGGCGTGGCCGGAGTGGCCACCGCCAGCCTCATCGCCGAACTGACCGGACTTCTGCTGGCCCTCTACCTCGCCCGAGAGGCGCTTGCCCCGCTCCGCGCTGCTCTCAAACGCCTGGCCAACCCCGAGGCGTTGCGCCGCACCTTATCGGCCAGCCGCGATATCCTGATCCGCACGGTGATCCTGCAAGTGTCCCTCACCACCTTCGTCTTCCTCGGCGCAAGGTTCGGCGACACTACGGTGGCCGCCAACCCAATCCTGCTGCAATTCCTGTCGATCATGGCCTTCGCGCTGGATGGCTTGGCCTTCGCCGCCGAAAGCCTCGTCAGCCAGGCCATGGGCGCCAAAGGGCCAAACTCCATAAACGGCGCCGCAGACATGTCCATGCAGTGGGGCTGCGGCGGCGCGATCCTGCTCGCTCTCGCTCTCGCCCTCGGCGGCACCCTCGCCATCAACCTGATGACCGCCGCCCCCGATGTGTCCGGACACAAGCGTTGCATCTGCTGCCCTGGCGGATCGCTGCCCCCCCTGATCGGCACCGCCGCCTGGATCCACGACGGCATCTTAAACGGCGCCCTGATGACCCACATCATGCGCAATGCTGCCATCGTCGCGGCCAGCCTCATCCGCCTCGTCCCCACCCTTGGCAACCAGGGCTTCTGGGCCGGCCACCTGTTGGTGAACGCCGCCCGAGGCATCACCCTCTACCGCGCCTTCCCACGAGTCCTTGCCAGAGCCAGCGCCTAGGCTGCCCGCCCGGCCCCCTATTTCATTTGTTCATAAATATCCCACGGGGGGTGCGGGGGGTGTGAAACCCCCCGCTTCCGCAGGCAAAACCCGCGCCACGCCTCAGAACCTGACCCGCTTGAACAACTCCGACGCGCCCCAGCCCGCCACCATCGCCATCAGCAGCGACAAAACCCCGTAGACCAGCGGGCTTTGCATGGCGAGGTTGTACAGCGCCCGCTCCAGCCCCGCCTTCGCCACGTCAATCTGGCTTTCCTGCATATCGACCACTTCGCCGCCGCGCGTCAGAAAGATGCGCACCTTGTAGGTGCCCTCCACCAGATTTGCCGGCAGCGTAATGTCGGTGCGGAACAACGATTGTCGCAGCAACAGCACCGTATCCTGTGCCAGCCGGTACGACCCAGACTCGGCCCTGATCCGCTGCAAGGCTGCCACATACTGGCCCTGATCGACCGCCGATCCGGCTGCCTTGATCGTCTGCGGGATGGTCACATGGTACTTCGCATCTGCCTCCGGCGAAAGGATGTCGCCAATATCTCCCGTCGTCGCCACCGCATAAAAACTTGGCGCCGAGGCGATTTTCACAGCACCCCGGTTCAGCCATATCCCCGCGACCCGCTCTTTCTTGCGCACCACCAAAGGCGCTGATGGTCCCTCGATCGTGATGATCACCTGCAACAGCGGCCAGTCCGGCGCAGGCCGGTCACGGATCGCAGCGCCATAGACCAAAATCGCCGTGCCATCGAAATTCGTCGTGATCGACACATCCGACTGGCTGACGCCCGAGACGATCTCTTCCGCTTGCACCGGCAGCGCCAGCAGCATCAGGGCCAGCAGAACCCGGATCATCCCACCACCCGCGTGATCGAGTACATCTCGGACGGCGTCAGAAGCAAGTCGAAGGCAATCTTCACCGCCACCGCCAGCACCAGCAATGAAAGCAGAATGCGCAACTGCTCGGCCTTCAGCCGCACCCCCACCCGCGTGCCAAACTGCGCCCCGATCACCCCGCCCAGGATCAGCAGCAACGCCAGCATCATGTCCACCGTTTGATGCGTCACCGCATGAACCAGCGTTGTGTACGCCGTCACGAAGGTGATCTGGAACAACGAGGTGCCCACAACCACCTTGGTCTGCATCCCCAAAAGGTAAATCATCGCCGGCACCATGATAAACCCGCCGCCGACCCCCATGATGGCCGACAGAAAGCCCACAGCACCCCCCACCATCAGCACCGGGATGACCGAGATATAAAGCCCCGACGCCCGGAACTTCATCTTGAACGGCATGCCATGCACCAGTCCATGTACATGCCCCCGCCGCACGACCACCTTCCCGGTCCGCAGCAAGGCCCTGACACTTTCCACCAGCATCATGCCGCCGATCAGGCCTAAAAACAGCACGTAAGACAGCTGCACAAAGACGTCGATCTGCCCCAGGCGGTTCATCAGATCAAACACCCATCCGCCGAAGGTTGACCCAATAAGTCCCCCCACCGTCAGCACGCCACCCATCCTGACATCCACCGCCCGCCGCTTGAACTGTGCCAGCACGCCGGAAATCGACGAGGCCACCACCTGATTGGCCCCCGTCGCCACCGCCACCGCAGGTGGAACGCCAATCAGCATCAGCAAGGGTGTGATCAAAAACCCGCCGCCCACGCCAAACATGCCCGACAAAAAGCCGACCAGCCCACCCAAGCCCAAAAGGACAAAGATGTTCACCGAGACTTCGGCGATGGGTAGGTAAAGCTGCATTGTGCCCGGGAAAGCTGCTTGACGGTTGGGGTAGGGGTGCCTGTTTCCCTCACGCTTGCGCGGGTTTATGCCCCAAGTCAAACCCTTCCGCACCGCTATGCCCGCAACCCGCACAATCGGGCGCAATTCGCGGCAAAAAAGGCCACATGTCCCTCAAATCCTTGAGTAAATCACGAATAACCCGGTCGGGATTAAGTGCGTGGCGGTAGCCTGTTGGAACCAGCCTGGCTAAACCATCCCGCGCAGATACTTACGCAAAATCCGCTCCAGCTTGGCAGCACCCAAGGGGGCCATCGCCTTGGTGTGTTCATGGCTGATCTTTTCGTCCGACAGCCCTGCGGCCATGTTGGTGATGGTGGAAATCGCAGCCACCTTCAGCCCCAGAAACCGCCCGAGGATCACCTCTGGCACCGTCGACATCCCCACCGCATCGCCGCCGAGGATCTTGATCGCCCTGATCTCTGCCGGAGTCTCGAAGCTTGGACCCGAGTACCAGGCGTAAACCCCCTCCGGCAACGCCAGGTCCACCGCCGCCGCCGCAGCCTTCAACGCCACCCGCACCTCTGGGCTGTGCGCATCCGTCATCGGCACAAATCTTGCATCCGTAGGCTCGCCAATAAGCGGGTTGAGGCCCGAGAAGTTGATATGGTCCGACAGCAGCATCAGATCGCCCGGCCGGATATCCAGCCGCAAACTGCCCGCCGCATTGGTGGCAATCAGCGTATCGGCCCCCAGCGCCTTCACCGTCTCTAACGCCACCCGCATCGCCGCCGGGTGGCCCTTTTCATAGTAATGTTCCCGCGCCCCCAGCACGGCGACCCGGACACCCTCCAACGTCCCCACATGCAAACTCGGGTTGTGCCCCGAGACGCTGACATGCGGAAACCCCGGCAGATCGGCGTAAGGAATGGCCACCCCGTCGACCGCATGGGCCAGATGCCCAAGGCCTGACCCAAGGATCAGGGCGACCCGCACAGGCTCAACGCCAGCCCTTTCGCGGATAATCTCAACGCTCTTTGACATAAGCCTCCCCCCCAGCCCTTGGCGGGACAGCCTTGCCGACAAACCCGGCGAGGATGATCACCGTCAGGATATAGGGCAGGGCCTGGGTGAACTGCACCGGAATGACGACAAACCCCAGATCAATGTTCTGAAACCTGATCGCCACCGCGTCCAGCAGGCCAAACAACATGCACGCCGCCAGCGCATACCACGGCCGCCACTTGGCAAATATCAATGCTGCAAGGGCAATATACCCCCGCCCTGCCGTCATCTCTTTCAAAAACCCTGCCGAAAGCCCCATTGACATGTAAGCCCCCGCCAACCCGCACAAGACCCCGGTGATCCCCACCGCCGCAAAGCGCAAGCCCGTCACCGACACCCCCGCCGTATCCACCGCCGCCGGATTTTCGCCCACGGCCCGCAACCGCAAGCCAAAGCGCGTGCGGTACAGAACCCACCACGTCAGCGGCACGATGGCCAATGAGACATAGACCAGCACCGAATGCCCCAAGAATAACTCCAGCACCGGGTTGGGGGCCAAGCCCAGCAGATGGATGATTGGCGCGTCGTCAAACCGCATCCCCCCCACCAAAGGCGGCGTCTGCCCGCCCAGATGAAACCAGCTTGTCCCCAGCACAACCGTCAGGCCAGAGGCGAGGAAGTTGATCGCCACCCCCGAAATCAGCTGATTGCCCCGGAAGGTAATCGACGCCAGCCCGTGAATGGCCGCAAACAGCAGCGAGGCCGCAATCCCGGCCAGCACCCCCACCCAAACAGACCCGGTGGCATAGGACGCCGAGGCCGCAGCAAACGCCGCCACCAGCATCTTGCCCTCCAGCCCGATGTCAAACACCCCGGCCCGTTCCGAATAAAGCCCCGCCAGACAAGCGAACAACAACGGCGTCGCCAGCCGGATCGTTGATTCCAGAATTTGCAGGAAACTCGCCAGATCCATCACGTGCCCTCGGCCAGCTTTGCAAAGAACGGCAGCGCAAACAGTCGCTCCAGCGGTTTCTGCACCATGTAAGGCAGCGCCCCGGTGAACAGGATCACCAAGGCCTGCAACACGGTAATCACCTCTCGCGGAATGGTGGTGCCCATCGCCAGCTGTGACCCGCCCTCATACAGAAACCCAAACAGGATCGAGGCCACCACAATCCCGAACGGATGGTTTCGCCCCATCAGGGCCACCGCAATCCCGATGAACCCCGCCCCCTCGACCGAGTTCAACACCAACCGATGCGCCGCCCCCTGCACCGCATTGATCGCCATCAGCCCCGAAATCCCGCCCGACAGCAGCATCGCGTAAATCGTGATCCGCACCGGATCAATCCCGGCATATAAAGCCGCCTTCTCCTGCTTGCCAAAGGCCCGCAGCGCATAGCCCAACCGGGTATGCCACATCAGCGCCCAGACCCCCACCGCCAAGGCCATCGCAATCAAAAACGAGATATTCGCCGGATTCTTCGAGGAAAACGGTATCCCCACCAGCCCCAGAATATCCCCCAGCTTCGGCAGGTTCACCACTTTGTCAAACCGGGCCGAGGCCGGGTCCATGCTGCCCAAAGGCCGCAACATGTTGACCAAAACATAGTTCATCAAAGCATAAGCGATGAAGTTGAACATCATCGTCGTGATCACGATATGGCTGCCCCGCTTGGCCTGCAACCAGGCGGGCAAAAACCCCCATGCTGCGCCGAACAAAGCCCCCGCCGTCATCGACCCCACCAGCGCCAGCGACCAATGCGGCCATGGCACCAGCAGGCAGGCCAAAGTCACCCCCAACCCGCCGAGTGTCGCCTGCCCCTCGCCCCCGATGTTGAACAGGCTCGCCTGAAAGGCAATCGACACCGCCAGCCCGGTGAAGATGAAGTTGGTGGCATAATACAGCGTATAGCCAAGGCCGTTGGTTGACCCGAACGAGCCCTTCAGCATGATCCAGATCGCCTGCACCGGGCTTTGGCCAATGGCCGCAATCAGGACGCCGCAAGCGGCAAAAGCCAGAGCCAAGCAGATCAGCGGCACCAGCACCACATCGGCCCAACGCGGAAGTTTGGTCATGTCAGGCGCCCTTGCTTTCGGTCATCCCGGCCATCAGCAGGCCCAGTTCGCGCTCATTCGTCGTTTCCGGATCACGCTCGCCCATGATACGCCCGTCAAACATCACCAGAATCCGGTCTGACAAAGACATGATCTCGTCCAGTTCCACTGACACCAGCAGCACCGCCTTGCCCGCATCGCGCAAGGCAACGATCTGCTTGTGAATGAATTCAATCGCGCCGATATCTACGCCCCGTGTCGGCTGGCCGACCAGCAACAGGTCCGGATTGCGCTCAATCTCCCGCGCCACCACGATCTTCTGCTGGTTGCCGCCCGAGAAACTCTTGGCCTGCAACGTAGGGATCGGCGGCCGTACATCAAACGTCGCCATCTTCTTCACGGTGTCCGCCTTCAACGCGGCGTTGTCCATGAACAGCCAGTTCTGCTGATACTCCGGCGCGTTGTGATAGCCGAAGCCCATATTCTCCCACGCCGTAAAATCCATGATCAGCCCCAAAGTCTGGCGATCCTCTGGCACATGGGCAATCTCCGCCGCCCGCCGACTTTGCCCGTTGGCCTTGTGCCCGTTCAGCGGCAATTCCACCCCGTTCATCGTGATCCGGCCCGAGGCCGCAGCAATCCCGCCCAAAGCCTCCAGCAATTGCGACTGACCATTCCCGGCCACGCCTGCGATCCCCAGGATCTCGCCCGCGCGAATGGCAAAGCTGACGCCCTTCAGCCGTTCCACCCCATCCGTCCGCACCGTCAGGTTCTCAACCTTCAGCACCTCACGCCCCGGAGTGGCCGGCTTCTTCTCCACCTCCAGCAGCACCTTGCGGCCCACCATCAGTTCCGCCAAAGCCTCGGGCGAGGTTTCAGAGGTCCTTACCGTCGCCACCATCGTCCCGCGCCGCATGACCGAGACATTGTCCGTCGTCTCCATGATCTCGCGCAGCTTGTGGGTGATCAGGATGATCGTGCGGCCCTTTTCCTTCAAGCCAGCCAAAATGCGGAACAAATGGTCCGCTTCTTCCGGAGTCAGCACGCCGGTCGGCTCGTCGAGAATAAGAATCTCGGCCTGCCGGTAAAGGGCCTTCAAAATCTCCACCCGCTGCTGGTGGCCGACCGACAGGTCTTCAATCACCGCATCCGGATGCACATCCAGGTCATATTCGCGGCTCAACGCCTCCAACTCGGCCCGCGCACGGGTCAGCGAGGATTTGAGCAGAGCTCCGTCTTCAGCGCCGAGAATGACATTCTCCAGCACCGTGAAATTCTGCACCAGCTTGAAGTGCTGGAAGACCATGCCAATCCCGGCGCGGATGGCGCTTTGACTGTCGGGGATGGCGATGGGCTGGCCGTTGATGAAAATCTCACCGGCGTCGGCTTTGTAGAAACCGTACAGGATCGACATCAGCGTCGATTTCCCAGCACCATTCTCGCCAATAATCCCGTGGATCGTGCCACGCGGTACGGCGATGTTGATATCGCGGTTGGCCTGTACCGGACCGAAGGACTTGGAAATGCCCTTGAGTTCAATCGCATAGGGGGCGGCAGTTGCCTGCCGCCCCCCCATAGCCTGTGCGGCCATTAGAACTTGCCCGCCGGGCAGGTGTTGTCAGACATATAGTCGTGAACTTTCAGTTCGCCCGACTTGATCTTGTCGCCCGCCGCCGTCACGGCTGCGGCCATTTCCGGGGTGACCAGCTTGGCGTTGTTGTCGTCCATCGCGACATCGACGCCACCGGCCTTGAGGTCCATGACATTGACGCCGGGCTTCAGATCAGCGCCTTCCTTGAAGGCGTCGTAAACGGCGTTGTCCACGCGCTTGACCATCGAGGTCAGAACCTGACCGGGGTGCATGTAGTTCTGGTTGCTGTCGACGCCGATTGACAGGATGCCGCCATCGGCAGCGGCCTGCAAGACACCCACTCCGGTGCCGCCAGCCGCCGCATAGATCACGTCAGCCTTCTGCGCCATTTGCGACTTGGCAATCTCGCCGCCCTTGACTGGGTTGTTCCACGCCGAGCCATCGGTGCCGGTCATGTTCAGGATCACGGTCGCATCCGGCTTGACCGATTTCACCCCCTGAGCATAGCCGCAGCCAAAGCGGCGGATCAAGGGAATGTCCATGCCGCCGATGAAACCGACAACGCCGGTCTTGGACGCCATGGCAGCCATGACGCCAGCAAGATAGGAGCCCTGATCCTCGGTGAAGACCACCGATTTCACGTTGGGCTGATCGACAACCATGTCGATTATGGCGAATTTGGTGTTCGGATAATCCGGAGCCACGGTGTTCAGCACGTCACCGAAGGCGAAACCGGTCATCACGATCGGGTTGGCGCCGGCTTCAGCCAGCTGGCGCAAAGCCTGCTCGCGCTGGGCCTCGTTCTGCATTTCCAGCTCTTTATACGTGCCGCCGGTTTCCTTGGCCCACCTTTCGGCACCACCGAACGCAGCCTCGTTGAAGGATTTGTCGTTCTTGCCACCAATGTCATAGATGATGGCAGGCTCTGCCAGGGCGGCCACAGCGCTTAGCGCCAAGGCGGCCGAGGCCCCCAGCAGGTGTTTCATCAGGCTCATGTCAGTCTCCCGGTTGTCAAATGCATACACCCTGTCCATGGCGCACATTGAGGAGACTCAACATGGGCCAGTCGCGGGCTGTCGTGGCTGATTTAGGTCTGAGGAGGCAGGGGTGGTCAACAGGAATCTGCGGCTGCGGCGTTTCATTTTTGATCGGACGATCAAGTTTCGGGCGCTGCACAGGTCCCTCGGCGGCGCTCTGCGGACCCGGCTGGGGGCTTCCAGCCCCCAGACCCCCTGGGGATATTTGGGCCGTGTGAATTGGAAACAAGGGTCCGGGCCTGCGGGTTCAGAGCGGGCGGCTCATCACAATCGCATCCACCACCAGACCCTCGCCCCGGTAACAGCCCTTGCGGCGACCGGTCTGGATGAACCCCGCAGCGGTGTAGACAGACCGGGCGGCGGCGTTTGTCGCCGCGACCTCAAGAAACGCGGTGTCTGCGGCCCTTGCCCTTGCTTCGGCCAGAAAAGCCGCGACCAGGGCGCGGCCGGTGCCGAGGCGGCGGGCGGCGGGATCGACCGCGATCGTCAGCAATTCGGCCTCGCCTGCGACGACCTTGCCCAGAAGAAAACCTGTTTCGCGCAGCAGGGCAAAGTTGAACGGGCTGGCGAGGGTGGCGGTGATTTCTGCCTCCGACCACGGTGCTGGCAGGGTGAAGCTGGCGGCGTGCAGCCGGGCCATATCGGCAGGCGTCACGGCAGGATCACCGGCGGCGGGTCTGACGGGGGGGCGGCATCGGCGGCGCGCAGGTAGAACGGGGCAGGGCGGGGCGCAGTCTTGAGCGGTTTCATGAAACCGACTTCGGCGATGGCCGACACCAGTTGTGCTGCGTCCAGATCGGATTGCCGCAGAACTGGCGCATCCAGATCCGGCTTGGCATCGAGGATATGCGGCGTGCCGCCCGGGAACCTTTGGGCATAGACCTGACCCCGTGGTGCATCAATCAGCGTCCAACAAGGCAAGACCCGCCCGCCGGCCCATGCGACCGCCTCGAACCCTGTGACCCCCACCGCTGGAACCCCAAGCCCCAGCGCCAGACCCCGGACCAGCGACACCGCAATCCTGATGCCAGTGAAGTTGCCCGGACCGACGCCGACCGCCAGCCGGGTGATGTCGCGCCAGTCCACGCCATGCGCCGTCAGCAAATCTACCGTCATCGGAACCAGATGTTCCGCTTGACCCTTCTCCATCATCTCGACCCGTGACCTGATGCGCAGGGTGTTTTGCAGCCCCGGTTCGACATGCCCAAACAGCAAAGCGGCGGCACAATGTGCCGCCGATGTGTCAAAGGCCAGAACGATGGCGTCAGGCGGCAACCGGGCGCACCTCGGTCACTTCGGGGATGTAGTGGCGCAGCAGGTTCTCGATCCCCATCTTCAGCGTCAGGGTGGAGGATGGGCAACCCGCGCAGGCGCCCTTCATGTGCAAGTACACGACACCCCGGTCAAAGCCGTGGAAGGTGATGTCGCCGCCATCCTGCGCCACAGCCGGACGGACGCGGGTATCAAGCAACTCTTTGATCTGGTTGATGATCGCGCCATCCGGCCCATCGGTTGCCACATGGGCTTGCGCCTGCTCACCCTCGATCACGGCCGCACCGGACTGGTAATGCTCCATGATGGCACCGAGGATAGCAGGCTTGATGTGCTGCCAGTCGATGCCTTCGCCCTTGGTCACGGTGACGAAATCGGTCCCAAAGAAGACGCCGGTCACACCGGTAACCGCAAATATCCGCTTGGCCAGCGGCGATTTGGCCGAGGCTTCAAGGCTGGGGAAATCCGCCGTCCCCATCTCCAGCACGGCAAGACCGGGCAGGAATTTCAGGGTTGCCGGGTTGGGCGTGGATTCGGTCTGGATGAACATGGGGTAACTCCTGACTGTTCCTGTCGGATATGCGCCCTGGATGCACCCAAGTCAAGGTTGGAACGATTCCAGACGTTGGGTCAGGCGCCGAAATAGCCGTACATCTGGTCCAATGCGGACAGGACAACGCGCTGCGGCACGCGGTACAGCGCTGGCTGCGGGGCCGTGGCCCTATTGGCAGGCATCTCCGCCTCGGTGGTGAAATAGGCAAGGCCGGGAACGTCAACCACGGCGGATTTACGATGCTTCAGGTCGGACACGATGTTTCCTTTCGTCCTACCTCCCATGGCCGAGATGCGCCCGATGCTGCGGGTGCAAAACAGCCAAGATTGCATGGCCGCCCTGTGCCAAGCGCCATAGCGGGATTAACGGCGGGATTAAGAAAAGATTAAGAAAAATCCTGAAAGTATGGAGGATCAATGACTTGCGGCAGATTGCACGCGTGCATTCCTCAGGTGATACTCTCCAACCTTTCCTTGCTCATATCCCCCGGCACGATCGTGATCGGAACCGGCAAAGAGCCGGAACTGCGCGTCAAGGCTGTCACCAAGGGCCCCGGCCCGGATTTCTCATGGCTGGCACCGAGCACCAGAACCCCCACCTCCGGGTCCTCGCGCACCTGCGCCAGAATCTCGGTCTCGGGGTCACCCTCGCGGATCACCAGTTCGGGGTTGATGCCCTGCCTGTCGCGCATCCACTTGGCAAAGACTTCGAAATGCGCCTCGATCCGCTCGCGCGCCTCGGCCCGCATCAGGTCGGCGACGCCCATGAAATGCTGGAACTCTTCCGGAGATATGATTGACAGGATCTGCACCCCGCCCCCGGTGTGCGCCGCGCGCAGGGCGGCAAACCGCATCGCGTTCAGGCACTCTCGCGTGTCATCCAACACGACCAGAAACTTGCGCATGAGGGATCTCCTTCGCGGCCCTTATCGCCCGAGCGCCCCTGACATGACAAGCCTCCACCAAAGCTCCCGCACATCTCCCTATTCATTTGTTCATAAATATCCCGGGGGTGCGGGGGCTGGCCCCCGCTTCAAAGCCGCGTGGTGGCGGCCCAGTCCATATACAAGGCGCGCGCCCGTTCGGTCAGCGGGCGGTGCGGATAATGCGTACCGTCAAACTCGGCCACCGCCGTCACCTTGGCGAAATTGCCGGACAGGAAAATCTCGTCGGCCCGGTGGGCGTCCTCAAAGGTCAGGACAGTTTCCACCACCTCAACGCCATCGGCACGCAGGTTGGCGATGTGGCGGGCACGGGTGATGCCGGAAAGGAAGGTGCCATTTGCCACCGGTGTGAACACCACCCCATCCTTCACCAAAAAGACATTCGCCGTGGCAGACTCCGCCAGATTGCCCAGAGCATCGGCGACGAGGGCGTTGCCGAAACCCTTCGACTTGGCCTCGCTCAGCATTCGGGCATTGTTGGGATAAAGGCAGCCGGCCTTGGCATTGCAGACATTGTCCTCCAGCACCGGGCGGCGAAACCGGGTGCGGGTCAGGGTGGTGGCATAGGCCGGGTTCGGCATGGCACATTCTTCCAGCGCAATCGCAAAACCGGTCGCACCGGGTTCGGGCGACACGCCAAGGTCCGACCCATGAAGCGCCCAATACATCGGCCGGATATACACCGCCCGCCCTGGTGCGAAATCGGCCAAACCTTCGCGGATGATGGCAATCATGTCCTCGGTAGCGCAGGTCGGCGTGATCATCAGCGCCTCGGCGGACTGATTGATCCGGGCGCAATGCTTGTCAAGATCAGGGGCCAGCCCGTCAAACCGCCGCGCGCCATCGAACACGGACGAGCCTTGCCAGATCCCGTGATCGCTGGCTTTCATGACTGCGACATCCGTTTCATGCCAGCGCCCCTCCCAAAAAGTCCGCACATCGCCGGCTTGTGTGGTGATCGTCATGGTGTCCCTCCTACGTTTGGCGCAGATAAGCAGGGCAGGCGACCAAGGGAAAGCACCAGAACCCCGCCAACAGCGGATCCTCGCCACCTGCCATCCCGAAATCCGCCGATCAAGTACCGCAGCCAAAAAAAACGCCCCTGACCGGGGCTGGTCGAGGGGCGTATCCCGGAGGTCTCAAGGCCCACCTGCGGGGACAGTCGCGGGCATCCGGGAAGAGAGGCAAGCAGCCTTCCGTACGTCATCCTGCCGACAGATTGATTCAGTTACGTGACGCCCGCAGAATAAGCTGGGGACAACTCTACCTCGCCCACCTCATGGTTTGAGAGCGTTTTCGATGTTCGCGACGTTGTCGTAGGGTGGGGTTCAACCCCACCCTACCGCCCGGGATTTTTCAGAGAAAAATCCCGGACCACCCCGTTTTAAACCTTGACGCCCGCTGAACCCTGCGGCCCGCAGGCCAGTGAGTATCCCCGACGAACAACCGAGCCATCCCACACGCCAAACCGGCGGCAGTTTCGCGTTCACACCGGCTTCGACCGGATCATCCCGATGATGTCATAGACCTGCTCCAGCACCGGTCGCGCCAGTTTGTCAGCCCGCGCGGCACCCTCGCCAAGAATGCGGTCGATCTCGCCGGGGTCCTTCATCAGGCGGTTCATCTCGGTCGTGATCGGCCCAAGCGTGGCCACCGCAAGGTCCGCCAGTGCCGGTTTGAAAGTACCAAACTGCGCCCCCGCAAAGTCATGGACCACCTGCGCCACAGTATGCCCGGACAAAGCCGCATAGATGTTGACCAGGTTTTTCGCCTCGGGCCGGTCCTTCAGCCCATCAGCATGGTCCGGCAGCGGGTCCATATCGGTCTTGGCCTTGCGGATTTTCTTCGAGATCGTATCCGCATCATCCGTCAAATTGATCCGGCTTTGATCTGAGGGGTCGGATTTCGACATCTTGTGGGTGCCATCCCGCAAAGACATAACTCTGGTAGCCGTCCCTTCGATCACCGGTTCCACGATGGGGAAGAAATCTACCTTGTAGTCATTGTTGAACTTGATCGCGATGTCGCGGCACAGTTCCAGATGCTGCTTCTGATCCTCGCCCACCGGCACATGCGTCGCCTTGTAAGCCAGAATATCCGCCGCCATCAGGGACGGGTAAGCGAACAGTCCCAACGATACGTTTTCAGAGTTCTTCCCCGCCTTATCCTTGAACTGCGTCATCCGGCTCATCCAGCCCATGCGCGCTATACAGTTGAAAATCCAGCCCAATTCGACATGAGCGGTGACTTGACTCTGGTTGAACAGAATGGACCGCGCCGGATCAATCCCCGCCGCGATAAACCCCGCCGCAGCCTCGCGCGTTTGATGACGCAGCTTCACCGGGTCCTGCCAGACCGTAATGGCATGCATGTCGACCAGACAGTAAACCGTCTCGATCCCCTCATCCTGCTTTTCCACAAAGCGTTTCAAAGCGCCCAGGTAATTGCCAAGCGTCAACCCGCCCGAGGGCTGGATCCCTGAGAAAATTCGGGTCGGAAAGCTGACAGGCGGAGTCTGAGGCGTTTGGACCGGCTCGGACATGGGGTTCTCCATCTGGATAAATGCGCCGTTTCGCCTTATCTGCCTGATCAGCGGGCGTCAATCAAAGCCCCGGATGCGAGGCACCATGCAAGACCACAATCAACCGCCGATCAACCCCTTGCCTGCCATCACCTGGGCCCTGTCCCTGCCGATGATCGCAATGGAGCTGGTGGTGAACGCCGGGGCCAATGGCATCGCAGGCGGGCCTTCGGGCATCGGCTGGCGGTCACAGGCGGTGCAAGACTTCGCCTTCTCGCCCGAATACCTGCGGCAGATGCTAAGTTTTCAGCAATATCCGATAGATGGCCTGTACCGTCCCTTCACCTATCCTTTCGTTCACACCGACCTGACCCAAGCGGTTTTCGTCATAGTCATCCTGCTGGCGCTGTCGAAATTCGTCGGAGAGGTCTTTCACTGGTGGGCGGTTCTGGCCGTCTTCCTCACGTCCTCCCTTGTCGCGGCGCTGGTCTATACGGCCATTCCCTACACCCAGGCCCCGCTGATCGGCGGCTATCCTCCGGTTTACGGCCTGATCGGCGCCTTCACCTATGTCCAGTGGATGCGCGCATCGGCAATAGGTTCTGGCCAGTTGCGCGCGTTCCAGTTGATCGGGTTCCTTCTGGGTATCCGCATCGCGTTTGGAGCCTTTTCCCTTGTGACATACGGCTTTGCGCAAGGCGTAGGCTGGGATTGGACGGCAGAACTGGCTGGATTCATGACCGGGTTCCTGATGTCTTTCGCGGTCAGTCCCGGCGGGTGGAGCCGGGTTCTGGCACGCATCCGCCAACGCTGAACACCAAAGGTCATGCCGGTTGACGGGAATCAGTTTCGCTGGCAGATTGGTTCCTTTCATTTCAGCAGGCAGTCAGTTGAAACAGTTTCTCGCCGTCGTCCTTTTCGCGATCAGGACGCCAACCGGTGCCCAGACCGTTTTCTGCCTTGACCGGCAGTCGGGCCAGATTGACCAGGCGGCCTCGCTGGCCTTTGCCGACATGCAAAGCCGGATGGACCCGAAATTGGAACAAGTCAGGACGGGCACCTGGTGTTCTGAGACGAACGCGCCGCAAACCGGGCAAATCTCGCGGTTGCAGATCAACTAGGCTCAGGACTCATAGCCAGAACATTACGATTGCGGCAAGGGCGCAGGCTGAGAGGAAGATGTCGGCGCGCCGGTCAAAGCGCGTGGCGACCCTTCGCCAATCCTTCAGGCGTCCGAACATGTTC
>JAYSQA010000197.1:0-4544 GCA_043721775.1 Rhodobacterales bacterium
AAAACCATCGCCAGCGCCAAAGCATGGCTGCTCATCGCCCACACCCACCGTCTCATCCGCCTGCTCGCAAGGCCATGACAACACACAGATAGTTTCGAAGCAGACTCTAAGGCCAGTGGGGTCAATTCGGGTAATTGTGAGATACTTTTCAAGGTGGTCAAGATTTATGATACGGCTGCGCTTGCCTGACAAAGTTCAAACTCTGGCGCTTTGCACGCCTTTCGGCGTTGCAGTACGGTCAGGGCTTGGTCGGAGTGGGACTATTCCTCCGGTTGGACCAGCACGATCTCTCCGCTGCCTTCCAATTGGCGGATTGCCATCACGATGTTTCCCATTGCTTCCTCGGCATCCTTTTCCTTGATCTTGCCGCGCGCCCCGATTTCCTCGCGCAGGGTCTGGGTCATACGCTGCGACAGGTTGGCCAGGATGTGTTCTGCCGAAGGTTCCAGGTCTGGATTGGACATGGCAAAGGTCAGGGCAGTGACCAAAGCGGCCTGATCGACGATCCGGATCACCTTGGGCACGTCGCGCGCCGACAGTTTGGCCTTGATGTGTTCGAAGGTGAAGATGTTCTTGCGGACGATCTCGGCAAAATCGGCATCTGTTTCCAGCAGGCCCTTCATCACATCATCCCGGGTTGAAGCCGCCGCGATGTTCAGGATCGCCCCCACCCGTTCGCCCGGGCCCGCGTCAAAGGCTTTCAGCGGCTGGCTGTCCAGTTGCATGGCCAAAGACATGCCGATGCGCTGCACCGTGTCGGGGTCAACGTTACCGGTCAGGGAAACCGCATAGGCCACCTGCCGCGCCCGGTCGCCGGGCAGTTTTGACAAAAGGTCCGCCGCCCGTGGCACCGGCAGTTTGGACAGAACGACGGCACAAACTTCGATGCTTTCCTCCTCCAGCACAGGCAGGATGCGGTCCAGCGACAAGGCGTTGATCCGCTCCCACGGGTCGATCAACGAGTTGCCGCCTGACATCCGGCGCAAGCGGCTGGCGGCATTGGCCGACAGATGGCCGTCCATGATCGTCAGGGCCCCCTCCAGCCCGCCGGGGAACGACAAGCCGACCTGCTCCATCTCGGCCAGAAACTCATCCACAACGGCGCGCAAGGTATCGCGGCTGACGCGGCGCATCTGGCCCATCTGCTGAGCCAGCGCGGTCTGAATCTCTTCGGGCAGTGCTGTCAGCTTGATTGGCGCGCCTTCCGCCAGAAGCAACCGCACGATGATGGCGGCCTTTTCACGCGGGCGGATCGCGCGCGGCGTGTTTATCGGCACCATCGGCGCATTGAATGCTTCCGGGTTGGTCAGACTGGCCAGCATCGCGGGGTTGAACGCCATCACGTCTCCGATTCTTCAGATGCCGTCAGCCTGCACTGTCTGAGGTTAAGTCCGGATGAAGATACGCTTTCAGCGGGCGGCGAAGCGGGGGGGTGCAACCGGGCACCCAGTTTCAGAAGCGGGGGTTTCACACCCCCGCACCCCCGTGGAGTATTTATGCCTCGGTGAAACTCAAAGCAGGCGCCTTGCCCTTCATCTTGGTTCAAATACTCCGGGGGTGCGGGGGCTGGCCCCCGCTTCGGTCAGGTGCCGAACACGCGGGCGAAGATCGTGTCGACGTGTTTGGTGTGATAGCCCAGGTCGAATTTCTCTTCGATTTGGGCTGGGGACAAGGCTTTGGTGACTTCGGGGTCGGCAAGAAGCTCGGTTTTGAAATCGGCGCCGTGCTCCCAGACTTTCATAGCATTGCGTTGCACGAGGCGGTAGCTGTCCTCACGCGATAGGCCCGCCTGGGTCAGGGCCAGCAGCACGCGTTGCGACATGACAAGACCCTTGAACTTGTTCATGTTTTTCAGCATGTTCTCCGGATAGACCACCAGCTTTTCGATTACTCCGGCCAGACGGTGCAGGGCGAAGTCGAGGGTGATCGTGGTGTCCGGCCCGATGGCTCGTTCGACCGAGGAATGCGAGATATCGCGTTCATGCCACAGCGTCACATTCTCCAGCGCGGGGGTCACGGCAGACCGGACAAGGCGGGCGAGGCCGGTCAGGTTCTCGGTCAGGACGGGGTTGCGCTTGTGGGGCATCGCCGAAGAGCCCTTCTGGCCAGGCGAGAAGAACTCTTCCGCCTCAAGCACTTCCGTGCGCTGCATGTGGCGCAGTTCGGTGGCGACATTTTCGATCGATGAGGCTACGACGGCCAAGGTGCAGAAGAACATCGCGTGGCGGTCGCGTGGGATGACCTGGGTTGAGATGGGTTCCGGTGTCAGGCCCATCATCGCGCAGACATGTTCCTCGACGTTTGGGTCGATGTTGGCGAAGGTGCCGACGGCACCCGAGATTGCTCCGGTTGCCACTTCGGCGCGGGCGTTCAGCAGGCGGGCGCGGTTGCGGGACATTTCGGCGTAGAAGCGGGCGAAGGTCAGGCCCATGGTGGTGGGTTCGGCGTGGATGCCGTGCGACCTGCCGATGCGGACGGTGTCCTTGTGTTCGAAAGCACGGGTTTTCAGGGCGGTCAGAACGCGGTCCAGCCCCATCATCAACAGGTCAGCGGCGCGGCACAGCTGGATATTGAAGGTGGTGTCCAGAACGTCGGACGATGTCATGCCCTGGTGGATAAAGCGCGCTTCATCAGCGCCGATGATTTCGCCAAGATGGGTCAGGAAGGCGATGACGTCGTGTTTGGTGACCGCTTCGATCTCGTCAATGCGGGCCACGTTGAACTCTGCATCCCGGGCCTTCCAGATGGCTTGCGCATTGGCCTTGGGGATCGTGCCATTGGCGGCCATGGCGTCGCAGGCATGGGCCTCAATCTCGAACCAGATCTTGAAACGGCTCTCGGGTGACCAAAGGGCAACCATTTCGGGGCGGGAGTAGCGCGGGATCATGAGGCGGCCTTTCAGTTCGGGTCGGCACTTCCTTAATCCGCAGGGGGCCGGGGTGCAAGATGGGCGGATCACGGGGTTGTCATCCCAAGGTGGGGCGCGGGGCGGCTAGGGTGACGCAAAGCAAAGTGGGGGGGGCGGGTCATGCGGTGGATTTTGGGTTTGGCGCTATTGGCGTCTCCGGTCTGGGCAGGGGGCAAGCTGGATGAGGCGGGCATCACGGCAGCATTGACGGCCAGGATGCTGGCCTATGATGATGGCACGACCCAAAGCTTTATGCCGGATGGTGAGACGGTCTTCGCGGCCAAAGGTGGCCGGCAAAGCAACGGCCATTGGCGGGTGCAGGCGGGGCGCTATTGCTCGGTCTGGCCCCCCTCGGACCATTGGGCCTGTTATGACGTGATGCAGGAGGGTACGACAGTGGACTTTGTCGCCGATGATGGCAGCATTAGTGCAGGGCATCTGAAGCCGTATGGAAAGTGACGATGGAGTTGGTCAAGGGACGCGAGGTTACCGTCTCCTTCGACGCCAGCCGATGCGTGCACGCGCGCAACCGCGTGCTCAGCCTTCCGGAGGTCTTCGTGCCCAATGTGCAGGGGAGTGGATTTATCCCGATGCGGCGGGGGCGGATGGGATGCTGGCTTTGGGGGTGAATTGCCCCTCGGGTGCTATCCGGGTGGCGCGCAACGATGGGGTGGTGACATCGGATGAGGCACCCGTTGTGAACCTGGCCCACTTGCGCGAAAACGGCCCGCTGGCCTTTGAGGCGCCCATGCTGGTGCGGGGGAAGGCGGAACCCACGCCGCGTGCCTCGCTGTGCTGCTGTGGGGCTTCGGCCAAGAAGCCGTACTGTGACGGCAGCCATAGTGCGGTGGGGTTCATCGCCTCGGGTGAGGTGGCGGTGAAGGTGTCGGTGGCGCTGGCTTCACGTGCAGGTCTGGTTGAGGTGTCGCCGCAGCCAGATGGGCCCCTGAAGGTCACCGGCAACCTGGAGATCGTGTCGGGCACCGGGCGCACCGTGAACCGGGTGACCCAAGCCTTTTTGTGCCGCTGCGGGCATTCGGCCAAGAAACCCTATTGCGACGGCCGCCACGCGGCCGCCGGGTTTCGGGCACCCTGAACCCCGCCAGTCTGGCCCAACTGACTGGAGACATGGGCAAATTGCCCATCCTACGGCGAATGGCAGCGGTTCGACGTGGTGCAAGGGTGCTTGGGGACTTGGTGCAAGGGTCCTTGCGGTCATCAGGCTGTCAGCACGACTGACGCTCGGCAACACCCCTCGCGGCGTTGGCCCTTGTCGGGAAAACCGGTTGCGCAGACCGTTTCATGGTCCGCCGCTCCCCCCATGCAATTGCCCAAGCCATAGCCCAAATGCAGGGTTCAAGTGCCGCGACAGCAGACCCGGTCTGCCCAAGCGGCGCTTTCCCCGCTGGCGGTCATCGGCGCCCCGCCAGTACCGCGCCACAACGTTGGCCCGTCAGGGTTAACAAATTTTTTTCTTCCCCATCCTCGTTGCGAAAATATCCTCGGGGGTGAGCCCTGAAAGGGCGAGGGGGCTGAAGGCCCCCTTGTCGGCCTTGTCGGCCTTGTCGGCCTTGTCGGCCTTGTCGGCCTTGTCGGCCTTGTCGGCCTTGTCGGCCTTGTCGGCCTTGTCGGCCTT
>JAYSQA010000198.1:0-9824 GCA_043721775.1 Rhodobacterales bacterium
GCAGGCCGGCGTGTTCGGTCCGCTCATCCACCCCAGCTATCACGCTGGATTCACAAGATGAATCCCTAACAGGATTTGTGCAGCAGAGCCGGTGGGCGCGGTGGTGCACAATTCGTTCAACCGCGAGGGGCGGACGGCGACCAATATCGTGCCGGGGTTGTTTGCGATCATCATGTCGATGGCCATGATGATGATAACGACGGTGGCGATTGTGCGGGAGAATGAACGGGCAACGATGGCGGCGCTGCTGGCTACGCCGGTGCGGCCCATCGAGGTGATGCCGGGGAAGATTTTCCCGTATGTGCTGGTGGGGTGTGTGCAGACGGACGTGTTTCTGGTGGCGGCGCGTTGGGTGTTTGGGGTGCCGTTTCTGGGTGACCCGTGGGCGTTCTTTGCAGGCTTCTGTCGTTCTTCACGCTATTGCCGTCGATTTCACTGTCAGGGTTCAGGTTTCCGATTGCGGGGATGCCGGGGTGGGCAAGGGTGGTGGGGTTGGCAATTCCTGCAACGCATTTCCGGCGGTTGACGCGCAAGGTGTTGTTGGAAGGGGCGGGGGTTTGGGGTGTGAGGGCGGATATGGCGGGGATTGCTGCGATCATGGTCGTGATCGTGCTGGCGGCTATGCTGCGCCGGCGGCGGACGCTGGATTGATCGGGGGTGCGGGGGGCCAGCCCCCGCACACCCCTATCTGCGGGGGGCCAGCCCCCGCACCCCCGGGATATTTGGGCCAATGTGAAAGGGAAAGCGCCAAGGTGCGGGCGCGCTGGCCGGGCGCGCTGGTCGGGGGGATGCGGGACACCGGATTTTGCCGGGGATCGTTTGCGTGCAAAGAATTACTGGCGCTTGCCGGGGCCTGCCCAAATTGCGTGCCATCGGGAAAGGAGTGGTGCGCTGTGCGCGTGTCGCTTGATCGCGTCAAAGCGCCGTTTTGGGCAGGTTTGGTGCTGTTGGCCGGAAAATAACCGATCTGTGAGTTGGGCTGTGTAACAGTGCAGTTGACACAGAGCCTATGGGACGGAGTAAGGTCTTGGTCAAGAACGGCGTGCCACTGTCACAAATCTGTCGTGTCGCGGGTGCATGACCCTTCTTCAAGAACGGGGCTGGTCTGCCATGTCGGGCAGGCCGTCAATGGCCCCGGTCGAAATCCGCGCAAGCGGAGTAACAAAGGGAGACTAACGTGACCAACAAGAACACCATCAGCCGTCGTGGCTTCATGAAGACCACGGTTGCTGGTCTGGGGGCGCTTGCTGCCCCCGCCATCATCTCATCCAAAGTGCTGGCGTCTTCGGGCGAGCTGAATTTCATGGGCTGGGCCGGCTATCCCGACCTGAAGGACAAGATCGTTCCGGCTTTCACCAAGGCCACCGGCATCGCGGTGAACTTCACCGAGCAGCCCGAGCAGGACTCGATGTTCGCTCAGGCCAAGGTTGCGCTGCAATCCGGCGGCGTCGACGTGACCGAACCGACCGTTGACCGCGTCTCGGCGTGGAATTCCAACGGCCTGATCCAGGCCTGGGACGACACCAAGCTGGATCTGGCGAACTATCTGCCGGGTCTGATCGACGGCAACGCTGAAAAGCTGGCCCGCATCGACGGCAAGCTGTACTTCGCTCCGTCCAACTGGGGCACCGAGGCGCTGGTCGTGAAGTCTGACAGCGCCAAGCTGTCGACCCCGCCGTCGCTGGGCGATCTGTTCAACAAGGACAATCAAGTCGTTGTGCGTCCGCACTCGGCACTGGCGTCGGCCGGTCGCTATCTGGAGGCACAAGGCAAGCTGCCCTTCCCGTGGCTGGACGGCTACAGCGACATGGCAAAGATGACCCAACTGTGGGACATCGCGCTGGACTTCGCGATCAAGGCCAAAGGCAACGTGATCCAGTGGTGGTCGGGCGAGAACGACGCGCACGCCGGCTTCGCCGACAACGGCGCGACCCTGGGCCAGTGCTGGGACTCCACCGGCTACAACCTGCGCAATGATGGCTATGCCTATGTCGCCCCGGTTGAAGGCGCTTATGCCTGGAACCAGGGCTTCGTGCTGATGAAAAACGCTGCCAACGTCGATCAGGCGCATGAATTCGCCAAGTTCGTCTCTGGTGCGGAAGGTTCGGCTGGCTGGGCAACCGCCTTCTCGGCGAACCCGGTCAACAAGGCTGGCTACGACACCATGGGCCCGGATGTTGCCAAGTTCTACGGCGACTTCCTGACCGAAGCTACCTCCAAGGCTTTGTGGTGGTGGCCGTCGCAATCGGCTGAATTCGTTGCCAAGCGCGGCGAATATGCCGACAAGTACAAAGCTGCTTGATCTGACAGCAGTTCAGGTTGCACCGGGCCCCTTTGGGGCCCGGTGTGGCATTGGACGCTTGCTGGCGCGGCGTCTTAGACCGCATGTAAAAACAAACGACAACAGGGGACCGACCAACCGATGAGCGCCGGTATTGATCTGGATAATGTATGCTGCGACTTTGGCAGCTTTCGCGCCGTGGACCATGTGAATGTCTCGATCAAACCCGGCGAGTTCTTCTCGTTTCTGGGCCCGTCGGGCTGTGGCAAGACCACCATTCTGCGCATGATCTCGGGGTTCACCGACCCGTCTTCGGGGGTGATCCGCATTGGTGACAAGGATATGAAGGGGCAGCGGCCCAATCAGCGGCCAACCGCGCTGATCTTTCAGAACCTGGCGCTGTTTCCCTTGATGCCGATCTGGGAGAATATCGCGTTCGGGCTTGAGGTGCGGGGCGTTGGCAAGACCGAACGCCGCGCCAAGGCCGAGGAATTGCTGCGGCTGGTTGACCTGCCTGGGGCTGCGGACAAGATGGTCAGCCAGTTGTCGGGCGGCCAGAAGCAGCGGGTGGCCATTGCGCGCGCTTTGGCGGTTGAGCCGTCGGTGATGCTGCTGGACGAGCCGCTGTCGGCACTGGATCTGAAGCTGCGCCAGCATATGCGGGCGGAACTGCGGGCAATCCAGAAGCGGACGGGCGTGACCTTCATCTACATCACCCATGATCAGGGCGAGGCTTTGGCCATGTCGGATCGGGTGGGGGTAATGAGCCAGGGCAAATTGCAGCAGGTCGCCAACCCGCGCGACATCTACAACAACCCGGTGAATGGCTTTGTCGCGTCTTTCGTGGGCGAGAACAACATCTTCGCAGGCAAGGTCGGGTCGGTTGCCGACGGCATGGCGCGGTTTGATACCGCGCATGGCAGCTTCCGGACGCGGGTCAACCAGACCGAGGGCAAGGATCTGAAGCTGTACGTCCGGCCCGAACATACCCTCATCTCAACCTTCCCGGGGGCTGAGAACAGCCTGCCCGCGACGGTGACGGATGTGGCGTTCGAGGGCAACTTCATCTCGGTTCATGCTGTATCCGACAGCGGGGCGACGCTGCTGTGCGAGTTGCGCAACGATAGCTCCAGCGCCATTCCTTCGCAGGGCGACAAGCTGTTCATGAGCTTTGCCGCTGAACGCGCCTCGATCCTGCCTGACGGTCAGACGCGGGGAGAATGACGGGATGGATGACCTTCTGCGCCGTTACGGCTCCACGCTGACCGGAGCTTTCATGCTGCTGGTGGCCTTCTGGCTGCTGATGCTGGTGATCCTGCCCAATGTCACCTTGTTCGAGGCCAGCTTCCGGCCTTATCTGCCGGTGGTCGATGTCGGCGGGCCGCGGGATTTCTATTCGCTGAACAACTATGCGAAGTTCTTCGCGAACAACACGGACACCAATATCTTCGGGTATAATCTGCCGTTGCCGATCCATGTGAAGATCTTCTTCGGGACGATCTACTATTCGACCATGGTGACGGTGATCACCTTTGTCATAGCCTATCCGCTGGCCTTCTATCTGGCCAAGGTGGTCAGCCCCAAGTCGCTGCCGACGCTGTTTCTGCTGCTGTTCGTGCCCTTGTGGGTGTCGGAAGTGCTGCGCAGCTTTGCGTGGTGGATCATTCTGGCGCTGAAGGGGCCGCTCAATGCGATCCTGATGGGGACGGGCATTCTGGATCAGCCGGTGCGCTGGATCATGGGGTATCGGGCGATCATCATCGGGCTGGTCTATACCTATGTGCTGTTCATGGTGTTCCCGATCTACAACGCCATTCAGTCGCTGGACACCAACCAGATCGAGGCGGCGCAGGATCTGGGCTCGCCCTGGTGGCGGACACATGCGCGGGTGATCCTGCCACATGCCAAACCGGGCATCGCCTCGGGGGCAGTCATGGTTTTCATGCTGTCGGCGGGGTCTTTGCTGGTGCCGGCGCTGCTGGGGTCTCCGACCAGTCTGTGGTTCACCCAGACCATTCAGCAATGGATGCTGGAAAGTCAGGATTGGAACACCGGGGCGGCTTATTCGTTCCTGTTCCTGATCCTGTGCACGGTTTTCGTGTCACTGGTGATGTGGCTGTTCAAAGTGCAACTTACTGATATTGCGAAATAAGGGGAGGGCGAGACCATGACGGATAAATTGCGCCGGACCTTATATCACATCTATACAGGGCTGTTCTTGTTGTATCTGCTGGTGCCTTTGGTGCTGATGGGGGGGGCGGCTTTCAACGATAGCCGGTTGCCCTCGGTCTATCCATGGAAGGGACTGACTGACCGCTGGTTTGTCGACCTGTGGAATGACGAGACGATGTGGACCTCGTTCCGCAACACCATTCTGGTGGCTTTGGCCGTGGTGGCGCTTGCGGTGCCGATTGGCACGGCGGCGGCGATTGTGGTGAACTCGATCTCGGGCCGTGTCCGGTCGGTGCTGTATGGCTTCATGGTGGCGCCGGTGCTGGCGCCGGGGGCGGTGATCGGGATTTCCACCATCCTGTTCTGGAACAAGCTGCATGTGCCGACGGGTCTGCATCTGTCGGTGCTGGGGCAGGTCAGCTACATTGCGGCTTTCGTGATGCTGATGGTGCTGGCCCGGTTGCAAAGCTTTGATGAAAACCTTGAAGAGGCGGCTTTGGACCTTGGTGCCAGCCATGCTCAGGTCATGCGCCGTATCCTGTTGCCGCATCTGTACCCGGCGATCGGGGCGGGGGCTGCGATTGCCTTCTTCCAGTCGATCGAGAACTTCAACATCACCCTCTTCACCCGGGGCACCGCACAGACGCTGACGGTCTATGTGTTTTCCAAGGTGCGGGCCGGGATCACGCCTTCGATCAACGCCTTGGCGTTGCTGCTTATTCTGGTGACCTTCTCGGCAGCGGTGGTTTATGAAGTGCGCCGCCGCCGTGCCGCCACCATTGAAGCCGCGCGTGAGGCAGAAGCGCGCCGGGCCGATGAGGCTGGCATCATCTGATGCAATGGCGTGCATGAATGCAGAAAAAAGGGGGCGATGACGCCCCCTTTTTTGTTCAGTTGCGGTCTGGTGTGCCTGCCGGCCCCAGGTCGTCCTGGGCGGCAGGGCCTGGCTTGGGTACGATCAGTCCATCTGCTTGAAGTTGAGGCTGGCACCTTCCTTGATGCCGGACGGCCAGCGCGAGGTGATGGTCTTGGTGCGGGTGTAGAAGCGGAAGCTGTCAGGCCCGTGCTGGTTCAGGTCTCCGAAGGAGGATTTCTTCCAGCCACCAAAGGTATGGTAGGCCAAGGGCACCGGGATCGGCACGTTGATGCCGATCATGCCGACGTTGACGCGGTTGGCGAAATCTCGGGCGGTGTCGCCATCGCGGGTGAAGATCGCGGTGCCGTTGCCGTATTCGTGGTCCATCGTGATCTTGAGCGCCTCTTCGTAGGTCTGGGCGCGGACGGTCGACAGGACGGGTCCGAAGATTTCCTTGCGGTAAATCTCCATGTCAGTGGTGACGTGGTCGAATAGGTGGGGGCCGACGAAGAAGCCGTCCTCGTAGCCTTGCAGCTTGAAGCCACGGCCGTCGATGACCAGCTTTGCACCAGCTGCAACACCGGATTCGACCAGACGCAGGATGTTGGCTTTGGCGGCGGCGGTGACGACCGGGCCGTAATCGACATCGTTGCCAGCGGTATAGGGGCCGACCTTCAGCTTTTCGATCCGCGGGATCAGCTTGGCGATCAGGCGGTCGGCGGTTTCATCACCGACCGGGACGGCGACCGAAATGGCCATGCAACGCTCACCCGCCGCACCGTAACCGGCGCCGACGAGCGCGTCAGCGGCAAGGTCCATGTCGGCGTCGGGCATGATGATCATGTGGTTCTTGGCACCACCAAAGCACTGCACTCGCTTGCCGTTCGCGGTGCCACGCGAATAGATATACTCGGCAATCGGGGTGGAACCGACAAAACCGATGCCCGCGATCTGGCTGTTATCAAGGATGGCGTCGACCGAGACCTTGTCGCCGTTGATGACTTGCAACATACCGTCGGGCAGGCCTGCTTCCTTGAACAGTTCTGCCAGCATCAGCGGGACGGAGGGGTCACGCTCGGACGGTTTCAGGGTGAAGGCGTTGCCGCAGGCGAGGGCGGGGCCCATTTTCCACAGGGGGATCATCGCGGGGAAGTTGAAGGGCGTGATGCCTGCGGCGACACCGATCGGCTGGCGCATGGAATACATGTCGATGCCGGGGCCGGCGCTGTCGGTGAATTCACCTTTCAGGAGGTGCGGGGCGCCGATGCAGAATTCGATCACTTCAAGGCCGCGCTGGATGTCACCCTTGGCGTCGGGGACGGTCTTGCCATGCTCGGACGACAGGGTTTCGGCCAGTTTCTGCATGTCGCGGTTCAGAAGCCGGACGAATTCCATCATCACGCGGGCGCGGCGTTGCGGGTTGGTTGCACCCCATTTGACCTGCGCGCGGGCCGCGTCGGCGGTGGCGGCGTCAAGTTCCTGTTTCGTGGCAAGCGCCACGCGGGCCTGCACTTCGCCGGTGGCGGGATTGAACACATCGGCAAAATTGCCTGAGGTTCCGGGAACATGCTTGCCGTTGATCCAGTGACCGATTTCTTTCATGGCGTCCTCCATCTGTTGGCGGCACAATAGCCTTGCGGAAATGCCGGGAACAGGGGCAAGATTTCAAAGGGGCTTTGCAGATATGCAAAGGAACATGGGCGGATCGCCCATCCTACCTTGTACATGGGCGGGGGTTTGATGGACTGGGATGACTTGCGCATCTTCCTTGGCGTTGCGCGGAGCGAAAGCCTGTCGGCGGCGGGTCGGGTGTTGAAGATTGATCCGGCGACGGTGGGGCGGCGGATTGCCCGGCTGGAGGATGCCATGGGGGTGCGGCTGTTCGCCAAGGGGCCGCAGGGCTATGCGCTGGCGGAGGATGGGGCGCGGTTGTTGAGCCATGCCGAGCGGGCGGAAGCGGCGATGGAGGCGGCGGCGGAGGCTTTGACGGGGCCGGAGGGGTTGAAGGGGTCTATCAGGATCGGAGCGCCCGATGGCTGTGCCAACTACCTGCTGCCGCAGGTTCTGGCGCGGATTTGTGATGCCAATCCGGGGTTGGAGGTGCAGATTGTTGCGCTGCCCCGCGTCTTCAACCTGTCAAAGCGAGAGGCGGATATGGCGATTGGCGTGTCGCGCCCGGAAGCGGGACGGTTGACGGTGCAGAAGTTGACGGATTACCGGCTGCATCTGGCGGCCTCACGCGACTATCTGGCGGGGCATCCGCCGATCCATGGGCCGCAGGATTTGGGCAAGCATCGGTTTGTGGGGTATATTCCGGACATGATCTTTGACAAGGAGCTGGATTATCTGGCGGCGATTGGTGTCAAGCCGCCGCCTTTGGCGTCAAATTCCGTGTCGGTGCAGTTGAACTTCCTGCGGCATGGCGCGGGGTTGGGGGTGGTGCATGACTTTGCCCTGCCAGCGGCACCGGAACTGACGCGGGTTATTCCCGGCCAGATCAGCCTGAAGCGGGCGTTCTGGCTGATCCGGCACGCGGATGACGGGCGGGTTGAGCGGCTTAACCGCTTTGCCACCTTGCTGACGGCGGAGGTGCGGGCGGAAATCACCCGGCTGGAGGCTTACTGCGTGCAGGACGGGTAGGGGGCGGCCTCACCTGGCACATTGGTGCAGACCCGGACGAGGGCAAGCGCGTCGGCGCGCGGACGCCAGATTGCGGGATCAGGCTCCATCGGGTGGGTTTGGGCGGGGCCATGTTCGGCCCATTGCACGGTATAGATGTCTTGCGCACCTTTCATCACCACGAAGACCATCGCCTCGGACTGGCCACCGGTGTCGCCGCAGCCAAGATAGCCCGAAAACGCCTCGGACACGCCTTTGATCTGGGGCACTGGCAGGACACGGGCCGAGAAGGTGGCGGGGCAGGCGGATTGATAGCCCTGCGCCATCTGGCTGGCAAAATCGGCGGGGGCCATGGTGGCCGCCAGCCCCTTGGCGCCTGACAGGGTGATCATCTGGGTCCAGTGGTCAACCGTTTCGGTCTTGGGGGTCAGTTCCAGAAGGTAAGAGCCGTTCTGTTCCACCTCATACCCCGGTTTGAAATCGGCGGGCACGGCGGCGGCCAGCAGTTGCGCATAGACCGGGCTGACGATGATGGTGCCATTGGCCTGTGCCGCGGGTGCAAGGCCCAGAAGCGGCAGGCAGATCAGGGGCAGGGAGTGGCGCATGGAAACCTCCGCTTTGGTCATGGGTAACCCGGGCGAGGGCTGTTCGTCCAGCCTTGTCGGATTGAAATATAATTGCTGCGACTGCATAAAACTTGACAGAAAGCTGCGCGGGGTGCAATTTGGGACGACAGGAAAGGGAGAAACCCATGCTTGTCAGTCATATCCTCAAATCAAAATTGGACGATGGCGTTGTGACGCTGCCGCCGGGGACGACCGTGGCGAAACTGGCCGAGGTTCTGTCGTCGCGCCGGATCGGGGCGGTGGTCATCTCGACCGATGGGCGCGATGTGGCGGGCATCGTGTCAGAGCGCGATGTGGTGCGGGAATTGGGGCGGCGCGGGCCTGCTTGCCTGACCGACCGGGTGGAAAGCCTGATGACGGCCAAGGTCACGACATGCTCTCGGCACGACAGTTCCGATCTGGTGCTGGCGGTGATGACGGAAGGGCGCTTTCGTCATATGCCCGTGGTCGAGAACGCCCAGATGGTCGGGCTGATCTCGATCGGAGACGTGGTCAAGGCGCGGTTGTCGGAACTGGCGGCGGAAAAGGATGCGCTGGAAGGCATGATCAAGGGCTTCTGACGCCGAACCTGGGGTTTTAAGACCCGGTACCCGGGCCGGTATGACGCTTTGTCTCTTGCGTCTGGCCGCGCGCTATTGTTGCGTGGGCAGACCGTTCAGCGAGGGCAGTCATGCGCATCGGTCTTTATCCCGGCACCTTCGATCCGATCACCCTGGGTCACATTGACATCATCCAGCGCGCCATGGCGATGGTGGACCGGCTGGTGATCGGGGTGGCGATCAACCGCGACAAGGCCCCGTTGTTTGACCTGGAAGAGCGGGTGGCCATGGTCGAGGAAGAGTGCCGCGAAATTGCGGCCCGGGTTGGCGGTGAGATCATCGTGCATCCGTTCGAGAACCTGCTGATCGACTGCGCCCGCGATGTGGGGGCCGGGATCATCATTCGCGGGCTGCGCGCCGTGGCGGATTTTGAGTATGAATTCCAGATGGTTGGCATGAACCGGGCGATGGATGCCTCGATTGAGACGGTGTTCCTGATGGCGGATGCGCGGCGGCAGGCGATTGCGTCAAAGCTGGTGAAAGAGATTTGCAGGCTGGGCGGGGATGTGTCGAAATTCGTCACCCCCGCGGTCGATGCGGCGCTGGTGCGCCGGTTGCGCCGCAAAGTTTGAGCCTCAGAGTCTGGTTCGAAACTCTTCGAATGTTGTCATATCCTTACGAGCATGCGGATGACGCGGCGGATGTGGGCGATGAGCAGCCATGCTTCGGCG
>JAYSQA010000199.1:0-42935 GCA_043721775.1 Rhodobacterales bacterium
ACGCCCTGGAAGTCGTAGGCGGCATAGCCCGCGCGCACCTCGGCATCCAGTTCGGCCAAACGGTGCAGCACCCATTGTTCCAGTTCGGGCATGTCGGCGGCATCAACCCGCTCGGGCTCTGCGAAGTCCTTCAGGTTGCCCAGAAGGAACCGCATGGTGTTGCGCAGGCGGCGGTAGCTGTCGGCCACGCCTTTCAGGATCTCTTTGCCAATCCGCAGGTCAACCGTGTAATCGGCCTGCGCCACCCAAAGCCGCAAGATATCAGCGCCGTATTCATCGATCACCGCCTGCGGGGCGGTGGTGTTGCCCAGCGATTTGGACATTTTCATGCCCTTTTCGTCCAGCGTAAAGCCATGCGTCAGCACGCCCCGGTAAGGGGCCCGCCCCTTGGTGCCGCAGGCCTGCAGCATTGACGAATGGAACCAGCCGCGATGCTGGTCGGTGCCTTCAAGGTACAGGTCGGCAATGCCATCGGCGCTGCCGTCCTCGCGGTCGCGCAGCACGAAAGCGTGGGTAGAGCCGCTGTCGAACCACACATCCAGCACGTCGAAGACTTGGGTATAGGCGTCGGGGTCAACGATGCCATGCAACATCTGGTGCTTGAAGCCGTACTTGTACCAGACATCGGCACCGTCCACCTCAAACGCGTCACGCACGCGGGCGTTGACATCCGGGTTGCGCAGCAGGAAGTCGGCGTCGGTTGGCTTGGCCCCGACCTTGGTAAAGCAGGTCAACGGCACACCCCAAGCGCGTTGGCGCGACAGCACCCAATCCGGCCGCGCCTCGATCATCGAGTGCAAGCGGTTGCGCCCGGTCTGCGGCGTCCAGGTCACCAGTTGGTTGATCGAGTTGAGCGCCCGCTTGCGGATGGTGTCGCCATAGGTGGACAGGCCGTCGTCCAGCGGCTTGTCGATGGCGACAAACCATTGCGGGGTGTTGCGGTAGATCAGCGGGGCTTTTGAGCGCCACGAGTGCGGGTAGGAATGCTTCAGCTTGCCCTTGGCAAAGAGGGCACCGGTGTAGGCGAGTTGTTTGATCACGCTGACATTGGCGGGGCCTTCCTTACCTTCGGGCGTGATGATGGCCTGGCCACCGAACAGGGGGAGCGAGGCGCGGTAGGTGCCGTCGGGTTCAACGTTGTAGGTCATCGGCAGGCCGTGTTTCAGGCCCATCTGGTAGTCATCATCGCCGTGCGAGGGCGCAGTGTGGACAAAGCCGGTGCCTGCGTCATCGGTAACATGGTCGCCGGGGAGAAGGGGGACGTCATAGTCCCACTCGCCAGCACCGCCGTCGATGGCGCGGAAGGGGTGGGCGAGGGTGAGCGCTTCAAGGTCTTCGGCGGTGACATCCCGCAGACGCAAATACTCGTCTACACGCGCTGATTTAAATGCCGCGTCCGCCAATTTGTCGGCAACCAAGACAAGTTCACCAAGTTTTGCCGACGAGTTCTCAGCCAGACTTTCAACGCGATAAAGTCCATATTCTATTCCATCGGAATAGCCGTGACTAACACCCGGACCAAAACTAACAGCGCGGTTCTGAGGAATGGTCCAAGGAGTGGTGGTCCAGATAACGACGGACGCACCAAGGAGATATTGGCGGCTGTCAGACGCCGCACGCTCTTTGCCTTTTCCTGCGTCGCTAGCATCCCATCCACGGGCAAGAAACTTGTCAACGTTCGATAACTCTCGGCTTACAGACACCACCGGGAACCGCACCCAAACCGTATGGCTCGTCAGGTCGTGATACTCCACCTCCGCCTCGGCCAGCGCGGTCTTCTCCACCGGCGACCACATCACCGGCTTGCTCCCCTGATACAAACTTCCGTTCATCAGGAACTTCATGAACTCGTCGGCGATCACCGCCTCGGCGTGGTAGTTCATCGTCAGGTAGGGGTTGTCCCAGTTGCCGGTGATGCCGATGCGTTTGAACTCGGCGCGTTGGATGTCGATCCAGCCTTCGGCGAACTTGCGGCATTCCTGACGGAAGGCCACCACGTCAACGTCGTCCTTGTTCAGGCCCTTGGCGCGGTATTGTTCTTCGATCTTCCACTCGATCGGCAGGCCGTGGCAGTCCCAGCCCGGCACATAGCGGGCATCCTTGCCCATCATCTGCTGGCTGCGCACCACCATGTCTTTCAGCACCTTGTTCAGGGCGTGGCCGATGTGCAAATGGCCGTTCGCATAGGGCGGGCCGTCGTGCAGGGTGAAATCCTGACGCTTGCCACCATCGGGCGCGGTCTTGCCGCGCAGGCGGTCATAGACGCCGATACGCTCCCACCGGGCCAGCCATTCGGGTTCACGCTGCGGCAGGCTGCCGCGCATGGGAAAGTCGGTCTCGGGCAGGAAGACGGTGGCGTGGTAGTCGGGTGTCACATTTTCAGTGGAAGCGGGCGTGTCAGCGCACATCAGGGCGGTCCTTGCACAGGTATCGGAAGAAGGGGGCGCCAAAGCGCCAATGTCCCGGCGTCAGGTCAGGACGCCGGGCCGATAATTCGGGCGATGATCACGAATATCAAACTCATGGCGGCCTTATAGAAAAGGCTTGCGCCCCGGTAAAGGGGAATGGGTGAAATCAGCCCTGCGGGCGAAGGCCAAGACGGTCCAGCACCCAGACCCCAAGCGCTTGCACCATGTCATCACGGCCTGACAGGGGGCCGGGGCGGTAGAGGGCAGAGCCAAGCGCCTTTTGCTGCTTTTCCAGAATGCCCACATCCTCGCGGCCTACCCTTTCCCAGCGGTCGTAATAGGGGGCGGCGCGGGTTTCGAAATCGGGCTGGGCAAGGCGGGCGGCAGGGAAGCAGCCGCCGATCTCCAGCCGCGATCTGTCGACGGCAAGGGGGGTGACGTTCAGCCACCACAGGCAATCCTGGGCTATGGCGAATTGCACCGTGGGCAGGGCCACGGTGAAATAGGTGCCCATTCGGGCGTCATCGTCCAAGCCGTCGATCGCATCAAACGGCGGCACGGTATCGGACAAGGTGGCGATGGACCGGCCAGAGATCACCTGAATGCAGATCCAGTTGCCCTTGGTGGCCAAGGTGCGAGATGTCTGCGCGCCAACCGTGTCACGATGGACGATTCCGGTGTGATACGTCTCCACCGCGTTTTCCAGGATCAGTTTCCAGTTGCAGTTCGGCTCCAGCGTCACGGTCCATGTGCAGCGCATCTGGTCTGGCTGGTGCGAGGCGAAACGGTCGGGCAGGTCGCCCAGATGCTCCAGCAGGGTCGGGCCATCATGGGCAAAGCGGGCGAAGACGAAACCGGCCCATATCTGGCAATCCAGCGCCACCATACCGTTTTCCTGGCGGTCAAAACCTTCGGCATCTTTCATGTCGGGGCAACCGTACAGGCGGCCATCGGAAAGATAGCTCCACCCGTGATAGGGGCACATGACCTTGGCCCCGGTGTTGCCCGTACCCTCCAGCAGGATCGAGCCGCGATGGCGGCAAAAGTTGGCAAAGACCCGCAAGATGCCATCGCCGCCGCGCAAGGCTGCGATGGGGCCGCCGGGGCTGTCAAAGGCGCGGTAGTCGCCGGGGTTGGGCAACTGTTCGTCCCGGCACAGGAAGAACCAGTGGCGCAGGAACAGGGCCTCACGCTCGGCGGCAAAGATTGCGGGGTCGGTGTAGAAACCGGCCGGCATCGAACGGGCGCGGTGGATGGGCTGCACGGCCTCGGACAGTTCGGCAGGGTTCAGGGGCATGGCATCCTCGGGAAGGGTCGGGTCAAGACAAGCTCAACCGGGCGCGGGCGTCAAGCGGGGCGGTTGACCTTGGGGCCCGGGGCAGCGCAAGGTGGGCCGAAGAAGCAAAGGACCGCCTGCCATGAAAGAGCCTTCCGTCAATGTTATGGGCGCCGCATTGCAGCCGTGCTCGGCCAAGCCGCTGACCGGCTTTTTCCGCAACGGCTGCTGTGACACCGGGCCAGAGGATCGCAGTCAGCATACCGTTTGCGCCGTGATGACGGCAGAGTTTCTGGCGTTGTCAAAGTACCTTGGCAACGACCTGTCCACCCCGCGCCCGGAATTCGGCTTTGGCGGCCTGCGCCCCGGCGACCGCTGGTGTCTGTGCGCCAGCCGCTTTTTGCAAGCGCACCACGAAGGGGCAGCCCCGCAGGTCAATCTGGCCGCGACCCACATCCGCACATTGGACATTGTGCCGCTGGATGTCTTGCAAGCGAACGCGGTTCAACCTTAGCCGTTCAACCCCTAATCGTTGGCCCCCTGGTCGCAGGACCTCCGGCCGCAGGACCTCAGGCAGTAGCCGACTTTAGCTGTTGACCACAGACTGCAAGGGCGGGCGTACCGTGTTGTCGTCCCGCATCAGATCGTCAATGAACAGACTAAGAAGCTGCGACCGGCCCGATACCCCCGCCTTGCGGTAAATCGCATTGGTCTGCGCCTTGACCGTGCCTTCAGACGTTGACCGCAGGACGGCAATTTCGGCCGTCGACATGCCCTTGATGGCAAACAGCGCCACGTCCCGCTCTGCCGGGGTCAGGCCCCATTCGGCGAAACGCTCTTCCAGCAGGTCCAGAAAAGCCCCCGAGGCGCGTCGCAGCCGTTCCTGGGCCTTGTTGCGGTCTTGCACGACACGCCGCATCGCAAGCCCTCCAAGAACCGCGCCAACGACAAGACCAAATGCGGCACCCATTTCCAGAAGTTCCCGCATCTCCCACGACAGGGGCGTGGAGTTAAAGCCGAACAGCGAGGAAAAGACATCCGATACGAACAGAATGGCGCACAGCGCCTGAACCAGAAAAACCAGCGCAACAATCGCCAGCTTTCCCACTAAAGCACCGCCTTGTAGACCGCATTCAGAACCTGCCGTGCCGCGCCGTCATGCATCAGTTATTGCTGCCTTCATCATCTCCACCGTCGCCACTTTTGTCGCCATCGCCTGACCCGTTGCCTGACCCCGTGGTGCCAGAGCCGGAACCTGTGGACCCATCACCTCCGGACCCATCACCCCCGGACCCATCACCCCCGGACCCGCCGCCATCAGACGATCCGCTATCGTCAGATCCGGTGGCTTCAGGCCCGGTCGCGTCACCCACCTCATCCAGAACGGGCTTGGTCGCATCCTTGCCGTTCAGCGCGGTAAACTGATCGCGCAAGATTTCTCCCGTGCGGGGGTTGATCACGATTTCGCGTGAACCATCCTTGCGCATGGCAAGAATGCGTATGCGACCAAGCCAGGTGGTTTCAGACGAAATAGAGGAAAAGCCCTGTTTGGTCAGTTGCGCAATGATCCCGTCCGCGACCGAGGCCGAAAAGGCCATACCGGCAGAAAGGATCAATGCCGTAGTGAAGAACGTGAAGATAGCGCGTTTGTTCATGGCTCACTCCCGGATCGACCGGTTCAGTTTTTCTGTATCTGCGATCCGCACACGCCCGGCAAGGGCAATGGGCGGATTGTCATGATGACTTCAGTTGGCGCAAGGCCAAGGTTGGCAGGGGTCTGGCTGGCAGGGGTCTGGCTGGCAGGGATCAGGTTCCGTTATCTTGCGTCCTGCACCTGTGCTTGCCCGTTAGCGCAAAGCCCTGCGCGTTCCAGATCACCCCGCCCGACACCGTACCAAGGCAGGCCCCCAAACGGGTGGCCATGCCTGGGGACTGGTTCGGCGTCGGGCCGGGTGTACAGGGCAAGCCTTACCCAAAGGGCACGGATTTGCGGCGCATCCCTGGCAGTTGGGGGATGGAACAGGTGCGCTGCGGGCTTGCCCTGAATGCGGTCTGGTCGAGGTTTGTTTGGAATGGGTCTTCTCGCGGTTGGTCTTTTTGCAGTGGGGCGTTCGGGATCGGCGCAAGCAGTGCACGCCACTGGCGGGATTGCCGCTGGCGGTAAGGTCACCATGAGCCATTGCCGGTCCGGCGGGAATTGACCTGAGGTTCCATATGAGCGCCCTAAACCAGCCACAACCGGCCCTAAACTCAAGTTTAGGGCCATTTTTCCACGAATCTTCCAACTTTGGTCGGGCGGATCGCAACAAATCCGACTTTTTTTTGCGCAAGCAAAGGCAATCGTGCGGGCATACGCCGGTTCAGTCAGGGGAATGCACCTGCATCCCCCCAATTTGGCGGTGATTTCCGGTTTGATTCGCCTTTCCAGGCCCTGTCCGGCGAATCACGGCGCCTGGGGACAGTTCGCGACAAAGGTGCCGCTTTTGGCGGTCACGCCACCTTTTCGCGTGCAAGCCGCGCGGGTCTGCGTTCGCCACCCATCATGTCCTCGATGAAAAGGCTTAGCAGTTGCGGGCGGCCGCTGACGTCAGCCTTGCGATAGATGGCGGCGGTCTGCGCCTTGACCGTCCCTTCCGAGGTTTCGCGCAGACGCGCGATATCCTGCACGGTCAGCCCCTTGATGGCGAACATCGCCACGTCACGCTCGGCTGCCGTCAGGCCCCATTGATCAAACCGTTCATTCAACAGGTCAATGAATGCACCCGAGGCGCGCTCCAGCCGCGCTTCGGCCCGGCGCAGGTCGCCAAAGGCACGCCACACCAGAAGCGCGCCGAAGATCAGGCCAAGGAACAGGCCCAGCAAGGCCCCGATTTCCATCATCTCGCGCGTCGACCATGCCAGTGGCTTGGGGTAAAGCCCAACGACCGACAGAAGGATGTCGGCCAGAAAGAAAATCGCGCAGACAAACTGTACAATCAACAGCACAAGATAAGCACCGGCCCGCGTCACGGGGTGACCGTTCCTGCCGAGATGACCGGGTCTGCCAGCAGCAGATCGTCCGGTGCTGCGCCCGTGATCAGGCCAGATGTCGATTTCGTGACAAGGCCTTCGCCCGTTTGTGGCACCAGCGTGATCGTCGGCCCCACGATCGTTGTTGCCGTAACGCTTGCACTGGTCCCGTCAAAGGTGTTCAGGCCGCTGTCATGATCTGACGCAGCAACGGTTGACGCAGACGCCGGAAGCGACGGCTTCACATGCAAATCCACCAACAGCACGACATAGTCGCGCAATACCTCACCAGTTTCCGGATTAACGACGATTTCGCGGTGGTACTGGGCATTCTCTGCCACGATCCGCAGACGGCCAAGCCAGGTGAAGCTGTCCTCCACAATGACGTAGCCTTGCGATCTCAACCCGGAAATCAGCCGGTCTTCAACCGTTCGCGCCAAGGCCGGACCACACAGGGTCAGCAGCAGCAGACCCGCCAGAAGTTTTCGTTTCATCCACGTATCGGGGCACGGACCCCGCCTCTGTTTGGAAGGAGGACGCGGCGTCACCCAAGGTCACGCCGCGCCGTACAGAAGGCATCAACCGATCATCGGCCGACGCCTCCTGACCCTTTGGTCAGTTCAGTTACTGTTACCGGTCTTCCACTCGCAAAGCCAGGCAATCGCGGACCCATTGCAATGGTCGGCAGATTGCTCAGATGGGTCATGGGCCACGACCGTTGTTGCGGTAGCCACGGGGTGTCCTGCGGTGCCGGGCAGTGCGACGGCATCATTGCTTCGCATGACGTCGCAGTTGATGCAGTCGGCAGGATTCATCGTGTAAATGACGCGCGGCCCGACATATTCCACCGCCGTCACCCCACCCGAGCTGTCATCGACCGCTGGTTCACCGGTGCCGTCCGTGCCATCAACAACCGGCGTGACATCGCCAGAGCCGTCATCGACCGCAGTCACGTCGGTGCCATCGCCAACCGGCGTGACATCGCCCGAGCCGTCTTCGACTGCGGTCACGTCGGTGCTGCCAATGCCATCGTCAACCGATGTTACGTCAACTGCGCCGGGATTGATTTCGTGGAAGGTCTGCACCTCACCCTTTGTATCAATCGGGCCGCCATCATCGACCAAGACCGTCCCGCTGTCATCAGGTGCCACCGGGTCCGTTGCCGCATCATCCGCCCAAACGGCGGTGGACAGCATCAAAGCCGCCAAGCCGGAAATACCGACCAGCCATGCGTTTCGCTTCACTTCAAACCTTGCCATCGTTCCCATTTCTCCTCGGTTCCTGACGTTGCGCCCCTGCCTCATGCATGCAATCCGATTCGGATCGGGACTTTGTCAGTATCGGAAACCAACTCTGTGGAGACTATCTGTCGAAGGTTTGCAAAGACCAAGCGAAGGTTGATTTGGGGGTGTAAACCTTCGTTTAGATACGAAATTACGGGTGTCACCGGCACTTCCCGCCCGATTGTTAACTATCTTTCAATACCTTGCCACAATTTGGCCATGATGCCCCGGCGCGGGTGCGGCCACAGAGGGCTGGCCTTTGGCCGCACCCGCGCCGGGGCAAATGGCCTGATCACCAGGGCAGCTGCGCACCCTGCCAATCGAAGAACAGCCCGGTTTGCGCCGGGTTCAGCCCGTGCAGAACGCCCAACAGGTTTGTGGCGGCAGCAGCGGGAGCGATGGCGGCATGTCCGCCCCGGTGGTTCAGCGTCAGGCCGGTGTCAACCGTGCCCGGATGCAGGGTGACAACCATCGCTTGCGGATAGCTGCGGGCAATCTCGATGGCGGCGGTGTGGATCAACTGGTTCAGCGCCGCCTTGGCCGCACGGTAAGAATACCAGCCACACAAAGCATTGTCGCCGATTGAGCCCACCCGTGCCGACAGGGCAGCAAACCGCGCCGGTTTGTCACGCGGCAACAATCGCAGGGCGTGCTTCAGAACCAGAAGCGGGCCCATCGCGTTCAAGGCAAACTGCGCCGCCATGGCCTGCGGTGTAACCGCGCGCAGCGTTTTCTCGGGCCCGACGCCGCCCAGATCCAACGCGCCGGTGGCAACCAGCACCGTATCAAACGGCCCCGAAAGCCCGCCCAATACCCGTGCAATGCTGGCCTCGTCCGTCACATCCAGCCCGTCGATGCTGCGTGAGACGCCGGTGACCGACACCCCCTGCCCGGCCAATACTGCCACCAGCGCGCTGCCGATCCCACCCGATGCGCCCACCACCAATGCCCGTTCTTCCATGCCAGCCTCCATTTTCCCAACAGCTAGCGCGGCCATTCCTCCTGCCAAGCTGCGGAATTTTCGCCACTTCCCCTTTTCTTTCCTTCATTCGTTGATATAGTCACAATCCATGACCAAGGCTTGCATCATGTATGGCGCTGCATCGGGGGCTTTTGCCTCGCGCGCCCACATTGCCTTGGGTCTGCTTCTTCTTAGCCGCCTCTGAGCGTGCCCCTTGGGTGCGACCGCTCGGAGGTGATCAGCGCCCGAAGCTACAGCTAAGAAACACTCCCAAGGATCATGACCATGACTGAAGCAAGCGCCCAACCCCGCGTTCTGATTTTCGACACGACCCTGCGTGACGGCGAACAATCCCCTGGCGCCACAATGACCCATGCCGAAAAGCTGGAGATTGCCGGCCTCCTGGATGAAATGGGCGTCGATATCATCGAAGCGGGCTTTCCCATCGCCTCGGAAGGTGATTTTCAGGCGGTCTCCGAAATCTCGCGCCGAAGCCGCAATTCCACCATCTGTGGTCTGGCCCGCGCCAACTACAAAGACATTGACCGCTGCTGGGAGGCGGTGAAGCACGCGCGGTCCCCGCGAATCCACACCTTCATCGGCACCTCGCCCCTGCACCGCGCCATTCCCAATCTGGATATGGACCAGATGGCGACCCGCATCCACGACACCGTCACCCACGCCCGCAACCTGTGCGACAACGTGCAGTTTTCGCCAATGGACGCCACCCGCACCGAACACGATTATCTGTGCCGCACGGTCGAGATTGCCATCAAGGCCGGTGCCACCACGATCAACATCCCCGATACGGTCGGCTACACCTACCCCTTCGAGTCCGCCAAGCTGATCGCCATGCTGCTGGAACGGGTTCCCGGCGCCGACACCATCATCTTCGCGACCCACTGCCACAACGACCTCGGCATGGCGACCGCGAACGCCTTGGCGGCGGTAGAGGCCGGTGCGCGCCAGATCGAATGCACGATCAATGGCTTGGGCGAACGGGCGGGCAACACCGCCTTGGAAGAAGTCGTCATGGCGATGCGGGTCAGGAATGACATCCTGCCCTACCGTACCAGGATCGACACCACCAAGATCATGAACCTGTCGCGCCGCGTCTCGGCCGTCTCGGGCTTTCCGGTTCAGTTCAACAAGGCCATCGTCGGCAAGAACGCCTTCCTGCATGAAAGCGGCATCCATCAGGATGGCGTCTTGAAGAACGTCCAGACCTTTGAAATCATGCGGCCTGAGGATATCGGGATCAGCGCCGACAACATCCAGATGGGCAAGCACTCGGGGCGCGCGGCCTTGCGCGCCAAGCTGAAGGCTTTGGGGTTCGATCTGGCCGACAACCAGTTGAACGACGTCTTCGTGCGCTTCAAGACCTTGGCCGACCAGAAGAAAGAGGTCTATGACGAAGACCTGATCGCCTTGGTGAAAGACGAGGCCACCAATGACGAGAACGACTTCCTGCAAGTCAAACGCCTGCGCGTCGTCTGCGGCACCGAAGGCCCGAAGGAAGCCGAACTGACCCTGCTGATCGACGGCGTCGAGAAATCCACTGACACCACAGGCGACGGCCCGGTCGATGCCGCCTTCAACGCAGTGGACGAGCTTTTCCCGCACAACGCCACGCTGGAACTGTATCAGGTGTCGGCAGTGACCGAGGGCACCGATGCACAAGCCACCGTCTCCGTCCGCCTGTCGGAAGATGGCCGCATTGCCACCGGCCAGTCGGCTGATACTGATACGGTCGTGGCTTCAGTCAAGGCCTACGTCAACGCCCTGAACCGCCTGATCGTGCGGCGGCAGAAGATGGCACCCGACAGCGACGTGAAGTTTGTGAACTACAAAGACCTGCACTGAACTGTTGGCGCGGCTCCCGGGCCGCGCCATTCAGAAACCCCCCGCCCCTTTCATTTCGACCAACGTGTTGCCGCCATCGACCACCAGCATGGCCCCGTTGACGTAACTTGCCGCATCTGAACCAAGGAACAGGGCGCAGGCCGCCACCTCTGCGGGCGTACCGGGCCGCCCGACCGGCGTGGCCTTGCCCGCCTTGATTTCCCTGGCCGAGGACGAGGCCGTGCCGATCCACCCCGGCAGCACCGCGTTGCAGGTGATCCCCTCGCGGCCGTACTCTAATGCAACCGAGCGTGTCATGCCGGTGATCGCGGCTTTCGCGGTAGCATATCCCGACGATCCGTCAATCGTGACCAGTGGCCCGGTGACCGAAGCGATGTTGACGATCCGCCCGTATCCCGCCGCCTGCATCGCCGGCAAGGCCGCCCGGATGCACTGAAACGTCACGCCTATGTTCAGCGCCATATGATGCGCCCAATCGGCATCCGACAGCCCGCCCAGCCTGGCCCGTTTCACCCGTTTGCCGCTTTGCACCATGCCGGCGTTGTTGACCAGAACCGCAACCGGACCCAACTGCGCCTGAACTGCCGCAAACAGTCCGGTCACCTGGCCCGGGTCCGTCAGGTCAGCCACATGCCCCATGCAGCCCAAAGCCGCTGCCCGATCAAAGATGCGCCCGGTGGTCGAGGTCACACAGACCCTCGCGCCCGCCTTTTGCAGCGCCAAGGCGATGGCATAGCCGATTCCAGTCTCGCTGCCCGCGCCGGTAACCAAAGCCACCCGGTTTGTGAAATCGAACATCCTAAGCCCCTTTTGCAACACGTCATGGTGAGGCAAACCATAGAAGCAGCCAGCCGCCCAAGCAAAGCGACTTCGGCTGCAAAGGCGGTAATGTTCGAAAAAGACAATTTTTAGTTACCATGGCCCTTTATGACCGATTAATAAGACGGAAAATCCATAGTCTGAAAGACCTTGGCGGAAAGGCCCGGTCCAAGTCCCTTGGCCCTTTCGCCCATTTGTGACACACCCTATACGAAGACGCCCGCTTCTCGCCTGAGTCGCGGGGGAAATGTCTTTTATCGGGCCACAGCGGGGCGCCACAGCATGTCGATACTTTCCAGCATCTTCTCGGGCCTTTTCTCGTCAGACATGGCGATCGACCTTGGGACGGCGAACACGCTTGTTTACGTGAAAGGGCGCGGGATCATCCTGAATGAACCCTCCGTCGTGGCCTACCACGTCAAGGACGGCAAGAAGCAGGTGCTGGCCGTGGGTGAGGATGCCAAGCTGATGCTGGGCCGCACGCCGGGCTCGATTGAAGCCATCCGCCCGATGCGCGACGGCGTGATTGCCGACTTCGACACGGCGGAAGAGATGATCAAGCATTTCATCCGCAAGGTGCACAAACGCTCGACCTTCTCCAAGCCCAAGATCATCGTCTGCGTGCCTTACGGTGCTACGCCAGTGGAAAAGCGCGCCATCCGGCAATCAGTCCTGTCGGCAGGGGCGCGCCGCGCTGGCCTGATTGCGGAACCGATTGCGGCGGCGATTGGCGCGGGGATGCCGATCACCGACCCCACCGGCAACATGGTTGTCGACATCGGCGGCGGCACGACGGAAGTGGCAGTGCTGTCGTTGGGTGATATCGTCTATGCCCGCTCGGTCCGCGTTGGCGGTGACCGGATGGATGAAGCGATCATCAACTACCTGCGCCGCCACCAGAACCTGCTGATCGGCGAATCCACCGCTGAACGCATCAAGACCACCATCGGCACCGCACGGATGCCTGACGATGGCCGTGGTGCTTCCATCCTGATCCGGGGCCGCGACCTTCTGAACGGCGTGCCGAAGGAAACCGAGATCAATCAGGCGCAAGTGGCCGAGGCCCTGTCCGAACCCGTCCAGCAAATCTGCGACGCGGTGATGCAGGCGCTTGAGACGACGCCGCCCGACCTCGCCGCTGATATTGTTGACCGGGGCGTGATGCTGACCGGCGGTGGCGCCTTGCTGGGCGATCTGGATCTGAGCTTGCGCGAACAAACGGGCCTGTCCATATCCGTCGCCAACGAACCTTTGATTTGCGTCGCACTGGGCACCGGCAAGGCGTTGGAATATGAAAAGCAGCTTCGCCACGTCATCGACTACGACAGCTGAGCCGCAAGGCTAGGGTTCCCCCATGGCCAAGTCGCGATCCTACGACCCGGATGACTTCTCACGCCCGCTGCGCCGGGTTCTGGTGGGGCTTTTGGTGCTGACCTTGCTGGGCGTCTTCCTTTTGTGGCGGATCGACAGCCCAAGGGTCGAACGGTTCCGCTCGGCCCTGATCGACCGCGTGGTGCCAGATTTGTCATGGGCGATGGCCCCGGTGACCAAAGCCACAGAGATGATGGAAAACTTCCAGTCTTACGCCCGGCTTTACGAACAAAACCAGCAACTGCGCGAAGAATTGCAGCAGATGAAGGCGTGGAAAGAGGCCGCCTTGCAGCTGGAGCAGAAGAACGCCCGGCTGCTCGACCTTAACAACGTGCGCCTTGACCCGATGCTGACCCATGTGACGGGCGTGGTGCTGGCTGACAGTGGCAGCCCGTTCCGGCAGTCAGTGCTGTTGAACGTCGGCACCCGTGACGGCATCCATGACGGCTGGGCCACGATGGACGGCATTGGTCTGGTGGGCCGCATCTCTGGCGTGGGCGAACGCACCAGCCGGGTGATCCTCTTGACCGACAGTTCGTCGCGCATTCCGGTTGTCGTGCAGCCGTCAGGGCAAAAGGCCCTGCTGTCGGGTGACAACTCGATGCTGCCGCCCTTGGATTTTGTCGAACATCCCGATCAGGTGCAGCCCGGCGACCGTGTCGTGACGACCGGCGACGGTGAGGTGTTTCCAGCTGGCCTGCTGGTGGGGCAAGTGGCGCTTGGGGCTGACAAACGCCTGCGGGTGATCCTTGCAGCCGACTATCAACGCCTTGAATTCCTGCGGGTTTTGCGCAGCTATGAAAGTGCCCCCATCACCGACCCCGGCGCTTTGCTGGTGCCAGAGCCGCCGCAGCCCTTGCCGCCAGGCTTTCAGGGCCCGCTGCTGCCTGCCGGTGGCCTGCCCCCCGCAGCCAATGATACGCCCGCTTCTGGCGCTGATACCACGACAGACCAGCCCGTAACCGATGGCACCACCGGAGGTCGCAGTGATTAGGGCATGGATAGGCTCGCTTTGGCTGCACCGGCTGATCTTTCTGGCGGTGGCGCTGTTCTTGACCTTCCTGCGCCTTCTGCCGCTTGACACCATGGCCGGCCATCTGCCGGGGCCGGATATTCTGCTGTGCCTGATCCTTGCTTGGATGGTGCGCCGACCGGAGTATCTGCCCGCCCCGATGATCGCGGCCGTTGTCCTGACCGAGGATTTCCTGCTGATGCGCCCGCCCGGCCTGTGGACGGCCATCGTGGTGATGGGGGCAGAGTTTGTCCGCTCGCGCTCTGCGCTGACGCGGGAGCTCAGCTTTGGCGTGGAATGGCTGCTGGTGGTGGGCGTCATGCTGGCGATGTTTGCCGCCAACCGTCTGATGATGGCGCTGGCTTTCGTCGACCAGCCGGTGCTGGGTTTTGCCTTGGTGCAGATGCTGTGGTCCGTGATGGCTTACCCCGCTGTCGTGGCCTTCTTTCGCTTTGGCCTTGACCTGCACAAACCCGCCATGGGCGAGATTGACGCCTATGGGAGGAAAATGTGAGACGCCCGGCCCGTGATCAAGAGGACAGCGCCCGCAAGATCAACCGCCGCGCCCTGTTCATGGGCGGCTGCATGGCGGCGACGATTGCCGTGCTGGGCGGGCGGATGCGCTATCTGGGGGTGGACCAGTCCGACGCCTTCGCCCTGCTGGCCGAACAGAACCGCGTCAATATCCAGTTGATCCCACCCGCGCGCGGTCTGATCCTGGACCGCAACGGCAAGCTGATTGCGGGGAATGAACAGAACTACCGTGTCGTCATCACCCGCGAAGGCGCTGGCGATGTGCAGATGGTGCTGAACCGCCTCAGCCATCTGATCCCGCTGACGCAATCGGACATGACGCGGGTGGTGAAAGATACCGCCCGCAACGCCTCGTTCGTGCCGATCCCGGTGGCGGACCGGCTGACGTGGGAAGAGTTCAGCCGCATCTCGCTCAACGCCCCCGCCCTGCCCGGTGTGACGCCGGATGTGGGCCTGTCCCGAGTCTATCCGCGTGACACCGATTTTGCGCATGTCGTGGGCTATGTCGGCCCGGCGTCCGAAAAAGACCTTGCGGGCATCGAGAACCCTGACCCTTTGCTGCACATCCCGAAATTCCAGATCGGCAAGATCGGGGTTGAGAAGTGGGAGGAAGACGTGCTGCGCGGATCGGCGGGCAACCGCAAGATCGAGGTGAACCATGTGGGCCGCGTCATGCGCGAGTTGGATCGGACCGAGGGTCAGGCCGGGGCCGATCTGACCCTGACACTTGACGCCGACCTTCAGAACTTTCTGCAAGTGCGCCTGGGCGACCAGTCCGCCGCCTGCATCGTGATGGATGTGCAAAACGGCGATATCATCGGCGCGGCTTCGGCCCCCAGCTTTGATCCGAACCTGTTCGTGCGCGGCATCTCCAGCGGCGATTATTCGCTTTTGACCGAGAATGATCGCCGCCCGCTGGCCAACAAGGTTGTGCAGGGGGCCTATCCGCCGGGGTCAACCTTCAAGATCGTCACGGCGCTGGCGGCGCTGGCCGATGGGGCGATTGACGTCAACACCACGGTGAACTGCCCCGGCTACCTTGATTATGGCGGGCGCAAGTTCCACTGCTGGAAGTCGGGCGGGCACGGCAAGGTTGATCTGGCCCATGCCTTGGAACAAAGCTGCGACGTGTTCTTTTATGAGGTGGCGCAGCGCGTCGGCATCGACAAGATTGCGGCGATGGGCAAGACCATGGGCTTGGGCCAGCGGCATGACTTGCCAATGTCAGCGATATCTGAAGGCAACCTGCCCACGAAAGAGTGGAAACAGCAGCGCTTCAAGCAGGACTGGCGCATTGGCGACACGATCAACGCGGCCATCGGGCAGGGCTATGTGCTGGCGACACCCTTGCAACTGGCGGTGATGACAGCGCGGGTGGCGACCGGCCGTCTGGTGCTGCCCCGCCTGATCAAGGCCATAGGCGGGGTCGAGGTGCCTATTGCCGAGGCCGCACCCCTTGGCATGGAAACCTCGCAACTGGATTCGGTGCGGTCTGGCATGCAGGCCGTGGTCAACGGCCAGCACGGCACGTCTTATGCCGCGCGGATCGTGACGGATGCGATGCAGATGGCGGGCAAGTCGGGCACGGCACAAGTCCGCAACATCTCGGCATCGGAACGTGAGACGGGCGTGGTCGGCAACACCGATCTGCCGTGGAAGCAGCGCGATCATGCGCTGTTCGTGGCCTTCGCGCCCTACGATGCGCCGCGCTATGCGGTGGCGGTGGTGGTCGAACACGGCATGGGCGGCTCGGCCGTCGCAGCGCCCATTGCCCGCGATGCCTTGCTGCGGGTACTGACCGGCACCCTGCCCGACCCCAACGACTATCCGGCCAACCAGCGGGCGCGGATTGATACCATGCTGAAGGAACTGCGCCTGCGCAACCCGGACGGCACGCAGCCCCCTGACATAAAGGCCTGACCGCGATGAGCTTTCTGGAGTACCGCGTCAAGTTCGCCCCGGTAGGCTTTGCCAAGGTGTTCTATGTCAACTGGGGCCTGTATCTTCTGATCACCGCCTGTGCCGCCATCGGCTGGCTTATGCTTTATTCCATCTCGGGCGGCGACATCCAGATGTGGGCCGGACCGCAGATGAAGCGCTATGGCGTCGGCATGATCCTGTCCTTGGGCATCTGCTTCACGCCAATCTGGTTCTGGCGCAGCATGTCGGGGGCGGCCTATGCGCTGACCTTCTTCCTGCTCTTGGTGGTGCATTTCTTCGGCTCGGTCGGCATGGGCGCGCAACGCTGGATCGACCTTGGCTTCATCCGCCTGCAACCGTCCGAGTTCATGAAAGTCAGCCTGATCATGGTTCTGGCCACCTATTACGATTGGCTCGATGACCGCAAAGTCTCGCGCCCCATATGGGTGCTGATCCCGGTTTTGCTGATCATCGTGCCCGCCGTTCTGGTACTGATGGAGCCGAACCTGGGCACCACCCTGATGCTGGTCATCGCAGGCGCTGCGGTGATGTTCGCCGCCGGAGTATCCATGTGGTATTTCGCCGCCGTCGTGGGCCTGATCGGCGCTGCCGTGGCGGGGATATTCCTGTTGCGCGGCACACCGTGGCAGTTGATCCATGATTATCAATATAAGCGGATCGACACCTTCCTTGACCCCTCGGCTGACCCGTTGGGGGCTGGTTACAACATCCTGCAAGCCAAGATCGCGCTGGGGTCGGGTGGGTTGACCGGCAAGGGCTTCATGCAGGGCACCCAAAGCCGGCTGAACTTCCTGCCCGAAAAGCACACCGACTTCATCTTCACCACGCTGGGCGAAGAGTTTGGCTTCATTGGCGCTATTTCCCTGCTGGCCCTGTATGCGATGATCCTGATTTTCCTCATGTGGGCGGCGATGCAGAACAAAGACCGGTTTTCATCACTGATGCTGATCGGGCTGGCGGCGAACTTCTTTTTGTATCTGGCGGTCAACCTTGCGATGGTGATGGGCATGGCCCCGGTGGTCGGCGTGCCGTTGCCCTTCCTGTCTTACGGCGGCTCTGCCACGCTCGTTTTGCTGCTGGCCTTTGGCCTTGCGCAAAGCGCCATCGTTCACAGGTTGCGCTGATGCTGGCCTCGACGTTTCACCGGCATGTCCGGTTTCTGGTTGCTTTGGTGCTGGGCATCGCGCTTTGGGGTGCCAGCCATGTCACGCTCTTTGATGGCGCCATGCGTGCCGTGGTCGGAGTGAACGGCTTTTTCATCTGCTATTTGTCCCTGATGCTGTGGATGATCCTGACCACCACCCCCGAAGATCTGCGCCGCCACTCCGAGGCTGATGACGAGGGCGCCCTTCTGATCCTGATCCTTGCCGTTCTGGTCACCGGCATCAGCCTGTCGTCGATCTTCCTGGTCCTGAACCGTGGCAGCGACTCGCTGGCCGAGGCTTTGTTTGCCCTGGCCGCAGCGCCCATGGGCTGGGCCGCCCTGCATGTGCTGGCCGCTTTCCGCTACGCACACTTGTTCTACGCGCCCGAACCTGACGGCGGCCTCGATTTCCCCGGCACGGCAGAACCGGGGATCTGGGAATTCCTTTACTTTTCCTTCACCATCGGCATGACGGCACAGGTGTCAGACGTGGTGGTGACCGCTGGCAACCTGCGAAGGGTCGTTCTTCTGCACTCCATAGGGTCGTTTTTCTACAACACTGTCATTCTGGCGCTGGCGGTCAATGCCGGGCTTGCCCTGTCGAAATAGCCGTCGAAATAGTCCCGCTCCCCTAACAGCCGAGGCCCCATGCTGATCCTGTTCGCCGCCCCCGCCCTTTGGCCCGAATACCAGACGATCCTGCCCCAAGCGCTGGCCAAGGCTGGCCTTGCGGCGGAAATCGTGACTGAAACCGCCACCCCTGCGGCGGTGGATTACATCATCTACGCGCCGTCCGCCCCCTTGCAGGACTTTACCCCCTTCACCGGCTGCAAGGCGGTGCTCAGCCTGTGGGCCGGGGTGGAGCGGATCGTGGGCAACGCCACCCTGACCCAACCCCTGACCCGCATGGTTGACCCCGGCCTGACCGAGGGCATGGTGGAATGGGTGGTGGGCCACGCGCTGCGCCACCACCTTGGGATGGACCGCCACATCACCAACCCCGGCCATGTATGGGATCCGACCTGCCCGCCGCTGGCCCGCCAGCGCCCGGTGGCGATGCTGGGTGTGGGTGCGTTGGGCCTAGCCGCCGCCCGCGCCTTGCAGGCGCTGAACTTCCCGGTGACGGGGTGGAGCCGCACGCCCAAGACGATCCCCGGCTTGCGCTGCCTGTATGGACCCGATGGCCTGCGCGAGGCTTTGTCGACCGCCGCCATCGTCGTCACCCTGCTGCCGCGCACGCCGGAAACCGAGAACCTCTTGAACGCAAGAACCCTCCGCTACCTGCCACGCGGGGCCTTCCTCCTCAACCCCGGCCGTGGCCCTTTGATCGACGATGAGGCCCTGCTGGCAGCACTGGGCTCGGGTCAGGTCGCCCATGCCACGCTTGACGTGTTCCGGGTGGAACCCTTGCCCAAGGACCACCCCTTCTGGTCGCACCCCCAAATCACGGTCACCCCCCACATCGCCGCCGACACCCGCGCCGTCTCGGCCGCCCGCGTGCTGGTGGACAACATCCGCCGGGCCGTGGCCGGGGAAACCTTGCTGCATCTGGTGGACCGAACCTTGGGCTATTAGCGCCCAACCGGTCGTCGGTTGAAGGGCGGGGAGGCCAGCCTCCCCGCGCCCCTCCGGAGTATTGCGACAAAGGGCAAATGCAAGAACGGGCGCAAGGGTCTGCCGGGAATGTCGTTTCCAGAGAGGCCATTTTACCGGTAGGCCCTTAGCCCTGCTAAGAAACTGGGGCCAAGACACTGCGTTCAGGGATGCAGTATCCGACGGGGGCGGCGCTGATCCTAATCGCCGGGGTGGTGTGGTCGGTGCAGGGCGTGCTGATCCGCCAGATCCACGCGGCGGGAAGCTGGGCGGTACTGTTCTGGCGCTCGCTGGAGATGCGGCCGGTGCTGGTTTTGTGGATCGGGCTGCGCCAGATCGGCTTGGCGGTGCGGGGGGCGGCTGGGCCGGAGCGATTGGCGGGCTGGGACTGGTGCTGGCCTTTGGCTGTGCCATCGTGGCGCTGCAATCGACGACGGTGGCCAATGCGGTGCTTCTGTTCGCCGCCGCGCCCTTCTTCGCCGCCGTCTTCGGCTTGGTGTTGCTGGGCGAGCCTGTGCGGCGGCCGACCTGGGGTGCCATCCTGCTGGCGATTGCTGGCATCGTGATCATGGTCGGTGGGGTCGGCAACGTCGGCGGTGGCACCGCCTTTGGCAGTGCTGCGGCGCTGCGGTCCGCCGCAGGCTTCGCAGCCTTCACGGTAGCCCTGCGCCGCAGCCCCCTGACCGACATGCTGCCCGCCGTCCTGCTCGGCGGCACATTTGCCGCCACCGCAGGCGCCGCCGCCGCCCTCATCACCGGCCAGCCGCTGTCCATCCCGCTGCCCGAGACCACCCTCGCCGCCGCCATGGGCGCTGTCACCCTGACGGGCGGCATGTTCCTTTACATCACCGGCAGCCGCGTCGTCCCCGCCGCCAAAGCCACCCTCCTGTCCCTCGTCGAGGTCGTCCTGGCCCCGGTCTGGGCCAGGGCCTTCCTGGACGAGACCCTGTCCCCCAACACCGCCCTCGGTGGTGCCGTCCTCCCCGGGGACGCACTACCCCGGGGTAGTGCGTCCCGGGGCCGTCGCCCTCAACGCCCTGATCGGCGTCAGCGCGCGAAAATAGCCCCCCCGCAAATATACCCCCTGGCCCCCCTATTCATTTGTTCATAAATATCCCCCGGAGTGATGAGCGGTCAGAAATCCTGTAGTGGAGGATTTCCGCGAAGAACGCGCGGCCCGTGGCCGACAGCCGGGGAAGTGTGAAACCTTCCCGGCTGTCGGCCAGGCAAGCTTACCGATGCCGCCTGAAGAACCGCGTCCGCGCATACAACTCTTCCAGCCGCCGCAGCCGAGGCTCCGTCACCGCCCATGTCGCGTTCTGCACCGCCGCCAGCAGCGTCTCGACCAGCACCATCAGGACCGCGTTGCTGTCCCAGGCCGAGGGTGCCTCGACATGGGCGCACATCGTGTAGCGGGCATGGGACGCTGCGGGCGACACCCAGCGATCGGTGATCAGGATAATCTCGGCCCCCTGCTCTTTCGCCATCTCGGTCACCTGCAACACGGCGTTTTCATAGCGGCGGATGTCGAAGACCAGCAGCACATCGCCGGGTCGCATCTCCAGCAGCGCGGGCGGCCAAGTGGCGGAGTTGTCGGACAAAAGCACCACCTCCGGCCTTATCACCATCATAAGCGAGGTGAAGTAATCCGCCACCGCATGGGTGATCCGCCCGCCCAAGGCGAAGACCCGGCGCGCGGGATCAGCCAGCAGGACGGCAGAGGCGTCGAACTCCACCGGGTCGATCTGGTTCAGCGTCGCTTGCAGATTGGCCACCACGGCTTCGGCAAAGCGGGTCAGGATATGGCCATCCGGCATCGCCCCGGCCCGGGTGGCGTGCTTGGTCAGGGGGGTCACAAGCATCGCCTCGACCTCGCCGCGCAACGAGGCCTGAAAGTCCGGATAGCCTTTATAGCCCAGCTTCTGGGCCAGCCGCACCACGGTCGGCGTTGACACCAGCGCCGCCTTGGCCAGCACGGTAATGGAACCCAATGCCGCCACCGGATAATGCGACAGGATATGGGTTGCCAATTGCCGCTCGGCCCGGGTCAGGGCAGGCAAGGCCGTGCGCAATTGGTCGTCCACCGTCATCTCATCCCCTCGGACAAAGCATCGGAAACAGAAAACATCGTAACAGGAAACTTCAACCAGAAACAATCTTGACAGTTTTTCACCAAAGCGCCAGCGTGATCGCAACCTGAAAGGATGACCAGCCGATGCGGTCCAGCGCACCTAAGGCCGAATATGCGCCGACCATCGAGAATGCCGCAGCCAGGGGTCGCGTCATTCTTGTCTGCGAACATGCATCTCATCACGTCCCGGCAGTCTGGGGCGATCTTGGCCTGACGGCAGGTCAATGTCGCGCCCATATCGCCTGGGACCCGGGCGCATTGGCGCTGGCCAAAGGCCTGATGCGCCGTCTGGATGCCGTGCTGATCCATGCCCCGGTCAGCCGCCTGATCTATGACTGCAACCGCGCGCCGGACATGACCGGTGCCATGCCCGCCCGGTCCGAATTGCATGACATTCCCGGCAACGCCGCCATCCCGGCTGACGAGCGTCTGGCGCGGACCGAAGCCGTGTACCTGCCCTGGGCGTCAGCCCTGCACGGGCTGATCGCCCGACGCATCGCCCAAGGGCTGCGCCCGGTGATCGTGACCATGCATTCGTTCACGCCGGTCTATTTCGGCACACCGCGCGCCGTTGAGTTCGGCATCATCCATGACGCCGACCCTGCCCTCGCAGTCGCCATTCATGGCGCTGCGCTGTCGCAGACCAAACTGCGCGCCGAAATCAACCAGCCCTACTCCGCCGCTGATGACGTGACCCACACCCTGCGCCTGCACGCCACGCCCTACGGCTTGCCCAACGCCATGCTGGAAATCCGCAACGACCTGATCGCCACCGATGCAGCCTGTGAGGCGATGGCCGAGACGCTGGCTCCGGTCATCAACATGGGTCTGGAAGAAATTCAAAAGCATGCCAAAGCCAGCTAAGCCCAAAGATAAGCAACCGGGAGCCAACCCCGACCGCATTGCCCATGAAGGGCACCAACAGATAAGGGAGACCGGACATGCCCGGCAACATGACATTCGACCAACTGAAAGAGGCCGTGGACGCAGGCCGCATTGACACCGTTCTGGTGGCGGGCGTCGACATGTGGGGCCGCCTGATGGGCAAGCGCTTCCACGCCGCTTTCTTCGTGAAAAGCGGCTGGCAGGAAACCCATTGCTGCGACTATCTGCTGACGGTGGATCAAGAGATGAACACAGTGCAGGGCTATAAAAGTTCATCATGGCAGACGGGCTATGGCGATTATGTGCTCAAGCCTGACATGGCCACCCTGCGCCTGATCCCATGGCTGCCGGGCACGGCGCTGGTTTTGGCCGACCTTTTGGATCACCACACCCATCAGGAAGTCGCAATCAGCCCGCGCGCCGTGTTGAAAAAACAGGTGGCCCGCGCCCGCGCGATGGGGTTTGAACCGATGATGGCCTCGGAACTGGAATTTTACCTGTTCGAGAACTCCTATGAAAACCTGCGCGATGGAGGGTTGAAGGCGCTGCATCCGGTGTCGGCCTATAATGAGGATTATCACATCTTCCAGACCACCAAGGAAGAAGACGTGATGCGCGCCGTGCGGAACGGGCTTTACGGCGCAGGCATCCCGGTGGAAAACTCCAAGGGTGAGGCGGACGCCGGGCAAGAGGAGCTGAACTACAAATACTCCGACGCTTTGGACACCGCTGACAACCACTCGATCATCAAGAACGGCATCAAGGAAATCGCCTGGACCAAGGGCAAGTCTGTGACCTTCATGGCGAAGTATGATCACAGGAAGGCTGGTTCCTCGGCGCATGTCCACCAAAGCCTGTGGAGCCTTGATGGCAAGCCCAGCTTTGAAGACCACGACGACAAGCACGGCATGTCGCAGGTGATGAAGCACTATATCGCAGGTCAGCTGTCCCACGCCCGCGACATCACGGCGTTTCTGGCGCCCTATGTCAACAGCTACAAACGCTTCACCGTGGGCATGTTCGCCCCCACCAAAGCGGTCTGGAGTGCTGACAACCGCACCGCCGGTTTCCGCGTCTGTGGGATGCATACCAAGGCCGTCCGGGTAGAATGCCGCATTCCGGGCAGCGACGTGAACCCCTATATGGCCTGTGCAGCCCTGTTGGCGGCAGGCCTTGACGGGATCGAGAAGAAAATGGACCTGGAACCAGAGATGGTTGGCGACATGTACATGGCCGCAGGCATCCGCGAGATACCCAAGACTCTGCGGGATGCCGCCACGCTTCTGACCAACTCTGCCATGCTGCGCGCCGCTTTCGGCGATGATGTGGTGGACCACTACCATCACGCCTGCCAGTGGGAGATCGCCGAAACCGACCGCGTGGTGACCGACTTCGAACTGCAACGCGGATTTGAACGCTGCTGACCCCAAACATGGGCGGATCGCCCATCCTACCTGTGACCAAGGGTAGGATGGGCAATTTGCCCATGTCACCTGACCGCTCTTGGGCAGATCGCCCATCCTACGAGGTAACGCGATGACAACCATCCAACTGATTTCCCCGGTCGACGGTTCGGTCTATGCCGAGCGCACGCCCCTGACCCCTGAAGCCGCCCGCGCCATGGCTGCCGCTGCGAAAGCCGCGCAAAAGTCCTGGGCCGCCCGTCCGCTTGCCGAACGGATCGCACTCGTCAAACAAGGTGTCGCCAATCTCAACGCCATGAGCGCCCGCATCGTCGAGGAACTGGCCTGGCAAATGGGCCGCCCGACCCGCTTTGGCGGCGAATTCGGCGGAGTGAACGCCCGCACCGACTATATGGCCGAGATTGCCGAAAAGACCCTCGCCCCCACCGTCATCGAAGACAGTGGCACATTCCGCCGCTACCTCACCCGCGAGGCGCTTGGCGTCGTCTTCATCGTGGCGCCGTGGAACTATCCTTACCTCACCACGATCAACACCCTGATCCCCGCCCTGATCGCGGGCAACACGGTGGTCCTGAAACATGCCTCCCAAACCATGCTGGTGGGTGAGCGTCTGGCGGAAGCTTTCCACGCCGCAGGCATTCCGGCTGACGTCTTCCAGAACGTCGTTCTTGACCACGCCACAACGGAATCCCTGATCGCCTCCCGCGCCTTCAACTTCGTGAATTTCACCGGCTCGGTCGGGGGCGGCCAAGCTATGGAACGCGCCGCCGCTGGTACTTTCACCCCCTTGGGCCTTGAACTCGGGGGTAAAGACCCCGGCTACGTCCGCGCCGATGCCAACCTTGACGCGGCCGTTGATACCCTGATGGACGGTGCCATGTTCAACGCGGGCCAGTGCTGCTGCGGGATTGAACGCATCTATGTCCACGAAAGCCTGTACGACGCTTTTGTCGAGAAATCGGTGGCCTGGGTCAACGCCCTGAAACTCGGCAACCCGTTCGACGCCGCCACCACCCTCGGCCCGATGGCCAACAAGCGCTTCGCAGCCGTGGTGCGCAACCAGACCGCCGAGGCCATCGCCGCCGGTGCCATCCCCCTGATCGACCCGAAGAACTTCCCTGCCGACGACGGTGGCGCCTACCTCGCGCCGCAAATCCTTGTGAACGTCAGCCACTCCATGCGGGTGATGATGGAGGAAAGCTTCGGCCCGGTTGTTGGCATCATGAAGGTGAAAGACGACGCGGAAGCGCTTGAACTGATGAACGACAGCCCCTACGGCCTGACCGCCTCGATCTGGACGCAAGACTATGACACCGCAGCCGCCCTTGGCACGCAGATCGAAACCGGCACCGTCTTCATGAACCGCGCCGATTACCTGGACCCGGCCCTATGCTGGACCGGCTGCAAAGACACCGGACGCGGCAATTCCTTGTCTTTCCTTGGGTTCCACTCGGTAACCCGTCCGAAATCCTACCATCTGAAGAAGGTCTGACCCGATGACTGATAAACCCGCGCACAATGTCCCCAACCGGAACTGGAACTACCCGACCGCCATCAAATTCGGTGTGGGACGCATTGCCGAACTGGCAGACCATGCCAAAGCCGCCGGCCTGAAAAACCCCCTTCTGGTGACCGACAAGGCGCTTGCAAGCCTGCCGATCACCGCCCAAGCGCTGGACATCCTTGAAGCGGCAGGCCTTGGCCGCGCAGTCTTTTCGGAAGTGGACCCCAACCCGAACGAAAAGAACATGACCGACGGTATCGCCGTCTATCTGGCAGGCAACCATGACGGCGTCATCGCTTTCGGCGGCGGATCTGGCCTCGATCTTGGCAAGATGATCGCCCTGATGGCGCACCAGCGCAAAGACCTGTCAGTCTGGGATCTGGAGGACGTGGATGACTGGTACACCCGCGCCGATGCCACCAAGATCGCCCCCATCGTCGCGGTGCCCACCACCGCAGGCACCGGGTCAGAGGTCGGTCGCGCCGGGGTGCTGACCAACTCCCTCACCCACAAGAAGAAGATCATCTTCCACCCCAAACTGATGCCCGTCGTCACCATCTGCGACCCGGCACTGACCGTCGGCATGCCCCGCTTCATCACCGCAGGCACCGGCATGGACGCGCTGGCGCATTGCCTTGAAGCCTACTCCTCGCCCTTCTACCACCCCATGTCGCAAGGCATCGCCCTTGAAGGCATGCGGCTGGTGTTCGAGAATTTGCCAATCGTATACGATGACCCCACCAACCTCGACGCCCGAGCCCACATGATGTCAGCCGCTGCCATGGGTGCCACCGCCTTCCAGAAAGGCCTCGGCGCGATCCACTCCCTCAGCCACCCGATCGGTGCGGTTTACGGCACCCACCACGGCACCACCAACGCCGTCGTCATGCCCATGGTGCTGGACTTCAACCGGGCGGTCATCGAAGACCGCATCAACGCCGCAGCCGCCTACCTTGGCTTCAACGGCTTTGTCGGCTTCAAAGCCGCCGTGATGGACCTGCGCGCCAAGCTGAACATCCCGGCCAACCTGACGGCGCTGGGGGTGAAGGCCGAAGACCTCGACATGCTGACCGATATGGCGCTGGAGGATCCGTCCTGCGGCGGCAACCCTGTGGCAATGACGCGTGAAAACACGCGTGCGCTGTTTGACGCCTGCATGTAAGCTTTCCCCTCCTGCCGCATCCGTGGTGGGAGGGAATGTCGAGGTCCAATGGTTCAGCATATTTCCAGTGAAATCGCCATCATCGGCGCTGGTGTCGTGGGCCTTGCCATTGCAGAGTCCCTCGTGGCCGAGGGGCTGACCGTCATCCTGATCGACCCGCAAGCCCCCGGCTCTGGCGCAAGCTACGGCAATGCGGGCACTATCGCTGATTATGCCGTGCTGCCCGTGGGCACGCCCGATGTGCTGAAATCCCTGCCCTCGCTCTTGTTCAACCGCAACTCTCCCCTCGCCATCCGCCCGGGCGCGTTTTTGTCGCTGATGCCGTGGCTGACCCGCTTTGCTGGCCAATCCCTGCCCGGCAATGCCGCCCGCAACGGCCAGGCCATCGCCACCCTGCTGTCGGGTGCCCGCGACCTTTGGCACGACCTCGCCGCCCGCATCGGCGGGCTGGACCTGCTGGAGCAGAAGGGCTGCCTGTATCTATATGAGACCGAAAAGGCCCTCCGCGCCGCCGAGGCCGACATGGCCCACCGCCGCACCTTTGGCGTCACGGTCGACCTGATCGGAACCCGCGACCTGGCCCACCTTGAACCGGGCCTGCCCGAGATGCCCGGCGCCGCCTTCTTCCCAAGCGCCTCGTTCCTGTCTGACCCCGGTGCCATGGTGCAACGCCTCGCCCAATCGGCCCTGCAATACGCGGGCCTGCTGACAGCGCGGGTGGATAGCCTGACGCGGCAGTTCGACGGCGTGATCGTGGATGGGCCGGACTTCCGGCTGCACGCCAAGAAGGTGATCGTCGCCGCCGGTGCGCATTCCCGGCCATTGGCGAAGATGGCGGGCGATGACGTGCCGCTTGATACCGAACGTGGCTACCATCTGGAATGGGACATGGCCGCCCCGCCGCTGAACCGGCCCTGCTGCCCCACCTCTCGCGGCTTCTACCTGTGCCCCATGACAGGCCGTTTGCGCGCCGCAGGCACGGTGGAACTGGGCGGCCTGACCGCGCCGCCCTCGCAACACCGCCTTGACCGGCTGCTGGAGGGCGCGCGCTCCATCTTCCCCGACCTGCCCGAACCCTCGGCGACCTGGATGGGCTTTCGCCCCTCGATGCCCGACAGCCTGCCGGTCCTTGGCCCCTCCAAAGCCGGACCCGAGGTGATCCACGCCTTCGGCCACGGCCACATCGGCCTGACCCTCGCCCCCATCACCGCAAGGATCGTGACTGATCTGGTGCAGGGGCGACAGCCGGAACTGGACATCACGCCCTATCTTTCCAGTCGGTTCTGAAAAGATTGCACGCGTGCAATCCAACCCAACCTCTTGTTTGTAAACAACTATCCATATTCCCTTAACCTTCCCTTAACCCCCTTCACCGAGGCACAAATACTCCACCGGAGGGTGCGGGAGGGTGTGAAACCCTCCCGCCTGCCAGCCAGGGGTGCTGCGTCGGGGCTTTGGCGTTGCGGCCCTTACAGCATCCCCGGCACCACCTGATCCGGCGGGCGGTGGCCATCGGCGAAGGTCTTGATGTTGATGATCACCTTTTCGCCCATCTCGATCCGGCCCTCGATGGTGGCGGATGCCATGTGGGGCAGCAGCACCACGTTGGGCAATTCCTGCAACCGCGGGTTCACCCGGCCGTTCTCATAGACGTCAAGGCCCGCCCCGGCCAACTCGCCCGCCCGCAGGCCCCGTGTCAGGGCGTTCTCGTCGATCACCTCACCGCGAGAGGTGTTCACGATCACGGCTGTCGGCTTCATCAGCTTCAGGCGGCGGGCGTTCATCAGGTGGTAGGTTGATGGCGTGTGCGGGCAGTTGATTGACAGAATGTCCATCCGCGCCACCATCTGATCCAGGCTTTCCCAGTATGTCGCCTCCAGATCTGCCTCTACCTCGGGGTGCAGGCGGCGGCGGTTGTGGTAGTGGACCTGGCAGCCAAAGGCCCGCGCCCGCCGCGCCACGGCTTGCCCGATGCGGCCCATGCCCAGAATACCCAAGCGCCGCCCGGCCAGCCTGCCACCCAGGAAGGCCATCGGCGACCAGCCTTGCCAGTTGCCGGACTGCATTGCAGCCAGTCCTTCCGGGATGCGGCGGGTCAGGGCCAGGATCAGGGCTATCGCCATGTCGGCGGTATCTTCGGTCGTCACACCGGGCGTGTTTGACACCAGTATCCCCCGGCTGCGCGCGGTGGCCACGTCGATATGATCGACCCCCGCGCCGTAATTCGCGATCAGCTTCAGCCGAGTGCCCGCCTGCCCGATCAACCCGGCGTCGATCCGGTCTGAAATCGTCGGCACCAGCACGTCACAGTGCTGCATGGCGGCGGCCAATTCGTCGCGTGTCATCGCCGTGTCGGGGTCGCGCAACGCGACATCGAACAGCTCTTTCAGGCGGGTTTCCACCACGGGTGGCAGGTGGCGGGTAACCACGACTGACAAACGACCTTGACCCATGATGTCTTTCCTTCCCTTTCCATCGCACGGCTTTGATGGCAAAGTGAGCCTAAGTGCTGCGCGGCACAAGTCCGGACGGAAGCCTTTCCTCCGGTCGGACAACAAGACGCAGCCGCTCCGGGCAGGACGAACATGAAGGCACATCTCTTCGCAGCCGGATTTCTGGCAAGAACGCTTTTTGCCGTGGCCCTGGTGTCGTGGTCAGTGGCCGCACCCCTGCCCGCGATGGCGCAGGACGGTGCAGGCACGCTGGAACAGCAGGTCGAGGGTGCCACCGACACCGGCATGAACGGCAAGGGTGCCAGCGATCAGCCCGCACTGCCGCATGATCCCGGCAAGGGGGCCGTCACCAACCTGCCGATCCCGCGTTTTGTCACGCTGAAAGGTTCGCAAGGCAATGCGCGGCGCGGGCCGGGGCTGACCCACCGCATCGACTGGGTTTTCACCCGGGAGGGCATGCCGCTGAAGGTTACCGCCGAATACGAACACTGGCGCCGGGTCGAGGATGTTGACGGCGCGGGCGGCTGGATACACTACTCGTTGTTGTCGGGTGTCCGGTCGGTTCTGGTCACGCAGGATATGGCGCAGGCCTTCGCCAACCCGGATGGGGCGTCCGATGTGGTCTATCAATCCGAACTTGGTGTGATCGGCAAGCTGCTGCAATGCGTGCCCGACTGGTGCCGCATCGCGGTTGAGGGCGAAAAGGGCTGGGTTCGCAAATCGGCACTTTGGGGTATCGATCCGGTAGAAGTGTATCCATGAACCGTTTGTTTGACGGCTTATCCAACTGGCTTACCTGGCTGGCTATCAGATTGGCGCTTTGACTGCTGATCCCATTGGCCCTGCTGGCTGCGCCTTCGATGGGCCGTTCCCACGCCATCCGTGGTGAGGCAAACGCGGCCCAGATGCTTGCAGCCGCTGCTACAACCGGTTAGGAATTATCCAGCCGGATAACAAGGTATCTTCCCAATGGCACTTGACCGCAAACCCTATCGTCGAGAGGCCGAGGACAAGCGCCGTCAGTCGCTGGTCGAGGCCACCTTGGCGCTGGTGGCAGAGGGCGGTGCCCAAAGTGCCACCGTCCGGGCAATTGCCCAGCGGGCCGGGGTGACGGCGGGGCTGATCCGGCACTATTTCCAAAGCAAGGACCAGCTTGTCACCGCCGCCTACCGCCACCTGATGGACCGGATGACAGCCGAATCCGCAGCCGTGCTGAACGCCGCCCCGCATTGCCCTTTCGCCCGCCTGACCGCCTTTGTCGCAGCAGCCCTGAAGCCGCCCGTGGTTGACCCCGAAGCGCTGATCCTGTGGGCCACCTTCCTGCAGGAAACCCACCGTGATCCGGCGATGAAAGCCACCCATGCGCAAACCTACCTTGGCTTTCGCGACATGCTGCAAGGCCTGATCGCAGCCCTGCCCGGTGACCGCGACGAGGCCAGCCTGCGCCGTCTTGCCATCGCCTGCAACGCCGTGATCGACGGGCTGTGGATGGAGGGGTGTCTGCTGCCCGAAGCCTTCGCCTGCGGCGAACTGGTCTTGATCGGCGTCCGCTCGGTCGGGGCCATTCTGGGCATCGACCTGACGCCCTATCTTCACCTTGCCGATTCTTCCCCGTCAGAACAATTCCTGGATCATTTGCCATGAAATATGCCGCCGTCACCGAACGTCTTGCCCACCTTGGCGGTGCCAAATGGGAAGTCCATGCCATGGCCAAGGCAATGGCCGCCGCCGGGCAAGAGGTTCTGTCCCTGACCATCGGCGAACCCGACGTGCCGCCGCAGCGCGACCTGTTGGACAAGGCGCAGGCCGCCATGGACGCGGGCCGCTATGCCTATTCCAACGGTCGCGGAGAGCCTGGCCTGCTGGCGGCGCTGGCGGCGCGCTACACCAGGCGCAGCGGGCGTCCGATCGGCCCCAACCAGGTCATGGCCTTCCCTGGCACCCAGACTGCCCTTTACGCCGTGCTGACCGGCCTTGTCGGCCCGGGGGACGAGGTTCTGGTCGGCGACCCGATGTATGCCACCTATGAGGGCGTCATCACCGCGCCCGGCGCCACCGCCGTTCCGGTGCCGCTGCACCCCGAACACGGCTTTCGCATGCAGGTCGCCGATGTCGAGGCGCGTGTCACCCCCGCCAGCCGGGTCCTGATGCTGAACACGCCCCACAACCCGACCGGCGCCGTGCTGACGCGCGACGATGTGGCCGCACTTGGCCGTCTGGCCAGGAAGCACGACCTTTGGATCCTGTGCGACGAGGTTTACGAAGAGCTGATCTTCGGCGACGCCACCTTTAGCTCGCCTCTGGACCTGCCCGATCTGGCGGAACGCACGATTGTCGTCTCGTCGATCTCGAAATCTCATGCCGCACCGGGCTTTCGGTCCGGCTGGGCGGTGGGCCCCGGAGAGTTCACCGCCCGCCTGCTGCCGGTGGCAGAAACCATGCTGTTCGGCAACCAGCCCTTCATCGCCGACATGACGGCACTGGCCGTCTCGCGTCCGTCTGGGGTGGCGCGTGGCATGGCCGAACGCTTTGCCCGCCGTGCAAGGCTGATCAAGGACACATTGCATGGCCAGAATGCGATCCATGTCCATGAACCCGGCGCCGGCATGTTCACCGTCATCGACATCCGCAGCATCGGCCTGTCCGGCGAAGACTTCGCCCGCAGACTTCTGATGGAGGAAAAGGTTGCCGTCATGCCGGGCGAAAGCTTTGGCCCCGCGTTGAACGGCTGGCTGCGCCTTAGCCTGACCCGACCGGACGCGGAAACCGCCGAAGCCTGCCGCCGCATCGCAGCCTTTGCCGCCCGCCAGTTGAAAGGAAACTAGGATGAGAACGGTTGGCGAACGTCTGGTCGAGGGTCTTGAAGCGCGCGGCGTAAGCGTGGTGTTCGGCATCCCCGGCGTGCATACGGTGGAATTGTACCGGGGTCTGTCCGGGTCAGGCATCCGCCATGTGACGGCACGGCATGAACAAGGCTGCGCCTTCATGGCCGATGGCTATGCAAGGGTGTCAGGTCAACCCGGCGTGGCCTTTGTCATCACCGGGCCGGGCCTGACCAACGCGCTGACCGCGATGGGCCAAAGCCGCGAGGATTCGGTTCCGGTCCTGATCATCTCGGGCGTCAACCGCAGGGATTCGCTGGGACGCGGCCTTGGCCGCTTGCATGAACTGCCCGACCAGTCCGCCCTGGTGCGCGGCCTGTGCCCCTCGCGCCAGATCCTGTCGCCTGCGGACATCGGCCCCACCCTTGACTGGGCCTGGGCGCTTTTGACCACCTGCCGCCCCGGCCCGGTCCATATCGAAGTGCCCACCGACGTCATGCCCCTGCCCTGCCCGCCCCTGCCCGCCCCTGCCGCCCCTGCCGCAAAGGCCCTGCCGCCACCCGAAGCCCTTGCCGCTGCGGCAGCCCTGCTGAACATGGCCCAACACCCCGTGATCCTGGCCGGCGGCGGTGCCCGGGGCCAGGAAGCCGCCCTGAAAGCGCTGGCCGAACGCCTGAACGCCCCGGTGATTGAAACCACCAACGCCCGCGGGATGCTGCACGGTCATGCGCTGTGCGTTCCCGCCTCGCCCAGCCTTGCCCCGGTGCGCGCCCTGATCGCCGCCTCTGACCGCCTGCTGGCGATAGGAACCGAGATTGGCCAGACCGACTATGACATGTATGCCGATGATGACCTGCCCTCGTTGGCCAACATGATCCGCATCGACACCGATGCCGCACAACTGGCCCGCCATCCCGCCACCCTGACCCTGCAAGGCGATGCCGGGGCCACGATGGCGGCCCTGCTGCCGCTGTTGACCTTGCACCACAGCCACAGCGCCACCATCGCCGACCAAACCCGCAAAGCCGCCCGTGCCCTGCTGGGCGAGCTTTCGGCCACCATGCCCGCACAGCTTGCGATGGTTGAGACGATACGCTCTGCCCTGCCGCGCTGCCTGATCGTTGGTGACAGCACGCAGCCCGTCTATGCCGGCAACCTGTATTACGACCATGACCGCCCCGGCGGCTGGTTCAACGCCGCCACCGGCTTTGGCGCCTTGGGCTTTGGCCCCGGTGCTGCGGTGGGTGCCGCGATCGCCGCCCCCGGCACCAAAGTCGTCTGCCTGATCGGTGATGGCGGGTTGCAATTCTCGCCCGGTGAGTTGCGCACGGCGGTTGACGAACGCCTGCCGATCACCTTTGTCGTGTGGAACAACGCCGCTTTCCGCGAAATCGCCGACGCCATGCGCGGGGCAAACACCGAGATCATTGGCTGCCACCCCAGCCCCCTGCGTATGGAACCCTTCGCCGCCGCTTGCGATCTGCCCTTCACGTCCGTCCCGCAAGACCCCGAGGTGTTGCACCGGGTCCTGTCACAACCCTGCGACGGCCCAAGACTGATCGAGGTTCGCGTCACGCTGTAACACCCTGTCACCCCAAGAATTTTCGTCGAGGAGTCTTGGGCCCCACCCTCGGGCAGTCTTGACTCAGGCGCTTTTCGCCAGCCGCGCTTCAAGCACCTCGAACGGCAATCCCGGCGCGTCTTTGGCGCAGCGGATCACCAGCGAGGTCTTCACGTTCGCGACATTTTCCGCCTTCAAAAGCTGCTCGGTCAGGAAGTTCTGAAAGGTTGACAGGTCGGGCGCGACGCATTTCAGAATGAAGTCAATCTCGCCGTTCAGCATGTGACACTCGCGCACCAGGGGCCAGGCGCGGCAGCGGCCTTCAAAGGTTGACAGGTCAGCCTCGGCTTGGGAATTCAGCCGCACCATGGCGAAGACCTGCACCTCGAACCCCATTTCACGCGCGTCAATGTCGGCGTGATAGCCCTTGATATAGCCCGCCTCCTCCAGCGTCCGCACCCTGCGCAGACAGGGCGGTGCGGAAATGCCCACGCGCCGCGCCAGTTCCACATTGGTCATCCGGCCATCCTCCTGCAACTCTGCCAGAATCTTGCGGTCTATCGGGTCAAGCTTGGCTACGGACATAGGGCGCTCCTGTTTTGCCGATCCTTACGCGCTCCCCCCTACCCGCGCAATAATCTTTCCCTTTTGCGCAATAAAAAGCCGCCAGTTCAGCAGCCCTTCCCCCCGCCGTCGCCCAAGCCTATATCCCCGTGGCGAAAACCGGATGAGGGTAACATGACCGAGACGCGGCACACCAAGGTTCTGATCATAGGCTCCGGCCCGGCAGGTTATACGGCGGCAGTCTATGCCGCGCGCGCCATGCTTAGCCCGCTGCTGATCCAGGGCCTGACCCCCGGTGGGCAGTTGACCATCACCACGGAAGTCGAGAACTGGCCCGGTGATACCCAAGTGCAGGGCCCCGACCTGATGATCAGGATGGAGGCCCATGCCAAAGAAATGGGCGCTGCGGTGATTTCCGACTATATCACCAGCCTTGATCTGCAAAACCGCCCCTTCACCGCACTTTCTGACAGTGGCATGGTCTACACGGCGGATGCGGTCATTCTGGCCACTGGCGCGCAGGCGAAATGGCTGGGGCTGCCGTCCGAGACGAAGTTCAAGGGCTTCGGCGTGTCGGCCTGCGCCACCTGCGACGGCTTCTTTTATCGCGGCCGCGAGGTTGTGGTGATTGGCGGCGGCAATACCGCCGTCGAAGAGGCGCTGTTCCTGACCAACTTCGCCAGCAAAGTCACCCTGATCCACCGCCGCGATACCCTGCGGGCGGAAAAGATCATGCAGGACCGGCTGTTCAAGCACCCGAAAATTGCCCTCGTCTGGAATTCCGAAGTGATCGAGGTTCTGGGCACCGACACCCCCGCCTCGGTCACTGGTGTCCTTACCCGCAACCTTTTGACCGGCGAGGTCACCGATATTCCCTGCCACGGCTTCTTTGTCGCCATCGGCCATGCCCCGGCGTCCGAACTGGTGAAAGACCAGTTGCCGCTGCACAATGGCGGCTATGTTCAGATTGAACCGGGCACCAGCCGCACCGCCATTCCGGGCGTCTTTGCGGCTGGCGATCTGACAGACCATATCTACCGCCAAGCCGTCACCTCTGCCGGCATGGGCTGCATGGCCGCCCTGGACGCCGAACGCTGGCTGGCCGGCGGGCATTGAAGGCTGGAGACAGGAGACTGGCGGCGGGACACCTCCCTCTCAGCTCCTCCCGTGGGGGCTCAATTTGGCAAGGCAGGGTCGGGGCATAACGACCCGGACGGCGCTCTGCGGACCCGGCTGGGAGGGTTTCACACCCTCCCAGACCCTCCCGCGGGATATTTGGGGAAGGCGAGGGGGAAGGAGAAGTGTGGATGACGGTCGGCCGGGCCAATCGGCACGGTCGGTCATCCGGGCCAGTCATCCGGGCCAGTGATCCGGGCCAGTGATCCGGGTCGGTCATCCGGCAACGTTCGCCTGCAAAATTGTAGCTTGGCCAGAGGCGCCATGGTAGCCTCTCAACCTGGAACTCAAGTCCATTCATTCAGCATGGAGGTCGCCGTGGCGACATTTCAAGTTTCAGGACCAGATACCGTAACGGGCACGTCCCACAGCGACACTTACATTGTTGACCCCAATATTCTCGGCCATGCCCGCATCATCGACTCGGGTGGGTCGCAGGACACGCTTCTGGTCTATGACCGTCCCGGGCGCACGGCGGGCGAATTTCTGGTCAGTGGCCACGATCTGATCTGGCGAAACTATCAGGGCGACGAGGTGCGCATCGCCCTGCGCGCCGACGGCACCTCGCGCATCGAGTTTCTGGAATGGCAACGGCTGCCCGAGGATGGATCGCCCTACGTACATGTTACGAAAATCTGGCTTCCGAACCATGCCATTACCGAGGCGAATGTCAGTGCGGTCGGCACCGCCGGAGCGGACAACCTGGTGGCACCGCGCTTTGCCACTTTGCAGGACGGATGGAGCGATATCTACGGCAACTTGGGCAACGATACCCTGATCGGGTCAAACAACCACGCCTGTTATCTTTATGGCGGTCGGGGAAATGATTTACTGCTGGGCGTTGGAAAATTCGACGACTACTTCTACGGCGACGCCGGCAATGACGTCATCAAAGGTCTTGGAGGTAACGATTTCCTTTACGGAAGCTCCGGTAGAGACAAAATATTCGGCGGCGTCGGCGATGACCATATCATCGGCGGCACCGGCAGCGATACGCTGCGGGGCGATAGGGGCCAAGATCAATTTGAATTCTCGGCGGGCGAGACCGGGGTCGATCACATCATGGACTATCACGCCGGACTGGACAAACTGGTCTTTCATGGCATTGCGGCATCAGGCGTCGTTCTGACGCAAAGCGGGCTGGACGCCTTGGTCACCGTTGGCGCGCTTGAGACAATTCTGGTCCACAACGCGTTGGTGAGCGGTTTGACACTGATCTTCGACTGACCGGGCACTGCCGGGCGATTTGCCGGGAAGCGACGCCCAATCGACAGCCGATTCACCGCCGCTAGGTGATCGGGAAACGGAGGGCGAACCGACCGGAAGCCGGGGGCCTTTGCCCCCGGTGCAACCCGTCAGCGCAGCGGGATCATCTTGGCGAGCAGGCCGTCTTTCAGGACATAGTGGTGGAAGATCGCCATCGCGGCGTGGCCCAGTATGACCAGCATCAGCGCATTCATCACCAGCACATGCAGATTACCCGTGCTGTCGATCCTGCCGAACCACGTGATGGCACCCAGCGCAGGCGCAGCCAGCATCAGGCCATAAAGCAGCCAGTGTCCGGCATCGGCAGCCCGTTCTGCCAGGGTCTTTTGACCGGGGACCTGCGGAGCACCTGTAACCAGACGCACGGCCAGCCGTACGATCACCAGAACCAGAAGCACGCTGCCAGCCCAGACATGCCAAACCGGGGTCAGACCCAAAACCGGGTTCCCCGTCATATGGGCATCAAGCGCCTCGCCCATGCCGTCCGAGATGAAGTAGTTCGCAGCAATCAGCAGGGCGGTCGCCCAGTGCAGCCCAATTTGCAAACCGCTGTAGGCTGTTTTCGAAGCCATTTATCCGTTGTCCTTTCGGTGCCGGCACCCAGCGCCTACGGCCATCCCGTGACGTCCGCCCGCTTGTGCATCATGACAGGGACGTAAGATCACGCTGCACATGCAGCAATCGCCCAAAAGGCTTAATACTCCGGGCTTAAGGGCAGGTATAACTCAAGGTCTAGGCCCGAAATCTGCTTACAAACTGGGGAAATTGCCCCTGATTGCCATCAAATACCGGAACCAGACGCCAATAGACCCTGCTTTGGTGGACCCAGACTTAGTGGAACCAGACTTAGTGGACCCAGACTGGCGCCATATCATGCTCTCGCGCAAGGGCGAAGGCCAGTTTGCTTTCGGCGACCAGCGCCAGACGTTCGCCGTTTGGACGGTGGACGGCATAAATGGTGGCAAAGCCCACGGCCTGTTCTTGCAGGTCAGCGGGCAGGTCAGACACGGCCACCGGACGCACATAGACCATCGTGCCTTCGCTTCCGGCTTTCGTCGCAGCCTTGGCGCCGGGCCGGTTTTCGAATTTCATATCCATCACTTTTTCCCTTTGATTAAGACCAGACGTTCCGAGCGCCACATGTCACCAGATCCACACGCTACGAACGCCACACATCAAGAACGGCCGATGCGGATGGTTTGCACCACCGTCTCGGGTGCCTGACGGCGCAAGTCGACGTGCAACAGACCGTGTTCCAGATCGGCACCGCCAACCTCGACCCCGTCGGCCAGCACGAAACTGCGCTGGAAGGCACGGGCGGCGATGCCGCGGTGCAGATAGACCCGCTCGGCTATATCCTCGGACTGGCGGCCGCGGATCACCAGCTGGCGATCCTCAACCGTGATTTGCAGGTCTTCCTCGCGGAAGCCCGCCACGGCCAGCGTGATGCGGTAGGTGTTTTCAGAGGTCGCTTCGATGTTGAAGGGCGGATAGCCTTCCGAAGCGGTCTTGGCGGTGCGTTCCACCAGCCGTTCAAGCTGTTCAAAGCCCAACAGATAGGGGTGGGCACCGAAGGTCAGTTTCGTCATGATCATGTCCTTGTGACAAGCGACATCTGGGAAGCGGACCCCGAAAGCACCCGCATGAGTGAAATATGGGGCGGCGAGCCCCGCAGCACAAGCCCCGCAGAACAGGCCCCGCAGAACAGGCCCCGCAGAACAGGCCCGGCAGCCTTGCGACGCTGCGGCCGATTTCTGCACGGGGGCGGGCGTTTGCGTGCAGAATTTTTTCCGGTCGGCTGCGAATCGTTATATAGTAATGCTATGCCGTCCTTACCCAAGATCTGACCCATGTACGCCTCTAACCAGCTCAACTTTGACGACATGCTGCGCATCAAGCTTGAGGTGCTGCGGCGTCGGCATCGCGATCTGGACGAGGCCATCCATGCTTTGCAATTGTCCGATCGCCCCGACCAGCTGACGCTGCGCCGCCTGAAGAAGCAGAAGCTGGCGCTGAAAGAGCAGGTGGTGAAGCTGGAAGACGAACTTATTCCCGATATCATCGCCTGAACCGACCAATCCAGAACCGGCCACTGCTGGACCGGACACTGCTGGACCGGCCATTGCGGCCCGCGCCGGGAAGATGGGCAGATTGCCCATCCTACGGGGTGATTGTCCTGCGGGGTGGGCAGAGCGGCGGGCTTTGGAGCCTCCGGCGGGAGTATTTGGCAAAGAGCAATTGGCGGGCTTGGTTCTTGCCCTGTTGGCTTGGCCGGTATAATCGGCGCAAAGGCAATAGGGGGGCGCGTATGGCTGTTCAGGTCGGGATCATCATGGGAAGCCAGTCTGACTGGCCCACGATGAAGGAAGCTGCCAGCATTCTGGATCAGCTTGGCGTGGCTTATGAGGCCAGGATCGTCTCGGCCCATCGCACGCCGGACCGGCTTTGGGCTTACGGCAAGACGGCGGTGGAACGCGGTTTGCAGGTGATCATTGCGGGCGCGGGGGGGGCGGCGCATTTGCCGGGGATGATGGCATCCAAGACCCGGGTTCCGGTGGTGGGGGTGCCGATCCAGACGCGGGCGCTGTCGGGCATCGACAGCCTTTACTCGATTGTTCAGATGCCACGCGGCTTTCCGGTGGCGACCATGGCGATTGGTGCTGCCGGGGCGGCCAATGCCGGGCTGCTGGCGGCGGGGATTCTGGCCTTGCAGGACGCAGGGCTTGCGGCGCGGCTGGAGGCGTGGCGGGCGGCGCTGTCGGCCTCTATTCCAGAGGAGCCGAAGGATGAGTGAGTTTCCCGCCGGTGCGGTGATTGGTATTCTGGGCGGCGGGCAACTGGGGCGGATGCTGTCGGTTGCGGCGTCACGGCTTGGGTTTCGCACGCATGTCTTTGAGCCTTTGGCCAACACGCCTGCGGGCGAGGTTGCCCACCGCGTCACCACGGCAGCCTATGAGGACGAGGCGGCGCTGCGGGCCTTTGCGGCTGCGGTCGATGTGATTACCTATGAGTTCGAGAATGTGCCGACGCAGGCCCTGGACGTTCTGGAAAGCCTGAAACCAATCCGGCCGAACCGCCGGGCGCTGGCCACGTCACAGGATCGTCTGCTGGAAAAGGATTTCCTGACCGGCCTTGGCATTTCTTGCGCGCCTTATGCGGCGGTGAACACGGCCGCCGATCTGGATGCGGCGATTGCCGCCATCGGCACCCCGGCCATTCTGAAGACCACTCGGCTGGGTTATGACGGCAAGGGCCAGCGCCGGATCATGTCGCCAGCCGATGCCGCTGCGGCCAAGGCGCATTTCACCCAAGCCTCTGTGCTGGAGGGGTTTGTCACCTTCACCCATGAGGTTTCGGTGATTGCCGCGCGTGGTCTTGACGGGTCTGTTGCCTGCTTTGACCCTGGTGAGAATGTCCACCAGGACGGTATCTTGCGCACCACCACCGTGCCCGCCAAGCTGACCGCCACCCAGCGCACCGATGCCATCCTGCTGGCCGCCCGCATCCTGAACGCTTTGGATTATGTTGGCGTGCTGGGGGTAGAGCTGTTTGTCACCGCGCCCGATTCCAAAAACGGGGGCCTGATCGTCAACGAAATCGCGCCCCGCGTCCACAACTCGGGTCACTGGACGCAGAACGGCTGTGCGGTGGACCAGTTCGAACAGCATATCCGCGCCATCACCGGCTGGCCTTTGGGTGACGGGTCGCGCCATTCTGACGTGGTGATGGAGAACCTGATTGGCGATGACGTCCTTAAAGTGCCCAAACTTGCGCGCGAGCGTCATGCCGCACTGCACCTGTACGGCAAGGGCGCGCCAACGCCGGGGCGCAAGATGGGGCATGTCAACCGGGTGAAACCGCAGGCGTAGTTCCAGCCGACGAGGCCGTGAGGGCAGCGGCCTTGCCCTTACCCTGCCGGGGCGGGACGTCCGCGAACCGGAAACTGGCCGCCGTCACCGTGGCGTCGTCAATGCCATCAAGCGTGATCTTGATCGTGCCGAAGCTGATGACAGTGTGCGCGCCGCTTTGCGGGATCGTCAGGGCGGCGAAGGTCGCAGCCCTCGACTGGTTGGCGATCTTGCAGGGACCCATTTTGAAAGCACAGATATGGTCTTGTCCGGTGCCAGTACCAAAGATGAAGCCTTCGGCCCCGCCGCCAGCTTTCAATATGTCATTTCGCAAGCCGCCAATGATGGTGTCTTGCCAGCCCTGCCGGACGCCCTTGGCTTGCGCGCCAAGCCCCAAGGACTACCCTGGACCCTATGATCAGGACGCGTCAGGCTGGATACCTTAACGGACACGGTGAAATCCAGCAGACTGAAAGGGTTGGGCGTGAAGGTTCAGGTTTGGCGGGTCAGGCGGAACATGTCGCAGTAAACACTGCGTCTGATCAGAGGCTTGAAAGGCTTCGATGATTGGCATGGGGAAAATCTGTTAGGAATATGACCGCAGCTTTGGGCCGCAACGCTGAATTCCGCAAAGGCTTTCGCACGGTTCTGCAATCAGCTGCGCGGCCGCATCAACCAGGTTGGGGCATAGTCAGGTGGGGTATCGGGCATATTTCTGACGGTGGGCTTGTGCGGTCTGGACTGGCGCTGCCCAAGCGCTGCCGCCAGGTGGCCTTGGCGGGCCGCAACTCACGGTCTGAGCCTAGCCACATCTGCCCGGCATGACAGCGCAGGCCGCTGGCGGCTGGGGCTGTCAGCGCGGCCCCCGGCTGCGGCGCTACAGCGCCTCTGGTGTATCGGTATCGTCCAGACCCAGAGCCAGACCCGCGCGCGCGGCAGCCGCCAGTTTTTCATAGCGCTGGCGGAAGACCAGCAGGTGGCTTTCCTCCAGTTCCTCAAGATCCATCAGCGCGTTGTGGGCGCCCTTGGTGGCGCGGATCAGCTCGTCCAGCTTGATCTGCAACGCCTTGCTGTCAGTGTTCTGGGTGTTCTGGATCAGGAACACCATCAGGAAGGTGACAATCGTGGTGCCGGTGTTGATCACCAACTGCCAGGTGTCGGAAAAGCCAAACAGCGGCCCGGTGACGATCCACAGCACAATCACCGCCGAGGCGAGGGTGAAGGCGCGCGGGCGGCCGGATTGTTCCGCGATGCGGCGGGCAAGCAGGGCGTATTGGTTGGGCATGGCAAAGCCTTTCGGGCGCAAGTTCGGGGCGCAAGTTCGGGGCGCAACCTTGGCCACGACCTTGGACCATTCAGCTTTCAAGCGTAGGCCTGCCCGGCGGCGCAAACAACGACGTTAGCGCTGCCCGCCGGGTCAGCCCCGGGGCAAAGTGGCCCTTGTCCAGAAAGTTCAGCGTCTGGGCGATCACTTCCGGAGAGTTCATCATGAAGGTATGGCTGACCGGCAATGTCAGATGCGCCGTCATCCCCTTCAACCTTGTCGAGGCGACAGACACCGTCCCGTCATCCGGCCCCGGCAACAGGCGAGAGAACAAGGGGTTCAGGCTGCGGGTTCCGGCAATCACCCCCACCTCATAATCGGCGGGCGGCAGTTTGCGTGGCAACGAGTCCGGCCCGGTGCCCAGTTCCGCCCCGGCAGGTCCGTTGACCCAGTGAAACGCCGCAAGGCCACCCAGCGCATCCACCACCTCGGACCCCTGATTGGGGGGGGCCAGCATCACCACCCGGCCCAAAGCCGGGGGCCTTGTATCGCGCAGATACAGCCGCAGCAGGATGCCCCCCATCGAGTGCGTGACGAAATGCACCCGCCGCGCCGTGCCGTCCGGATTTACCCCGCAGCGTGCAACCCGCGCCCCCACCCCCGCAACCAGATCGGCCACCAGATCGGCCAATGACGCTTTGGTCGAGGGATAGCTGTCGTTGATCACCTCATAGCCCTGCACCCGCAAGGCCGCGTCCATCAGCAGAAGCGAGGCTTCCGTCCGCGCCAGCCCATGCAGCAAGATGACCGACTCACCCCGCTGGGACTGGTGCCCCAAAGACTGGTGCGCCAAAGACTGGTGCCCCTGGGCGGTCAGCGAGGCAAGAAACTGGGCAGCGGTCTGGCGCATGGCCTTCAGATGGCCCCAAATCGCGCGTCACGCAAGTCTGACGCAAAGTGACCCGCCGCCGCAGGTCATGCCCCGGCAGGCCAACCCTCGGGATTGCGCAGGACATCAGCGCCGCAGCAAAAGACGACCCCTTTTCCCGTCTTTTTTGCACAAAGCCTCCGCATTGCCGCACGTAGCGCCACTTGCCCTGTCGCAGATGTGCCGTTAAACTTGATACTCCGGGACTTTTCCCGGTATTCTCAGGGCGGGGTGCAAGTCCCCACCGGCGGTATAGCCCGCGAGCGCCTTTCGGCCCCGAACTTTCAAGGCAGAAAGGGTCAGCAGATCCGGTGTAACTCCGGGGCCGACGGTATAGTCCGGATGAAAGAGAGAATGTGTGGCCCATGCCCGCCTCGGTCGAGGCGGAAGGATCATGCTTATCCCCCTGATTTATGTGGTCGATAGGAGACACCCATGAATCAGTTAAACCTTCCCTCTATAACCTCGGGCGCGTTTCGCGGCGCGCTTTACATGGTGCTGGCAGGGGTTTGCTTTGCCATTGCCAACGCCATCACCTTCGTCATCACCGGTCAGCTGAAGTTTCTGCCGCAGTCCGACACCTTCTGGCAATATGCGATTGCACTGGTGTTTTCGGTGCCATTCGTCCTGCGCCAGGGCTTGTCGGGATTGAAAACCCGTCAGCCGGTCCTGCACATCATCCGCGTCATCCTGTCTGCCCTTGGCGTGCAGGCCTTTGTGATGAGCCTGGCGT